>NZ_NRGT01000073.1:12876-321694 GCF_002332285.1 Glutamicibacter sp. BW77 | reverse complement strand
CATGAAAGATCTGGGTTAGTAGCCATATTATGTTGCTCCTATTTAGCGAATCGAAAAGTAAATAAAGCTGACGCTTCATCTACTCCAACGAGTGTTTCGATAAATCAATTCCGTCGCCTCGCGTGACATAAAACACTAACCCGGTGTAAGTGGTGCGAAGATGACCAACAATTTGTGCAAGCAGCCACAGACACAAACCCCCACGATGCAGTTCAGTGCCATCGTGGGGGTTGGTAAAAACCTGAGCTAGGAAGCAAATGCGGAGAGCATGCCAATTACCGGGTTCCATTCGGTGATGGTGGTCTTTCCCAGACCGCCGACCTTCTTAAATGGATCGTTGTCCAGTACTTCGCTCAGTACCGCTTCACTCGTCGCGGCAAAAATCAGCAATGCGCCGTCAAGCACCGGGGTGGGACCCGAAGCCAACAGACGAACTTCACCTTCGTCTAAATACTCGGAGAGGAAAGCGCGATGCGCCGGACGGTGTTCGTTGCGCAATTCCGTGGAGTCCTGCGCATACGCGTATTCAACAGCAAAAACAGTCATAGCTACAGCTTAATTCCCTAGGTGCTAGAAGATGCTGATTGGCTTGAAGATGTCTGCGTATATTAAGAGGCCACCCATCAGCAGCATGGCGGCGGCCACGACATATGTCAGCGGCAGAAGTTTGATGGTATCCACCGGGGCCACATTTTTACGGCCGAAGATTCGTGCCACGGTCCGTTTCAATCCTTCATACAATGCACCAATCACATGCCCACCATCTAGCGGCAGAAGGGGAATCAGGTTGAAAGCGAACAAGGCAAGGTTCAAGCCGCCGGCGGGGGAAAGCAGCGAAGCAACCTTGTCCCCAACCGCGATTCCTTCGTGAGCGTTGATTTCTCCGGCGATGCGGCCCACCCCCACGATGGATACCGGACCATTCGGGTCGCGTTCTTCGGTACCAAAGGCAGCCTGTGCGACATCAACCATGCGCTGAGGCAGGTGCAGGATGACGTTGCCAATGGTCAGCAACTGGTTTCCCACCACGCTAGGAACTTCGGTGACTGGTTGGGCTATATTCTCAACCTGCGAGCTCATTCCCACGAAGCCGACCTGTGCAGTTTTCGTGGTGCCATTTTCATCAGTAACCGGGTAACCCTGGTCATCTAGCACCGGGCGTTCGGTCAAATGTGGCTTGAGTGTGGTCTGATGTTCCACTCCCCCACGGGTATAGGCCAGGCTGATGCTCTGACCAGGATGATCGCGAATCACTCCGGTGAGCTCGTACCACGCATCGTTTGCCACCGCGGTGCCATTGACCGAGGTGATGGTATCCCCCGGAAGCAGGCCTGCGGCGTAGGCGGGAGCCTCAGTGTCTTTAGCCGTGCATTCGGTCGCATCCACATTTTCTGCGCTTGCAATGCACTGGTACACCTCGGAAACTGTAGTGGTTGTGGTGGGAACACCAAATCCGGTAATCACCACACCAATAAGCAAAAATCCTAGCAACAGGTTTACGAACGGGCCACCGAGCATAATAATAACGCGCTTGTAAATGGGCAGCTGGTAGAACAATCGCCCTTCGTCGCTACTTTCCACATTCTCGTTGGCTTGTGAGCGGGCGTCATCCACCATCTGGCCAAAGATCTTGTTAAAGAATCCTGGTTTCTTCTGCTGACCGGCTTCAGCAACCGGACGTGGCGGATACATACCCACCATGGAGATGTAGCCACCTAGGGGCAGTGCTTTGAGCCCGTATTCGGTTTCTCCACGCTTGAACGAAAAGATCGTTTTGCCGAATCCAATCATGTATTGCGGAACACGCAATCCAAATTTCTTGGCGGGAATCAGGTGGCCCACCTCGTGCAAAGCAATAGATATGGCAATGACAACGACCATGAAGAGCACGCCGCCAAGGAACATTAGTACGTTCATGCTTTTTCCTTCAGCAACGCGGTGGCGTGGGCGCGCGCCCACTGATCTGTCTGGAGAACTACTTCAGCCGAAAGCTCCGCATTAACAGGCGTATATGCGTCAAGCACGCGGTTAATGGTTTCAACGATATCCGTGAAACGAATCCGGCCTTCGTGGAAAGCTTCAACGGCGACTTCATTTGCCGCGTTGTACACAGCCATGTGGGTCCCGGAGGCAGCAGCTGCCTGTTTCGCCAACTTCACCGCGGTAAACACCGACTCGTCCAATGGCTCAAAGGTCCATGAGGACGCGGTGGAAAAATCGCAGGGTTTTGCGGCGCCAGCGACTCGGTGTGGCCAATTGATGCCCAGCGCAATTGCCAGACGCATATCCGGCGGAGAAGCTTGCGCGATCACCGAACCGTCGATGAACTCAACCATTGAATGCACAATAGATTGGCGGTGAACTAAGGGTTCGATGCGCTCTAGTGGCACATCAAAGAGCAGGTGGGCTTCGATAACTTCCAATGCCTTGTTGACCATGGTCGCCGAATTCGTGGTCACCATGCGTCCCATATCCCATGTTGGGTGCGCCAATGCTTGTGCTGGGCTCACCTCACGGAGTTGTTCATAGCTATATCCGAAGAAGGGTCCACCGGAAGCGGTGACAATCAATTTGGAAACTTCTTCTGGGGTCCCGGAACGCAGCGCCTGCGCCAGCGCGGAGTGTTCAGAGTCGACCGGAGAAATCTGTCCGGGGGCCGCGATTTGCTTAACGACTTGCCCGCCGATAATCAGCGACTCTTTATTAGCCAGCGCCAGGAGGTGTCCGGCCTTGAGCGCAGCTATGGTTGGTTCTAACCCAATCGCTCCGGTAATACCGTTGAGAACTACGTCGGCTTCGCTGTATCCAGCTATCTGCGTCGCGGCATCGGCCCCACTGAGCAGCTGTGGCGCATAGCCGGTCACTCCTGCCTCTCGCGCGGCTGAAGAAATCGCGGTAGCCAGTTCGTCAACATTATCCACTGCGGCGCCAACCACCTCCGGGCGGAACGTGACTGCTTGCTCGGCCAACAGTGTCAGGTTGTAGCCGCCGCTAAGTGCTGTCACGCTAAATTGTTCTGGCGCATTCTTGATGACGTCTAGGCCCTGAGTACCAATTGACCCGGTAGAACCGATCAGTGTGACACGGCGGGGACCATCCGCAGTTTTAAAAGAAGATTGGGTGCTCACCCAATCCATTATGGGCGCTATAACTGTGAGGTCCCAAAGTGCCAATCCATTGGAGCATCAAAAAACAGTTCGGGCCGGTGAACAACCGCGGATAAGCGTTGTTCACCGGCCCGAGTACTGAGATACTTTTACAGTCCGAGGCTGCGGGCAATCAGCATCAATTGCACCTGGGTGGTGCCTTCACCGATCTCCAAGATCTTCGAGTCTCGGTAATGGCGTGCCACCAAGGATTCGTTGATGAATCCGTAACCGCCGAAGATCTGGGTCGCGTCTCGCGCGTTGTCCATCGCGGCCTCGCTGGCCACGAGTTTTGCGTGTGCGGCTTCGATCTTGAAGTCTTTGCCTGCCAGCATTTTCGCCGCAGCCGCGTAGTAGGCCAGACGTGAAGTGTGTACCCGTGATGCCATGCGGGCAATCATGAAGGAGATCCCCTGATTTTTACCAATGGCCGCGCCGAAGCTCTGGCGGGTCTTCGCGTAGTTTACGGCCTCATCAAGGCATCCCTGTGCAGCGCCGGTTGCCAGAGCTGCGATGGCGATGCGGCCCTCATCAAGGATCTCCAGGAAGTAAGCGTAGCCACGCCCGCGCTCCCCCAGCAGATTTTCTTCCGGCACCCGGGCACCATTAAAGCTGAGCGGGTGGGTATCACTGGCGTGCCAACCGACCTTGTTATAGGCAGGCTCCACGGTAAATCCTTCGGTTCCGCTGGGAACGATGATTGTGGAGATTTCTTTTTTGCCGGTGGATTCGTTCACCCCAGTCACCGCGCTGACTGTGACCAGAGAGGTGATATCTGTCCCGGAGTTCGTGATGAACTCTTTCGAACCGTCGATAACCCATTGGCCATCCTCAACCTTGGCTCTGGTCCGTGAAGCCGAAGCATCAGAACCGGCGCCTGGCTCGGTTAGGCCGAAACCTGCGAGTTTTTTGCCAGCTGCTAGATCTGGTAGCCAAAGCTGTTTTTGTTCTTCATTGCCAAATCGGAAAATCGGCATAGCACCGAGGGACACACCTGCTTCGAGGGTGATGGCGACTGATTGATCGACTCGGCCTAGTTCCTCTAGTGCTAAGGCTAGAGCGAAGTAGTCGCCACCGGAGCCACCGTATTCTTCGGAGATCGGAAGGCCAAATAGCCCCAATTCACCCATTTGTGCGACCACGTCATAGGGGAAGCTATGTTCCGCGTCGTGCTTGGCACTGACAGGAGCAACGACTTGCTGGGCAAATTCACGCACGACATCGACCAGGTCTTGGTACAGTTCGTCGAGTTCGAGATCAATCACGGGCACTCTCTTCTTTCGAGGTTGTCCTCACCGAGGCGACCCTTGTGATGTCGTCTGCGGTGACGGGTTATACGGAACGCGGACGCAATACCTTGGAAGCTGACAGTCCGGCGCGTATGGTTAATTCTTATTAACTGTGTTTTCTACCTACATTTTGACATTAGTGGCGTAGATCATAGTTGTCCAGTTGTGGGCGGGGTTTCTAAGGAGTAAATGCATTGAGCAGATATCAATCTCTCACTGAGCCAACAGATCGCGAGCGCGCCAAGGCAGAACGCCGTGACGCGTTGTTGCGTGAAGCTACCCGGCTCTTTGCGTTGCACGGATATTCAGGAGTGTCCCTAGAAGATCTAGGTGCCGCCTGCGGTATTTCGGGCCCTGCTGTGTATCGGCATTTCGCAGGTAAGCAGGCTTTGCTTATTGCTTTGCTCGTGGACATGTCGAAAGATATCTACGCCGGCGGGCTGGAAGCTGCTGAAAACGGTGGGGATCCATTTCAGGTCTTGTCACGTTTAGTAGATTTTCACACCGATTTTTCACTTTCTCGGCCCGATATCCTTCAGGTCCAGGACCGAGATTTGAAGTCATTACCAAAGTCGGAACTCGCTTTAGTTCGTAAACTTCAAAATAGTTATATCTCTTTATGGACCGAGCAGCTGGCCAAAATGCACCCCACCGGCAGTCCGCAATCGCACCGATTCAGGGCTCATGCGGTCTTCGGGTTGCTGAACTCGACGGCGCACTCCGCACACTCACCACGTACCAAAAAATCAGGGTTAAAACCGTTACTGTCCAATATGGCACTCGCGGCACTAACATCCCCGGTAGTCTAGAACCTAAGTCCCACACATCTTTGGGCGCGTTCAATCGGGCGCGTACCACCTCACGAAAGAAAGGTCTTTATCGTGCAACTACGTGAAGTCCGCCCTTCCGACTTGGACGCCTTCTTTGCTCATCAGCAAGAGCCCGAGGCGAACCTCATGGCCGCATACCAGGCGCGTAATCCGTCAGATCGTGCGGTATTTGATCACCACTGGAGCTCCATCCTCAACGACGAATCGGTGCTGGTTCGCACCATCGAGCACGAGGGTGAAGTTGCCGGATCAATCTTGGTTTTTGATGGCGCGAAGCCAGAAATCAATTTCTGGACCTCCACCAAGTTCTGGGGTAAGGGAATCACCACCAGCGCGGTAGACGCCTTCTTGGCAGAGTTCACCAAGCGTCCGTTGACCGCTCACGTTGTCCAGGACAATCTTGGTTCGCTGAAGGTCTTGGAGCGTCGCGGATTTAAGCAGGTTGGCACGGAGCAGATCTTCTCCAACGCACGCGCCGCAGTTGTCACCGAGATCGTTTTAGAACTCAACGACTAATTTTCGGAGCTTTCAAACTAGCCGTGGTTCACTCAATGACGAGTGAACCACGGCTAGCTTTTAAGCTGCTTCAGGGAAACGAGCAGCCCGTTCATCGCCCACAATTCTCTGGTGCTCGGTGCAAGGCATTAGCCGTCTGTACATCGCATTCCTCCAGGCCTAGGGAGTTGCTCCTTAGTCCTCTAAAATCAAGAACAAACGGCTACGCACACAGCACTACTCTCACGCGACGATGAGAATCAATACAAATCCCCAAAATCCACTGTTCTAGTGGCGAGCAAACCGTATTAGGCGTCTTGACAGACCCAGCCTTCGGGATGCGCTCCCCCAGCTAAAGATGGGCAACCTTTTGTTGCTCCTGCACACTGAGCGCGGTATCCATCTGCGGATAGATGATCGGCTCTTCTTTAGAATTATGGTTGTCCAACAAGGACAACAATTCTTGACAGTCCGCCATCAACTGTTCATCGGCACTTCCGCTTTGCAATGATTCTTCTAGGGCGTCCATCCGGCGCCACAGTTCACCGTGTTCCCGGTGCATCACCATCAACGGCATCATAAGCGTGGCGCGAGGTAGGTCGGGAAACACTACCTCTTCTTCAAGATAAATATGTCGTCGCAACGCGCTGACTGCTTCCAGCAACATCTTGGCCCGCTGTTCTGGGCCCTCATGAGTCGAAGCCAGGTAGTTCTCAATCGCCGCATCAATATCATGATGCTCTTTGGTAAAAGCTTCGGCCAATGATCCGTCGGGAACACTCGACACGTTTACAGGCCAAACAACCTCACTCCAGTATTTAGCCAGTGGCCAGCGAATTCTGCTTCAACTCTAGGCAGACAGAGACAAATACGAAAGGGACTGGCTTGTCGAGTAATGCCTCGGCAAACCAGCCCCTTATCCACGCACAGCTCTTCGGCTACTTAGTGCTGTTCAAAATTCTCCATGCATCACGACGTACGGCCTGCTCGATCGGGTCTGGCACCGGAGCGGCGGCCAACAAGCGACGAGTGTAATCGTGGGTAGGTGCGTGCAATACGGTATCAACACGCCCTTGCTCTACGGCCTTGCCGTTTTGCATGACGACCACTGAATCGGCGAGCATATCCACCACGGCCAGATCATGGCTGACGAAGAGGCACGCAAAATTGAAGTCGCGCTGCAAATCTTGGAGCATCTCCAAGACGACTGCTTGAACAGATACGTCCAAGGCACTGGTTGGCTCGTCAGCGATTAGCAATTCTGGATTCATGGTTAGCGCACGAGCGATACAAATACGCTGGCGCTGACCGCCGGAAAGCTCATGTGGGTAACGGTTGATCACGTTGCGTGGCAGCTTGACCGCATCCAGCAGCTCCAAGGCACGCTTGGTCCGAGAGGCCTTGTTTCCGACCTTGTGCACCACCATGGGTTCGGTAATGCAGTCACCAATCGGGAAACGCGGATTTAATGACGCGGCAGGATCCTGGAAGATCACACCGATGTCCTTACGCACAGCACGTGCCTGACGTGTCGATAGCTTAGGCAGGTTATGTCCCTTGACCGCCAGCGTGCCTGCGGCCACCGGAAGCAGTCCGAGTACCGCCTTAGCAATGGTCGACTTACCCGAGCCGGACTCGCCCACGATACCCAGTACCTCGCCCTTAGCGACGTCGAAGCTGACGTTTTCCACCGCACGGAAGATCTTGCCACGCATGTTGTATTCCAACACCAGATCTTTGGCTTCCAGCACCAGCTCGCGTTCCGCCGGGACGGTCGGCTCACTGCGTGGGGCGTTCTCATCGATGATCACCGGAGAAAGCCGGGGTACCGAGGAAAGCAAGCGCTGAGTGTACTCGTGTTGCGGGTGGAGCAAGACTTGCTGAACGTCGCCGGTTTCCACCAAGTTGCCTTGGAACATCACCGCAACTTGGTCTGCCATATCTGCCACGACACCCATATTGTGGGTAATCAGCAAGATACCAGTGTTCAGTCGGTCTTTGAGCTCACGCAGCAGGTCAAGAATTTCTGCCTGCACGGTGACGTCCAACGCGGTGGTTGGCTCATCGGCGATAATCACCTTCGGATCACAGGAGATCGCCATGGCGATCACGATGCGCTGACGCTGACCACCAGAGAACTGGTGTGGGTACTGCTTAATACGTTTGGCTGGATCTGGGATGCCTACCAGGGTGAGCAGCTCGATTGCCCTGTCGGTAGCTTCCTTACCGTATGCCACGTCATGCAGTTCTAGTGCTTCGGTGAGCTGGCGTTCAATGGTCAGCACCGGGTTCAATGCCGTCATAGGTTCTTGGAACACCATGGCGATGTCGGTAGCACGCATCTTGCGCATCTTGCCTTGGTCCAGGCCCACCACGTTTACGTTTCCAACTCTGGCTTCGCCAGTGATGTACGCGTTCTCCGGAAGCAATCCCATGGCGGCGGTGGAGGTGACGGACTTACCCGAACCGGACTCGCCCACCAAGGCAACAACTTCGCCGGGGCGTACAGCTAGGGACAAACCCTTCACCGCGTGTACGTCAGGTCCGGCGGTTTCAAAGGTGACCTTCAGGTCGGTGAAGCTCAGTGCATAATTTTCTGCTGCTTCGGTGCTCATGGCTTCTCCTTACGAGTTGGCAGGGCGAAGAGCCCAGCTCGGCGGCGGCGCTTCTTGCCAGTGTGGCGTGGGTCAAAAGCATCTCGCAGGCCATCGCCGAGGAAGTTCACGCTCAGCGCGATGGCAACGATAATCATGCCTGGCCACCAGAAGAGCCACGGACGAGAGGTGAACGCATTCTGGTACTGGCTGATCAGTAGACCCAGTGAGGATTCCGGTGGCTGGACACCGAAGCCTAGGTAGGACAGCGAGGATTCCAGCAGGATCGCGCCGGCGATCGCGAAGGTCGCGTTGACCACGATCACACCGATGGTGTTTGGCAGCAAGTGTTTGAAGATCACACGCGAGGTCTTGGAACCCATGGCTTGGGCTGCCGCCACGTATTCGCGTTCACGTAGCGAGAGGATCTCACCGCGAACCAGACGGGCCAAGCCCGTCCAGGTGACCAGACCCAAAACGAAGGCCAAGGTGATAATAGAGCCTGAGCTCGCACCGGCGATCTGGCCCAACACAGCGGCCAGCACCAACAGTGGGATCACGATGAACAGATCGGTGATGCGCATCAGTACTTCATCAACCCAGCCGCGGAAGTAACCGGCAACCGCGCCGATGACTGCACCGAGGAATGTGGAGACCAATCCGACTACCACGCCGATGATGATGGACTTCTGTGTTCCTGTCATCACCAGTGCAAAGTAATCTTTGCCAATGGAATCCTGGCCGAAGGGATTTTCTCCCCAGCGGATTCCTTCGCCACCTAACCAGGTAGGCACCAGGCTAAGCGTTGGCTTGCCACCATTGATTACTGCACCAGCGTCTAGATAAGACTTGTCCCACCATCCGGGGATTACTCCCCACCCTACGGAGCTGAAAGCAAAGATGGTGATAAAAACTAGGATCACGCTGGAGGTCATGGCGAGCTTATGCTTGACGAACCGTCCAATGACGATGCGGCCTTGGCTCTTTGAATCTTCGGACTGGCGAGCCAGCTTCGCGTCCTCTACCTCGGCTACGGAGGTGAGGTTCTGCGGCAGATTGTCGTTGGTGTTACTCATCGTTTGTCCTTAATGTCCCAGACACGATTGCTGATGATTGTCATGGCCGCCTAGACGCGAATGCGTGGGTCGAGCATGGCGTAGACAATGTCTGCCAGCAGGTTGAAAATGATCGCTGCGGTACCGGTGACCAAGAAGAAGGCCATTACCGGGTTGGCGTCCACATGGTCCAGGCCGGTGGCGAACATTTCGCCCATGCCCTTCCAACCGAAGACGCGCTCGGTAATCACCGCACCACCGATGAGCCCTGCGAAGTCGAAGGCCGCGATGGTGGCGATAGGGATCATCGCGTTGCGGAATGCGTGACGGAAAATCACCGTACGTTCGCTTAGTCCCTTAGAGCGGGCGGTACGAATGTAATCCTGCTGCTGTACTTCCAGCATTGAAGAGCGGGTGTAGCGCGAGTAGCTTGCCAGCGAAATGATTGCCAACAAAATGGTGGGCAGCAGCAACTGGGTGCCGTTATCCAAGAAGTGATCCCAATAACCGCCCTCAAAGTTCGCGGTAGAGGAACCAATAGTGGAAATTGGGCGGCCCTTGTTGTCCAAGAAGCCCGGCCAAGCACGGAATATGTGGTCGATAACGGTGAGCGCGGCGCCGACAAAACCTGTCACCATTGCTACGCTGGCCGCGTTCTTACGAAGTCGTCCACCCATAAGGCGTCCAACAAGCGCCGGGATCGCTACGGCGAGGATCAGCCCGCCCAAGAGGATCCAGGTGTTCGGTTCGGACATCAGGTAGAAGGTCGCGTAGTAGGCGGCAAGCACGAGCACCACGGTGATCAGCGCCGGATAAAGTACACGTTTTTCCTTCAGGCCAGCCGTCATCGAGGTGGCGGATAGTGCCACCAGCAAGGTCAAGACGACCACGATTGCTGGGCCCATTTGCGGGAAACGGTAGAAGTTCAGCCAGAGCGAGTATTGCAGTACCAAGGGCACAAAGATCGCTACAGCGACGAAGGTCAGAGCACGACGTTTGAGCGAGCCGGCTAAGAACATCTGCATAATCAGGCCCAAGACTATGCCGATGAGTATGGAGGTACCCAAGGATATGTCTGGCGAGGCTATCCAGTCATTAAATCCAATGGCCAGGTATTCCTTCAGCAATACAGCTGCCCAGAAGACTGGAAGTGAGAAGAAGAGGAAGGTCAGGAAGGTGACGATGTAGTCAAGGCCGGAGTATTGACGCACCGCGGTGAGCACACCGATGGCGATACCGAGGATTGCGGCGATCACCGTGGCGATGAGCACCAGGCGCAAGGTCGAGGCGGCAGCGTTGGCAAGGAGTCCCGAGACTTCCACGCCGTTGATATTACGGCCTAAGTCGCACTGTCCAACGAAGCACTTGGAAACGCCGGTCAGCCAGTCCCAGTAGCGAAGGTACCAGGGCTGATCTAGCTCCATGTATTCGATGCGTTGTGCCATCAGGTATTCGCGGTTATCTGCGTTACTTTCACGCAGGTCTTTCAGCGGGTCACCCGAATTAATGACCAGGATGTACAGCAGCAGCGAAGCTGCAAAGAGCACACCGATGGCCGATCCAAGTCGTTTGGCGATGAATTTCAACACGGCGTTTATGTCCTACTTTCGTTTCTCACCGGACGATTCGCTTACCTTGGGTGGTGGCGTCAACGAATCATTGTGGGGATGTGGTGGACACACTGCGGGGCCCGACGGTCTATCGGGCCCCGCAGTCGTTCACTCACGGTGTCTGAGCTCAGTGCCTAATGGCAGCTACTCTGCACGTACCCACTGCTCGGCGTTCCAGACGATTCCATTCTGGGTCGCGGTGTGGCGGACATTCTGAATATCTGCTCCCGAAGCGCTCAAGCCCGGGTGGGCGAATACTGGGATGCCGTACAGGTCATCCCACAAGAGCTTCTCAATCTTCTTGATCTGCTCCTGGTGTACCGCTGGATCCAGCGACCTTGCCAGGGTCTCCCATTCGGCGTCCACCTGCTCGTTGGAGTACTGTCCGTAGTTCTGTGGCTTGCCGGTGGCGTAGATGTTCTGGCCCGAAGAAATCTGGCCCGAACCGGCCCAAGCGAACAGTGCTACGTCGTAGTCGCCGCGTTCTTGGGTTCCGCCCGGTGCGAAGAACTTCGGATCTCCGGCATCTTCCACCTTGAATCCGGCCTCATCACAGGAGGACTTGATGGCAGCAACTTCGTTGGTGCGACGCTCGTTTGGTGCTGAGTAACCAATGCGCACCGTGGTGCCCACGGCCTCCTCGGCTTCGAGGATCTTCTTCGCGCCTTCGAGGTCGACCTGATCGTAGCGTCCATCATATGAAGCTGAGACAACATCTTCGTAGTTGTCCTGGAATGGGAATACTTCGCGAGCATTCATGACCACTGCTTCTGGGTTCAGTGGCTTGACCAAGTTGTCAACGATGTTCTGACGTGGAACACACATGGCGAAGGCCTTGCGCAATTCCAGGTTCTTGAAGGCATTCTTGCCGCGGAAGTTGAAGTCCAGGTGCTCCCAGGTCAGGGTGTCACCCTGCTGGATGTTCACCTGATCGCCTAGGGCTTTAAGCTGAGCCAAGGTATCAACCGTTGGCTGTGGGCCGATGACGTCGATGTCCTTGTTCTGCAGAGCCTGAACCATGGCTGCGTCCTCAACGAAGCGGAAGTTCAGTTGTTTGGTGGCGGCAGGAGCTCCGTAGTAGTCCTCGTTCGCTACCAGGGTGACCGATTCTCCGGCCTTCCAGGAGCCGAGCTTGTACGGCCCGGAGACAGGCATGATTTCTTCCTTTGGAAGGGTGCCCGGGTTGGTGGTCCAGCCTTCGTTCCAGAACTTCGCGGCCTTCTTCAGCTTGTCTGATTCACCAGCGAGAATGGCGTTGGCCAGTTCTTCGGTGCTCATGCCAGCTTCCTTGGCAACCACGTGTGCCGGCTGCAACATCCAGGACTGCAGAGCCCAGTCCGGGTCCGGATCCGAGAATTCAACGGTGAATTCCTTGCCGGCAACGTCACCCTGTGGGCCCTTTGGCACGGTGTCACCGAGGTCAACGGAGACCGAGTTGAAAAGTGGCTTTTCCTTGGAACCCTCGTTGAGGTTCAAGTTCTGTACACCCCAGGCCAAGACCGAGTCTGCCACGGTGATTGGGGTGCCATCTGACCATTTGGCGTTTTCACTGATGGTGTACTTGATCGTCAGCGGATCGTCGCTGATCTTCTCGTAGGAGCCGAGATCTTCGTTCGGGTACAGTGCTCCGTCGGTACCGAAGTACGAGAAGCCTGCGAACATGCGGTCCGTGATGGCGGAGTTGTAGGTCGAGTAGGTGTTCGGGGTGAACCCGTTGTAGCTGATGAATTCTGGGGCGCCCACAGAGACGGCAATGGTGTCGTCCTTCGTGGTGATGTCACCGAGATCTGCGAGACCACTGTTGGTTACCTCGGCCGAGCCGTTGCCGCCTTCAGCGCCGGACTCCGAAGCTTTCGGATCGGTGCCGCTGCCGCCTGGTGCACATGCCGACAGGGCCAAAGCCATTGCAGCACCTACTACTACTGCCTTCGAAACACGTTGGAATCGCATTTCGCCTCCTTGAGAATATGAACGATACGAGTTCTGAACCATGCGGTCCACTGAGGAACACATCACACGATGGAACCATTGAGCAATAGACTAACTGGCTTTTGTCATCTTGGATATAGAAAGATGCGCTTCATATCTCCGAAGAGCGCCGCCCAAAGCGTCGGGTCACGATCGCTATGTTACTAACAAGTTACGAGACGTGACTCACATCCGCGAGATTTCAAGGGTTTCTTTCACATTGGGTTTTTTCAATCAGAAACGATGGTTGGCCCCTTCGTCCGCCAAACTCGTTTATAACGTTTTTGCAACATTTATTTCAGATCAGAAAAAACTGAAACATTTCTTGAATAAGTCACTTTTTAACGAACTCAGGGCAGTGACTCTATGAAGAAATCACTGCCCTGAGTTGGCGGCCAAAGCCGTGGAATACTTAAATTAAGCTGGCACCTGGGATGGCCGACAGCAAGTTTCGCGTGTAATCGCTCTTCGCATTATCGAAAATCTCATCCACCGTTCCCTGCTCAACAAGCTGCCCATGCTCCATCACACAGACGTTGTCTGCGATCTGACGCACCACAGCCAAGTCGTGGGTGATGAACAAGTAGGTGAGCCCCAGTTCACGCTGAAGCTCATCGAGCAGCTCCAACACCTGGGCTTGAACCAACACGTCCAACGCCGAGACAGCCTCATCACAGACGATCATCTCTGGTTGCAGGGCTAACGCTCGCGCGATGGCAATACGCTGTCGTTGACCGCCAGAGAGTTCGTTCGGGAATCGGTGCATGGTCGAAGCCGGCATGGATACCTGATCCAGCAGTTCCTTGACTTTCTTCTCCCGCGATGCCTGATTGCCAATACCGTGGATACGCAGTGGCTCCTCGATAGTGCGGTAAATCGAGTACATCGGATCCAAGGAACCATAAGGGTCCTGGAAGATAGGTTGCACACGACGTCGGTACTTAAACAGTTCACGTTCGCTGAGCTTGCCAATAGCTTGCCCGTCGAAGACGATGTCTCCGGAAGTTGCATCCAGCAGGTTCAGCACCATCTGGGCAATAGTCGACTTGCCCGAACCGGATTCACCGACCACTGCGGTTGTCGTGCCCTTGGGAATCTCGAAGGAGACCTTGTCCACCGCGGTGAACTTATCCTTACGTCCGAAGCCCTTACGGATGTCGAAGACCTTCGTCAGATT
This sequence comes from Glutamicibacter sp. BW77, assembly GCF_002332285.1. Classification (NCBI taxonomy): domain Bacteria; kingdom Bacillati; phylum Actinomycetota; class Actinomycetes; order Micrococcales; family Micrococcaceae; genus Glutamicibacter; species Glutamicibacter sp. BW77. The sequence continues at coordinate 307,530 of NZ_NRGT01000073.1, read as the reverse complement.
TGAGACCTTCAACAGTGGTTCGGACTTTTCCGCCACTACTTCGTCCACTGTCATCTCATGCTTATCACCACGCTGCGCGGCCAACGACGGCGCAGAATTGATCAGTCGCTTAGTGTATGGGTGCTGCGGATTGCGCAACAGTTCCAACGCTGGACCAGATTCAACAACCTGCCCCTTGTACATCACGATGACCTTCTCGGCGCGCTCTGCTGCTAAGCCCAAATCGTGGGTGATCAGCAAGACTGCAGTACCCAGTTCGCTGGTCATGGTGTCCAAGTGATCCAAGATCTGTTGCTGCACGGTCACGTCCAACGCGCTGGTGGGCTCATCAGCGATCAGCAGACGAGGACGACAGGCCAAACCGATAGCAATCAGCGCACGCTGTCGCATACCGCCAGAGAACTCGTGCGGGTACTGATTCATCCGAGTTTCCGGATCAGGCAGGCCAGCATCAGCCAAGACCTGCGCTACGCGCTGCTTGGGATTGTTTCCAGCCAGTCCATTGGCTTTCAAAGTCTCCTTGACCTGGAAACCAATTTTCCACACAGGATTTAAGTTGCTCATCGGGTCCTGAGGGACCATGCCGATGTGGTTACCGCGCAACTCAACGAATCGCTTTTCGCTGGCTTTGGAAATATCCTCGCCATCAAAAAGAATCTGGCCAGCTGAGACTTCACCGTTGCTTGGAAGTAGACCGATGGCCGCCAACGCGGTAGTGGATTTACCCGAGCCGGACTCACCCACAATGGCCACAGTCTCGCCGGGCATCACCGTCAAGTTGGCGTTGCGCACGGCGTTGACCGGACCATCAGGAGTACTGAAGGTGATGGCCAAGTTTTTGATTTCTAGCAGGGGCTTGGGGTCTGAATTCTGCACCACAGTTAGTTCCCCTTTCGAGACTTAGGATCCAATGCATCACGCACTGCATCGCCGAGCATGATGAAGCTCAAGACGGTGACTGACAAGAACATTGCGGGCCACATCAACATCATCGGATTATTACGTAGCTGTGATTGAGCCGAGGAGATATCGTTACCCCAGCTCATCACCTCAAATGGAAGTCCAAGACCGAGGAAGGACAGCGTCGCCTCGGCGACAATGTACACACCAAGGTTTACGGTAGCTACCACGATCACCGGTGCCATAGCATTCGGGATCACGTGCTTTAGCAATGATTTGCCACGCGATAGTCCCAAAGCACGTGAGGCTTTAACAAAGTCCGCATTGCGTGCTTCGAGCACCGCACCACGGGTAATACGAGCGACCTGCGGCCAACCGAAAATGGAGAGCGTGACTATAACTGTCCATACGCTCTTATTGTCGCGGAATGCGGGTAGCTGCATCACGATGATGGCACCAAGCACCATTGGAAGTGCGAAGAAGATGTCACCCAGACGAGCGAGGATCGTATCCAACCAGCCGCCGTAGAACCCTGCGAGGGCGCCGATGGTGCCACCGAGCAGAACCACAAAGAGTGTAGTGAAAATACCGACCATCAGCGAGGCGCGCGTTCCGTGGATGGCGCGTGCGTAGACGTCGCAACCTTGGAAGTTATACCCCATCGGATGGCCGGCGCTTGCGCCTTCATTAGAAAATTGAAGGTCACAGAATCGTGGATCCGCCGCGGAGAATACTCCAGGGATTGCCGCAATAGCGATCACCAAGATGATCAATAGCGCCGAAATAATGAACAGCGGACGCTTGCGTAGCGAGCGCCAAGCTTCTGCCCACATGGATAGTGGTTTACCGGTTTCCTTGACCGCATCGACACCGTGCAACGGCGTCTCATCAAGCGGCGCAACGAAGTGCGGAATAGCGTATTTAGAAACTTTTCCGGCACGGATCTTGCTGATAGGCAATCCGGCCTCAGGATTTTGATTCTGGTTCTCAGGCATATCGGATCCTTGGGTCAAGCAGGGCGTAAAGCATGTCTACGATGAGGTTGGCGAGCACGAAGACGATCACGAGCACACCGACAACCGCGACAACCGTGGGGGTTTCACCCTTGAGGATTGCGCGGTACAGCAGGTTACCGACACCGGGAACGTTGAAGATACCCTCGGTCACAATCGCGCCACCCATAAGCGATCCCAAGTCGGCACCGAGGAAGGTCACCACTGGGATGAGCGAGTTTCGCAGGATGTGTACGTTAATAACACGACCTCGACTTAGCCCCTTGGCTGTTGCGGTGCGGACGTAGTCCGCCTGTTTGTTCTCGATAATCGAGGTACGGGTCAGACGCAGGACGTAGGCGAAAGAGACCAAACCAAGCACGACTGCAGGGAGAATAAGCTCACCCCAGCCTGCGCCACCAGACACCGTAGGTTTAGCCCATTCGAGCTTAACTCCGACGACAAACTGAAGCACAAAGCCAAGTACGAAGGTAGGAACTGCGATCACAATAAGCGAAAGGATCAGCACGGTGGAGTCAAAGGCTTTGCCTTTACGCATGCCGGCGATAACACCGAAGAAGATACCGAAGACTGCTTCGATGGCCAACGCCATCACTGCTAGTCGTGCAGTAACTGGGAAGGCACGGGCCAAGAGGTCACGGACTTCCTGTCCGGAGAAGGACATACCCAAATCTAGGGTAACCAAGTTCTTCAAATACAAACCGTATTGAACCCAGAATGGCTGATCAAGGTTGTACTGGGCACGTAGCGCAGATTCGACGGCCGGCGTCATTGGCTTGCCACCGGATAGTGCGGAGATTGGGTCTCCCGGGGTCGCGAAGACCAAGAAGTATACGAGCAGCGTGGCACCGATAAACACCGGAATCAGCTGCAAGAATCGCTTGAGCGTAAAAGCTAGCATGAGTGCGTCTCACCTCGAGACGTTGCAAGGCACGTGGCCATTTTTATTTCCTCTTTCCGTCGGAATTAACCAGACGTTCAGATAGAGAGGGAGGACTGACACGCCAAAGGGAGACCCTGATGTTGCCGGGTCTCCCTGAGACATTTTCAACTGAGTCGGACCTAACTAGGCGACTTAGCTAGTGAATCTATTTGCCGGTGATGGCGTTGTAGATTGGAACACCGTTCCAACCGAACTCGACGTTTGAAACATTCTCGCTCCAACCGCCCTGGACTGCCTGGTACCACAGTGGGATAGCTGGCAGATCCTTGAACAGGATTTCCTGCGACTCGTTGAAGATCTTCGCGCCCTCGGCCGGATCGGTTGCGGCAAGACCTTCCTTGAGCTTGTTGTCGAAGTCCTTGTTCGAGTAATCGCCATCGTTGGAACCTGCACCCGTGCCGTAGAGCGCACCGAGGAAGTTGTACATCGATGGGTAGTCTGCCTGCCAACCGGAGCGGTGTGCGCCGGTCATCTTCTTCTTGGTAACGTCATCGCGCAACGCCTTGAAGGAGGTGTAAGGCTTAGCTACAGCATTGATGCCCAAGGTGTTCTTGACCTGGTTAGCTACAGCTTCAACGAATTCCTTGTTACCGGCTCCGTCAACGTTGTAACCGATGGAGAACTCTTCTGAGTCATCCCAGCTTTCAATGGCGTTGGCTTCATCCCACAGCTTTTTGGCTGCGTCGGCATCGAAGTCGAGAACTTCGCTACCTGGAATGTCGGCACTGTAGCCTTCAAGCACAGGTGCGGTGAATTCTTCGGCCTTTACCTTGCCACCGAAGTAGACCTTGTCGATGATCTGCTGACGGTCAATGGAACGTGAGATCGCTGCACGACGCAGGTTACCTTCTTCGCCCTGCTTGAAGTGATCCAAGTAACCAGAGATGGTGATGGTTGCGTTACCTGCATATGGAGCGTTGACCGAACGGTCACCCAGATCGGACTGGTAGTTCGCCAGTGCTGATGGTGGAATCTGGTCCAGTACGTCCAAGTTACCGGCCATGATGTCCTGGTATGCGGATTCCGTGGACTGATAAACCTTGAAGTCGATACCTCCGTTGGCAGCCTTACGAGGTCCTTCGTAGGACTCGTTAACTTCAAGCTTCAGGTTGACGTCATGGTTCCACTCGGTCAACTTGTATGGTCCGTTGCTGACAGGCGCTTCGCCGTATGCCTTTGGATCCTTGAAGGCTGCTTCTGGAAGAGGCATGAAGGCGGTGTAACCAAGACGTAGCGGGAAGTCAGACTCCGGCTGGCTCAGTTCAACGGTGAAGGTATTGTCATCGACAACCTTCAACCCTTCCATCTCCTCGGTCTTCGCATTCTCAGCGCTGACTTCGTCGTAACCCTTGATGGATTCGAAGAAGTAGGAGTTCAACTGCGCGTTTTTAGCGGCTGCACCGAAGTTCCAGGCATCTACGAATGAAGCAGCGGTGACTGGGGAGCCGTCGGAGAAGGTGTGACCTGGAACGAGCTTGATGGTGTAGTTCTGGGAATCTGTTGTTTCAATCGATTCCGCGATCTCATTAACAGGCTTGCCCTTGGCGTCATAGCTGACCAGCCCGGTGAAGATCAGGTCCATCACACGGCCGCCACCAACTTCGTTGGTGTTTGCCGGCAATAGGCCGTTCTGTGGTTCGGTGGTGTTAGCGGTGATGACCTTGGTGGCATCGCCCTCGGAACCGCCGTTGGCAGATTCCTCCGGGGTCCCTCCGCCACAGGCGGTTAGTGTCAATGCCAAGGCAGCGGACAAAACCAGCGTCTTCGATGCGTGCGAGTATCGCATCTTTCTTCTCCTCAAAAGTTCGTTGCTGCTTCTGCAATTCACAGATGCCGTGCGCCTCAAAAGTGAGCTCTAGCACGTACTGAACGAGATTACATCAAATATTGCGAAACAACCAATGAATAAATATGAAAGTAGTACTTGAGGTTGATCTGATCAACCAGATATTTTAATTTTCACCACATGAAAGGTCAGGAGGAATTAAATAAAAATATTCATCATCCCCGGGTCCTCCAGCACTGCGCCGAGGCCAGCGAGGAACTCGCTAGCTTCCTTGCCATCGACTACTCGATGGTCGAAGGACAACGCCAACGTTGAGGTGTGGCGTAAGGCCACTTGATCCTCGAACTCCCACGGACGGCGCTTGACCTGTCCAAGGGCAAGAATTCCGGACTGCCCCGGAGGTAAAATCGGGGTGCCGGCGTCCACGCCAAACACTCCAACGTTCGTAATCGAGAAGGTTCCGCCGCTAAGTTGCGCCGGAGAGAGCTTCCCTGCCCGGCCCAATTCAATAATTTGAGTTAGCTCTTCGGCTAAATCATGCAAGGATTTTGACTGCGCATCCTTGACCACCGGCACTAGCAGTCCACGATCACTGGCCACAGCCATACCCAAATGCACCGAGCCGAACTCGATAATCTCTGCGTTTGCTTCATCCCACCGTGAGTTGAGCGCGCGGTAGGTGCCCAGCAAGCGGGTCACGATCAACGAAGTCAAGGTCGTGATGTTGAGCTTCACGTCTCTGAGCATGGGGTGCCTGCGCAGCTTCTCGACAAGCTTCATTGACTCGGTCAGATCTACGGTTAGAAATTCGGTGGCATGCGGAGCAGTGAATGCCGACTCCACCATCGCCTTTGCCGTGGCACGGCGCACCGCGCTAATTTTTATTCTTCGGTCCCCAGCCAGAACTGCAGTAGCTTCAGCTGGCTGGGACGCAGCCTGCTCAGGCATTCCAATCAAGGCTTCAATATCGCTGCGCAACACGGCGCCGTCGGCACCAGTACCTGCGACGGATGAAATCTCGATGCCATGATCCCTGGCAAGCTTGCGCACCGGCGGAGTACTGCGCGTAGCAGTCCGGCGAGCGCCTGTATCCGCCGACTTCACCTGTTGCACCGTGTCCGGGCTAATGGTTGCCGGCGGCTCCTGTGCGAGGGGTTCATTGCGTACCGGGTGTGATCGGCGAGACGGGCGGCTTCCGCTGCTTGCTGGTGCTCCGTAGCCCACAAGTGTCGGGGTCCTGCCGCTATCCCCGGTGACATCCTTATCCGCATTTGGAGTATCGGTCTCCGCGTCGGGTGCCTCATCCCCAAAGGTCACCAGTGGTCCACCCACAGGGACTACCTCACCGGCGGAGGCATGCAATTTCTGCACGATTCCGGCAAATGGCGAAGGTAGCTCAACGACAGCCTTTGCGGTTTCTACCTCGGCGATGATCTGGTTCAGCGTGACATGCTCGCCGACCTGAATTTTCCAGTTCAAAACTTCGGACTCGGTTAGTCCTTCACCAAGGTCTGGCAACTTAAAAGTATTGGGAGCCATCACTTGGCACCTCCGGTGTGTGTCTCGTCGCGGCGCATGACCTTATCCACGGCATGCATTACCTTGTCCAGGTCTGGCAAATGATGTGATTCAAGCCGTGAAGGTGGATACGGAATATCAAATCCAGTCACGCGCAATGGTGCATGTTCTAGGTAGTCGAAACAGGTCTCGGTGATTTGTGCACAAATCTCCGCACCAATTCCCGAAGTCCTGCTCGCTTCGTGGACCACCACAAGTTTTCCGGTGTGCTTGACCGATTCGGCTACGGTGTCCATGTCCAATGGGTCCAGGCAACGTAGGTCGATAACCTCTAGGCTCACGCCTTCATCTTCGGCTGCTAACACCGCATCGTTGAGGGTATAAACGGTGGGGCCATATCCCACCACGGTGACGTCTTGTCCCTGATGAAGCACCTTTGCCTTGGGCGAACCGGTCTTCTCCGGGGTCTTTAGGTCAATGTCTGCTTTTTCGTGATACCGGCGTTTTGGTTCAAAAAAGATCACCGGATCATCGCAAGCAATCGCTTGACGCAACATCACGTAGGCATCTTCCACGCTGGACGGCGCAAAAACTCGCAATCCTGCGGTGTGGGAGAAATAAGCTTCCGGAGATTCCGAGTGATGTTCCGGAGAGCCGATTCCGCCGCCATATGGAATACGCACGGTCACCGGCATTTTCACCCGGCCCCGTGAACGGAAGTGCATCTTTGCCAGCTGTGAAACCAACTGATCAAAGGCGGGGTATGTGAATCCATCAAATTGGATCTCCACCACTGGACGGTAACCACGGTAGGCCAAACCGATGGCGCTACCGACGATCCCGGATTCGGCAAGTGGTGTGTCAACCACCCGATGCTCGCCAAATTCGTCTTTCAGCCCGTCGGTAATGCGGAATACGCCGCCGAGGGTGCCAATGTCTTCGCCGAGCAGTATGACCTTTTCGTCTTCGGTCAGCGCGTCACGCAAGGACTGGTTTAGCGCCTTCATCATTGAAACGCTCATAGTCCACCATCCTGGAAATTTGTTAGGTACTGCAGGTAGGTGTCCCGCTCCCTGCGGCTTGGTTCATGCTCTTCGGCATACACATGATCAAAAAGTTCATGTGGTTCAGGATCGGGCATCGTGGTGATTGCCTCACGTAGCTCGGCAGCTAGTTTGTCCGCTGCATTCTGGGCTCGCTGCTGGTAGGACTGCACATCTGCGCCGAGCACCGTCAGGTGATTGACCAATCGATCAATAGGATCCTTGGCCCGCCACTCTTCAACCTGCTCATTTTTTCGGTAACGAGTGGGATCATCGGCGGTGGTATGCGAACCCATGCGGTAGGTCACGGCCTCGATAAAGGTTGGGCCTAGTCCATGACGAGCGTGTGCCAGCGCGGCCTTGGTGGCTGCATAAACCGCGAGTACGTCGTTGCCGTCCACCCGCCAGGTCTTGACGCCAAATCCACTGGCACGGTCAGCAATCTGCGTGCGACTCTGCAAGCCGACCGGCTCGGAGATGGCCCACTGGTTATTCTGGCAGAAGAACAACACCGGCGCCTGATAGCTCGCGGCGAAGACCAGCGCTTCGTTGACGTCGCCTTGACTGGTCGCCCCGTCCCCAAAGTAGGCCACGGCAACTTCTTTACCACCATCAAATTTGATGCCCATGCCATACCCGGCGGCGTGCAACGCCTGAGATCCAATGACAATCTGCTGGCAAGCAATATTTACCTCATGAGGGTCCCAACCGCTGGCGGTGGCACCGCGCCAGACGCTGAGCAGATCTTCGGCTTTAACGCCTCGGGCCCAGGCAACTCCGTGCTCACGGTAGGAAGGGAAAATGAAGTCGGTATCTTCGGTGGCGCGGATTGAACCAATTTGGGCAGCTTCTTGGCCAAGCAATGGCGCCCAGAGGCCCAACTGTCCTTGGCGTTGCAGCGCCGTGGCCTCATTATCTAGGCGACGCAAGACAACCATGTCGCGGAGGAAATCTGCCAGGTCTTGCTCGGTGAGCCCGGTCAGATGATGGTCTAGTTCTTCGTCTGGAGTTCGTTCTCCAGAGACGTTGAGCAGCTGGTGCGTGGGTAGGCATCCGGCGGCTACGTCGATGTGCTGGGTGGACACGATCGGCATCCTTACTCTCGCGTAGTCAGTGGTGGACGGCTAATTCAGCGCGACCACTTACCTGTGATGCTACTCACATGGCGCAAGTTGCACAATGGCAAGAAAGTAAATAAAGCAAAACGCACTATCCAGACCCGTGAGCGGGTGCTAATGTGCGCATTATGCAACCTTTAGACACCACTGATCGACGAATCCTGCTCTCGCTATCAAAGCTCACCCGAAGAACCGCTTCATCGCTGGCAACAGCGCTTGGCTTGGGCAGAAATACCGTGCAGTCAAGACTCAATCGTTTAGAAACCGAAGTCCTCTCCCCCATAGATCGACGGATCCCACCGACGGCTCTGGGCTTTGGCTTGTTGTCCTTTATTGAGCTGCACGTGGACCAACGTCATTTGGAGGAGATTGCCAAGAAGTTGGCGCAGATCCCCGAAGTTTTAGAAGCTCATGGGCTGACCGGTTCGGCCGATATTTTAGTGCGTGCCGCAGCCGCAAACGCCGAGGAACTTTTCCGCGTGCATGGGTTGCTGTTGAATATCGAAGGAGTCAACCGCGCCGATTCGGCCCTATCCATGGCTGAGCTAGTTCCTTATCGCACCACTAAACTCATTGAACTCTCGCTGGCCCAAGATTTGGAGGGCAAGCGCGGCTAAGAAGGCACTAGTTACCCCAGCGCATCCATCGCTTCGCAAGGGTTCATCCCCGGTTGCGCCCGATGAATACTTGTCGAAAGCTCCGAGACCAGATGCGCTAATTGCGCGGATTGCTCTACATTCAGGCCTACCAAAAGTTCTGCCTCCGCCTCACGCACTTTATTTTCGAGTTCTTTCAACCGCTCTTTACCGTGTGGTGTTGCAATAATCTTGCGCGCTCGTCGATCACTCGGTGCAGGCACTCTTTCCACCAGCAGGGCCTCAACGAGGTCATCGATGAGATAGGTCAGCACTGTGCGGTCAATTCCAAGATGGGCACCGAGCGCCTGTTGGTTGGCGGGGTCACGATGGACCACCGTGGAGAGCAGCTGAAACCCACGCACCGAACCTGGCAGATCCCCCACGCAGTGCGTAAGCGCCAGTTGGTGTCCACGCAAGATCATTCCGAGATGCCACCCAAGGTCTCCGGGCAGGAAATCGCCGAGGGCGGTGTCGTTATGGTGCGCGGCAGTGCGTGAGGTACTCATGATCACCAGCATATCCGAATTTACGGGGTTGCACAGATGTTCTGTTATCAATATAGTCTGCTTTACAGAACAAATTGCTGAAAGGCGGCTCAGCTCGTCATGCAAGAAACCGGTCGATCAACACAAACCATTGGCATCCTCGGCGCCGGGCGCGGAAGCGGTCTCGGCAGGCGAAGTAGCCTCCACCGACATAGTGATTATGGCAATGCCGCTGCATAAATACACGCCGCTCGATGCCCAAGCGTTGCATGGGAAAACCGTCGTAGACGCCATGAACTACTGGGCTGGAGCCGACGGCCAGATTGCAGATTTTGCCCAGCCACTTTTGCCTTCCAGCCAGGTCGTCGCAGGACATCATTCCGGCTCCCACGTTACAAAGTCCTCTCACCACGTTGGTTACCACGAGCTGGAACCTGATGCCTCGCCTGCGCACACCACAGGCCGCCGGGCTCTTGCCGTCGCCGGAGATAATGCACAAGCTAAAGCTAATGTCCTGGACTTCATCCACCGACTCGGATTCGACTGCGTTGATGCCGGAGCGCTCAGTGCTGGCCGCCAATTCGAACCGGGCAACCCACTGTTCAACGGCCGCGTTGATACGGCGCAGTTATCCGCACTGTTCGCGGACTCAAAATCTCAATCTGATGACCAATTCGGCGAGTAACCAAGGACGGCAAACTTATGGAAATCGGCTCTTACAGTTTCGGTGATACTCAACGAAACTCTGACGGATCATTAGGTTCAACAGCCCAAGCCATCACCAACCTTTTTCAAGCGATCAAGGTGGCTGACCAAAGCGGACTGGATTACTTCGGTATTGGTGAACACCACACCACTACGATGCCAGCTTCTTCTCCTGGCGCACTGATCAACGCCGCCGCGGCAGCAACTAAGCAGATTATCCTAGGAAGTGCCGCCAGTATTATCAGTACCGATGACCCGGTGCGCGTATACCAACAGTTCGCCACGGCAGATATCATCTCCGGCGGCGGACGCGTTGAAATTACCGCCGGCCGTGGCTCTTCGGTCGAGACGTTTCCGCTCTTTGGATATGACCTCCAAGAGTATGACGAGCTCTACGCTCAGAAGCTTGACCTGCTGATGACCATCAACAATTCAACGAATGAAAATGTCACATGGTCTGGCAGTAAACGTCCGGCGTTAGCCGACCTCGCCGTGGTACCTCGCCCAGTTCAAGGAACGCTGCCCATCTGGCTAGCCACCGGCGGAAACGCGGCATCTTCTGCTCGCGCCGGTCAATTAGGTCTACCCATCTCCTACGGAATTATCGGCGGGGCACCACACCGGTTTGCCCCGCTCGCTGAGCTCTACCGGAAGTCTGGTGCTGCTGCCGGACGCAATGAACAAGACCTGAAGATTTCCGTCGCTGCCTTGGGACTTGTCGCACCCACAAAACAAGAAGCGCTGGATCGTTTCTACCCGGGTTGGTACAACTTGAACGTGGAAATGGGCAGACTACGGGGCTGGCCGGCACCGGATAAACGCGCCTATGATTCCCAAGCCGAAGCCCCGGGCGCCTACTACGTCGGGTCCCCCGATGAGGTAGCCGAACGAATCGTGCATTTGCACGGCTACCTCGGACATATGCGCCATTTCTTACAGACCGACATTGGTGGCCTACCGCAAGAACACCTCTTAGAATCCATTATCTTACTGGCCACCGAGGTTAAACCACGGGTCCAACGCTTATTGGCCCAAAAGTAGATTTTCTCCACAGCACAAAGCAGTGGCCGGGACCGGTCTTGACGACTGGTCCCGGCCACTACCGGTTGTTCACCTACAAACTAGATTGTTGATCGTTTAGTGATCAACTGCCTTCTCGGCACCCACACCGGTCAGCGAACGAACTTCCATTTCTGCCTGCTTGGTGATGTCTTCGGTACCTGGATCGGTAATCGAACCCAACCAACCGAGAATGAAGGCCAATGGGATGGACACAATGCCCGGGTTAGCCAGCGGGAAGATGGAGATATCGATGCCTGGAACCATCGCAGTTGGCGATCCGGAGAATACTGGGGAGAAGATGATCAGCAAGATTGCCGAACCCAAACCACCGTACATGGACCACACCGCGCCGCGCGTCTTGAAGCCCTTCCAGAACAGCGAGTACAGAATCGTTGGCAGGTTTGCCGAGGCTGCTACGGCGAAGGCCAGCGCCACCAAGAAGGCGACGTTCTGTCCCTGAGCACCGATACCACCGGCGATAGCGAAGATACCGATCACGATCACCGTGCGACGGGCAACCTTCATTTCCTTTTCCGGGGTCGTCTTGTCCTTGGCAATCACCGAAGCGTAGACATCGTGTGCGAAGGATGCCGCGGCGGTAATCGTCAGACCAGCGACCACTGCAAGGATCGTCGCGAATGCGACCGCGGAAATCAGACCCAGCAGCAGGGTGCCGCCCAGTTCATAGGCCAGCAATGGAGCCGCGGAGTTCACGCCGCCCGGAGCGGCCTTGATCTTGTCTGGGCCGATCAGCGCGCCGGCGCCGAAGCCAAGAACCAGGGTGAACAGGTAGAAAGCGCCGATCAACCAGATCGCCCAAACTACGGACTTGCGAGCTTCCTTCGCGGTAGGAACCGTGTAGAAGCGCATCAGCACGTGCGGCAGGCCAGCGGTACCAAGCACCAGGGCCAAGGCCAAGGAGATGAAGTCGAGCTTCGAGGTTTCGGACTTACCGTACTGCATACCCGGGTTCAGAATTTCCGGGTTGCCAGCTACCTCGGCGGCTTTGCCCAGCAGAGCTGAGAAGTTGAAATCGAATAGTGCCAGAGTCCAGATGGTCATGACCAATGCGCCGGCGATCAGCAGACAGGCCTTGATGATCTGCACCCAGGTGGTGCCCTTCATCCCGCCGATCAGTACATACATGATCATCAATGCGCCCACGACGATGATGACCAGTGACTGGCCAAACTTCTCATCGATGCCCAGCAACAGCGAGACCAGCGCACCGGCGCCAGCCATCTGTGCCAGCAGGTAGAACACGCATACGGCAAGAGTGGAGATCGCCGCGGCAATACGTACCGGACGCTGCTTGAGGCGGAAGGAAAGCACATCAGCCATGGTGAACTTACCGGTGTTACGCAGTAGTTCGGCCACCAGCAGCAGTGCGACAAGCCATGCGACGAGGAAGCCAATGGAGTAAAGGAATCCGTCATACCCGTTGATCGCGATCGCGCCAACAATGCCCAGGAAGGAAGCTGCCGAAAGGTAGTCGCCGGCGATGGCGGTACCATTTTGGGTTCCGGTGAAGGAACGACCACCGGCATAATAATCCGCCGCGGTCTTGTTGTTCTTACTTGCCTTCAGCACAATCACCAGAGTGATGCCGACAAAGGCTGCGAAAATCGCAATGTTTACTAGCGGGTTACCCACCTGGGTAGCCTCGGCCGCTTGGGCCAGGATCAGCGAAGAATTCATTAGTTCACGCCCTCTTTTTCAAGGCGCTTACGAATTTTCGCTGCCTTAGGATCAAGCTTTTTGTTGGAGAAGTGCACATACATGCCGGTAATGACGAAGGTTGAGACAAACTGCAACAGGCCAAGAAGGATACCCATGTTGACGTTGCCGAAGACCTTGATGGACATGAAGTCGTGGAAGTAGTCGGCAAGTAAGACGTAAGCGAAATACCAGACGAGGAAAAAGATTGCCATGGGGAAAACGAAGCTGCGGTGAGTCTTGCGCAGTTCCTGGAATTCTTCCGAATCCCTTTCCGCCACAAAATCAATGTCCTCTGAGACATCGGGTTGCGGTTCAGCACTCATTGGTGCCCTCCTTGAGCGAATTGCAAAATAGTGATGATGCACACATGTGCGTTGTGACTAAGTTCACTATTGGCTATTTGTGTCCAGCTCACTAGGGGTTGCGTAACATACGTGGCCTAACGGATAAATTCTTGCGCCCAACGGCAGGTTGCCTAACGACGAACGGTTAGCGGTATTGGGTGGCTTTAGGATGGGCTTATGTCTCCCGCGTTGCAGATCACCCTCATCGTCACCATCGTGATTGTTGGCATCGCCATTGTTGGCTACCTTGGTTTTAAGATTTCCCGCTCCACTAAGGAGCTGGGTACCTACGCCGAAGAAGCTACCTTCCAGGCCCTGCACCATATGTCTGTAGCGGTACCGCACCTAGGACGCGGCCTCACCGAAGAAGGGGCTGCAAAAAGTGCCAAGGCGTTACGTAAACTTCTGGGCTGCTCAGCATTTGTGATTAGTGATTCCCAACAAATTCTCGCTACCGACTCGGCTATTGACTTTACGCCCGGGCTTGAAGAGCGCGCTCAGGCTATCGGCATCTCGGCAATCACTAGTCAGAAAACGCAAGTTCATCGCACCCCCGGCTTTGATCTTGTGGCCGCCCCCATATTGGCCGGTGGGCAAGCAGTAGGCACCGTGACTGCGTTGTCCGAACGCGCTGGAGCAAGCTTCGTACGCGCCGTATCTGAGGTAGCGGTTTTCGTTTCTGCCCAGGTCAGCACCGCAGAACTCGACGAGTCAAAAGCGAAGTTGCTCGAGGCGCAGATGCGTGCGCTACGTGCGCAAATCTCCCCACATTTCATCTACAACTCGCTGAACGCCATTGCCTCATTTATCAACACCGATCCGGCCAGGGCACGTGAGCTAGCGATTGAATTTGCTGACTTCACCCGGTATTCGTTCCGCCGGCGTGGTGAATTCACTACTTTGGCCGAAGAGCTCGAGGCAATTGACCGGTACCTGCTGTTGGAAAAGGCGCGTTTTGGGGACCGCATCAAGGTCTCCTTGCAAATCGCTCCCGAAGTACTTACCACCCAAATTCCCTTCCTCTGTCTACAGCCATTAGTGGAGAACGCCGTCCACCACGGTTTGGAAGCACGCCCCGATGGCGGGAGAATCTCGATTACCGCCACCGAGGACGGACTACACGCGGTGATTAGCGTCGAAGACGACGGGGCAGGTATGGATCCAGAGCAGCTAGCCTCTGTTTTGGCCGGAACTACCGTCAATATGCATGTGGGACTGCGTAACGTGGATGTCAGGCTACGTCAGCTCTATGGCAACGCCAATGGCCTGATTATCGATACCGCGCCAGACGAGGGAACGCTTATCACCTTAAGAATCCCGAAGTTCCGCCCCCCACAGACCTTAGAACCAGACGTAATGCCCTAAGCAAAGGTAGAGTTTTAGGCATGATTAATGTGGTCGTTGCCGATGATGAACTTCCAGCGGTAGAAGAAATATCTTTTCTGCTCGGACAAGACTCGCGAATCGGAAAAATTCACCGAGCAACCTCCGGCGCCGCAGCGCTCAAAGCCTTAGAAGAAAACGATGTAGATGCCCTGTTCTTGGACATCCACATGCCAGCACTGTCTGGACTGGACATTGCCCGAGTAATCTCCCGTTTCACTCATCCGCCACTGATCGTATTTGTCACCGCAGACGAAGACCAAGCCTTAGAGGCCTTCGAACTGGCGGCTATCGACTACGTGCTTAAACCCATCCGCCCGCAGCGACTGGCCGAATCCGTCCGCCGCATCTGCGAATTGGTTGAAGACGAACCGGCAAAGCCGGAAATGATCACCGTTGATCAAGGTGGCATCACCAAGCTCATACCGCGTGACGAAATCGGTTTTGTACAGGCTCAAGGTGATTACGCCCGGCTACACACTCGCGAGTCCAGCTACCTGATTCGTGTACCGCTCAACGATTTGGAACAGCAGTGGGCAGAATCCGGTTATGTGCGCATTCACCGCTCCTATTTGGTCTCCATGGACAAGATCGAGACTGTGCGGTTGCAAACTGGTAAGGCTGCGGTAGTGGTCAACGGCGTTGAACTGCCGATTTCGCGCCGGGCGCTGCCCTACCTTCGCGAACGCCTGGCCGCAAACCGGGTTCGTCCATTGTGAGCGAACCTTTAGGTCGCTTTGCCCAGCAACGTCCGCAACGTGTGCGGGTACAGGCTCCGCAGGACGCAAGCCTAGACATCCCCGCTACGCGGCCCGAGCAGAGCGCCGAGAACTTTTATGTACGCCAGTTGATCAGCTCCCAGCTACGTCTGGCGGTGGCCGTAGCTGCTGGGTTACTGATCATGCTGGTGGGGATCTCCGCGATCTTGGTTTTTTGGCCTGTGGTCTCGCAGATCATGCTCTTTAATATTCCACTGCCTTGGTGGATTTTGGGTGTAGGTATTTACCCATTGATCATCATTGCCGGCTTGCTTTATAACCGGGCAGCAACACGTAACGAACGGCGCTACCGGAGTATCTCTCGATGACTAACTTGTTTTCCGTGTTGGCTTTGGTTCTTGTCAGCCTGACCACCATGCTGATCGCCTTCTACGGGCTGCGACTATCTCGCACCACCAGTGACTTTTATGTTGCTTCGCGTACCGTGCGACCGTGGTGGAATGCGTCTGCCATCGGTGGCGAGTACCTCTCGGCCGCCTCATTCTTGGGCGTCGCAGGACTGATTGTGCTCAGTGGACAATCCGGGCTGTGGTTCCCGATTGGCTACACAGCCGGATATTTGATGCTCTTGTTATTCGTTGCTGCACCGTTGCGCCGGTCGCAGGCTTATACGATTCCGGACTTTGCCCAGATCCGCTTCGAAGATTCGATCATGCTACGTAAAATCACCACCTACTTGGTGGTGATCATCTGTTGGTTATATATCGTCCCCCAGATGCATGGGGCGGCATTAACGCTGTCCATTGCCACCGGGCTCCCTGGCTGGATTGGCCCACTTATTGTCGCCGCGGTGGTGTGTCTGACGGTGGTATCCGGTGGCATGCGTTCGGTGACGTTTGTGCAGGCATTCCAATACTGGTTCAAACTTGCGGCCTTAGTGATCCCCACACTTTTTGTACTCTTCCAAGTCTTGCCCGAGTATTCGGTCCCCGAGCGAGCCGCGGCGGTTGCTGGGCAATTAAAATCGATCAGTTCGATGAGCCTGTATGAAACCATCTCGATTATCCTGGCTCTGCTCTTTGGCACGCTCGGTCTACCGCACGTTCTGGTGCGCTTCTATACAAACCCGACGGGACACGCGGCACGCACCACTACGGCGATAGTGCTCTGCCTGCTCTCTGTTTTTTACCTGTTGCCGACCACCTTGGGTGTCTTGGGAATTCTCTACACCAAAGATCTTTCGGCATCCAACGCTGATGCCACCATCTTGCTCTTACCGCACAGTGTCTTTGACGGGGTCCTTGCAGATTTATTGACCGCCGTGGTGGTGGGGGGCGCGTTTGCCGCGTTCTTGTCTACCACCTCCGGGTTGGCAGTCTCATTGGCCGGAGCACTTTCACAGGAGTTCTTCAATGGCACCGTGCGCGGTTTTAGGATCTCCACGGTACTTGCCACCGCGATTCCGGTAGTTGTGGCCTTACTAACTAGCTCGTTGGCGCTAGCCGGTGCTATTGGCAACGTCTTCGCGTTTACCGCGTCGACGATCTGCCCGCTGCTACTACTGGGCATCTGGTGGCGTTCTTTGACTGCGCGCGGGGCGATTGCCGGCATGTTGGCAGGTGCTGCAAGCTGTGGGCTCGCTCTGCTCGGTTCAAGCATGATGCCGAACAACGACTCGTTCTGGGTGTTGTTGCTCCGCCAGCCGGCCGCATGGAGCGTCCCACTAGCCTTTGTGGTGATGATCTTGGTATCCAAAAAATCCACACGGAAGATTCCCACGAATGTCGACCGCGTCATGGCATTACTGCACGTGCCAGAACGCAGCTACAAGTAGCCTGTTTCAGACCCAAAAGTTCGCCCAGACCAGCCGGTACGAGTCGCTAACGAGCTTTCCGTAGTGCAACCAAGCAGGCATCGTTACGCCCCCCCTAGTACTTAAGGACGATGTACTGATTTCAGTGAGACTGTTAGCCTCGAATAAATAGTTCATCTAACGAAAGTTCGCGTAATCCGCATGTCGAAGTTGAGATGTAAGAATCTGCTTTGAGCGTTGCTCACGTATCGGCTGTCAGAGGGAGAGGACAGGAATGTACGTTTTTATTGGAATTTTTTTAATGATAGTCGTTGCCTTTGGGAGCCCATATTTTTGGAATTCCTCTGCTGATCCTTCACTGTACTCAGCGATCACGACCTCAGTTGCTTCGGTACTGTTCATTGGAACAGGGTGGCTCATTGACCGGCGGATACAGCAGAACAAGGCCAAACGCGCAGCGGCTGAGATTTAGGGGGCCACGGCCCCGTTTTGATGGCTATGTACTAGCGCATTCAGATCTCAGGGATCCTAAACTGAAACCAGAAAATCTCTAGCGACTCACAGGGAGGATCACAGATGCCCACAGAACACCCTGTTAACGACCCCGCATGGACTCCGCCCCGACTGATCCACACAATCACCGGTCATTTGTTCACCGGAACACTGAAACTATTGGTTGTTGCGCTGCTTTTCTGGGTGTCCACCCTATTCGGTGACTCTATGACCGCAAGTTTGGGAACTAGCATAGGCGTGCTGGTGGCGACTCTGCTCCTCGGAGAGCTTCTCGCCGTAGGTATTGAACGTCCCTTTGTGATTCGAGGAAGACTCAACGAACCTGGCGGCTGGGGTTATAGCGTACTGCCGTTGCTCGCATACCTTCTGACCGGGGCCGTGTTTGCCTTCATTGCGTGGGGCAATTCAGTCACCGCAGTGGTCTTTGGAATTATTCATGCGGCGGTGAACATGGGTTTATTTTTCCTGATTAGGCCCTGGCAGGCAGGTGAAACTCAGCAGGAGACCGACGCGAAGTTGGCCGAGTTCAAAGCCATGACTAAGGAGCACTTCGCAGAGGACATCGTGGAAATCAAAACACGAGCCCGGGAACGAACTAAAAACGCCTACTACGCTACAAAAGACAAAAAACGACGTCAGTCAAAATCTGAAGACCAAGACTAAACGCTTAAACTACATCGCGGCCGCTACGGAACATCTGTTCCCTAGCGGCCGCGGCGTGTTTTGTGCGTGAAAATCTAGTCTATCGAGGCCATCAGCTCGACCACACGGTCCAAGAAGGCATCCACCTGCGACTCTTCATAGCCTTCTGTACCCACCGCAGAGCGGAACTCCACGCGACGTACCGAGTCGACTGCCATAGGCACGTCACGCTCGAAGTAATCGATGAGCTGATCACACAGGCGGTCAACGTCCTCAATGTTGTAGCTCGCTGCGTTTGCTCGAGAAGGGCGACGGAAACGCTCACCCTTAGAACGGTGCAAACGTCCGCGTAAGATCGCTGCGAGGCGGCCGACCTGTTGCAGCCACACTTCTTCACCTTGGTGGGCAATCAGGTCATCACGCTCGCGCTTAGCAAAGACGTCTTCTAGACGGTCCAATGCACCATCAACTTCACGGGCCTGGTAGCCGCCCTTTTGCGGCGCAAAGGTAGTGCGACGGATTAGGTGGCTAGTCACCACGGCATCATCGTTTCCGCCGCCGTTGAAGGTGGCACGCGCCCGGCTCAGAAACGCATCAACCTGCTTAACGTTGTAGCCGAAGTCCTTTTCCGGGACCCGGGAGAACGGAGCATCTTGTTGCTGCGACACGACTATTCCTTAGTTCTAGACGAAAAGTCATCAGGCGTACCGCGATGACGCGGCACCCTTCAATCTTATGTGTTGTGAAATATTTTGGTGCCATAGGCACACCGAATGGTGCAGATCCGTGTGCGGGTCCACACCATTCGGGTTTAGAAGACTGCGACGCTCCACTCCAAGAAGTGCGAGACAAGGTAGGCCAACGGGATAGCGAAGAGCAACGAATCGAGTCGATCCATAATGCCGCCGTGAC
The DNA here is from genome assembly GCF_002332285.1 of Glutamicibacter sp. BW77. Classification (NCBI taxonomy): domain Bacteria; kingdom Bacillati; phylum Actinomycetota; class Actinomycetes; order Micrococcales; family Micrococcaceae; genus Glutamicibacter; species Glutamicibacter sp. BW77. Next base: position 288,274 of record NZ_NRGT01000073.1, on the reverse strand, counting down.
CCGGCAACAGGTTACTCATATCCTTGATCCCCAGTTCACGCTTAACCATCGACTCGGCGAAGTCGCCAGTTGTCGCTGCGATGGTCGTGAAGCAAGCGAGAATGACACCAGACCACCAAGGCATGTCCAGCCAGTAGTTCGCGGCCAGCGCGCCAATGACCATGGAACCAACCATGGATCCGGCAAAGCCTTCCCAAGACTTCTTGGGAGAAATCTTTGGAGCCATAGGATGTTTACCGAAGAGCACGCCCACCGCGTAGCCAAAGGTGTCGTTACTGACCACAAGCAACAAAATGGTGGTAATCAGTAGGTTGCCGTTATCCCCGCGCATCACCAGCAAGGCGAAACTAAGTAGTAATGGCACCCAACTGATAATGAAGACACTGCTCATCACCGAGGCCACGGCGCCCTTGAGTCCATCCAAAATTCGGAAGACCAAAGCAAGGACCAGACTACCTAAGTAGGCAAAGCTCAACGCATCTAGTCCCCCGAGGATCGCGCTTACGGGAAGGAGCACAGAGGCCAGATACAGCGGGAACTGCTGCACCTCAGTTTTCGCATAGGTTGTCGCACGAGCGACTTCCCACGAGCCGATGCCCGCCAAGACCACGATGAGGGCAACCAGTAAGGCAGGTACCCAGAAAAGTCCCACCATGGCCAGGCCAAGCATGCCCAAACCTACGCCGATGGCAGCTGGCAGGTTTCGTCCCGCCCGCGACTTCTTCGGCGGTCCACCGATGAGCAGTTCGGCTGGAATCTCAGCTTCTTCAGGCTCGGCATGTCCAGTTTCGGCTAGGTCTTTGCTATCCGAGTGCGGCGGAGCCGGTTGAGCTTCTGCCGGTGACTTTGAAGCCTGAGTTTTTTCAACGGACCGTCCGGTGGCCGGTACCGGGGCGAGAAGTTGAGCTTTCGCCTCGGCCTTCGCCTTCGATTTGGACGCATCACTTGCCGGTGTCGGAGCCTGAACCGGCTCCGGCGTTGCTGACTGCTGCGTCTTTCCTACAGGCTTGGATGTACCTGGCGTATCAACCGGCGCCTTCACATTAGCCGGACGGATCACCGGCACCGGCTTTGGTGCGACGTGATCCATCGGCTTTGACTTTTCCCCTACCGGGATCTTTGCCTTGGCTTCTGCCTGAGGTTCGATACTTTTTGGGGTCGCCACAGGAGTTTGAGGCGGCACTGTCTCGGGGGTGTTCGGTGCTGAAGCCTGTGGCTGCACGCTCTCGGACTTCTCCCCCGACAAAGCACGCTTAAGTTTCGAGGCGCGGGAATTTCCGCGTTCGGCGGCTTCGCGCTGTGCGCGAGCTTCTCGCCGAGTCATAGGCTGGTTTTCGCCGGATGCCACTGAGGGCACCGCCGAAGCGTTGCCCTCAGTGTTGTCTGTCGAGCCTGGCATTAGACTTCCAGCAGCTCTGCTTCTTTTTTCTTCAGAATCTCATCGACCGAATCAACGTGTGACTTGGTCAGTGCGTCGAGTTCCTTTTCAGCGCGGCTGCCGTCATCTTCACCAATTTCGCCATCCTTGACGAACTTATCGATGCTGTCCTTGGCCTTGCGACGGTGGCTACGCACCGCAACCTTGGCATCTTCGCCCTTGGAGCGAGCCAGCTTGACGTATTCTTTACGACGTTCCTCGGTCAGTACCGGAAGCGTAACGCGAATCATCTTGCCATCGCTCGATGGGTTAGCACCGACCTCTGGGTCACCCAAGGCCTTTTCGATAGCTCGCATTGCGGAGATATCGAACGGGCTGATGGTGATGGTGCGTGCTTCAGGCACAGCAAAGGATGCCAGCTGCATCAGTGGGGTTGGGGAACCGTAGTAGTCCACCATGACCTTGGAATACATGCCTGGGTGGGCGCGACCGGTACGGATCGTCGCGAAGTCCTCCTTGGCGGCTTCAATGGTGCGGTCCATCTTTTCGGCGGCTTCCGCCAACGTTTCGTCAATCACCGGTACTCCTCAGTACTTTTACCTTGTGTTCCACGCTCCCCGACCCCCGCAGCACGGGCGATCCTAGGAGCGCAGAACAACTACATCTAATTCAATCCTATGTCACGAACACCCTTATGGGGTGACGGTGGTGCCAATCCGCTCGCCGCGAATGGCGCGGGCCACATTTCCTTCGCCTTCCATGCCGAAGACCAGCATGTTCAAGGCATTGTCTTGGCACATGGTCATAGCGGTCTGGTCCATCACGCGGATGTCGCGTTGTAGCGCCTCGGAGTAGGTCAGGGTGTCCAGCTTCTTAGCGTTTGGATCCTTCTTTGGGTCTGCGGTGTAGACACCATCTACGCCGCTCTTGGCCATCAGCACCTCGTCAGCATCAACTTCGAGGGCACGCTGAGCGGCCACGGTGTCGGTGGAGAAATATGGCAGGCCGGCGCCGGCACCGAAGATGACCACGCGGTCTTTTTCCATGTGGCGGATGGCGCGACGTGGAATGTAGTTCTCCGCCACCTGAGCCATGGCAATGGCGGACTGGACGCGAGTTTCTACTCCGCACTGTTCCAAGAAGTCCTGCAGCGCCAGACAGTTCATGACGGTGCCAAGCATGCCCATGTAGTCCGCGCGGGAGCGATCCATACCAGCGGCTGATAGCTCGGCGCCACGGAAGAAGTTTCCGCCACCGACAACGATGGCTACTTCTACTTCACCAACGGTCGCTGCAATCTGTTCTGCAATTCCGCGCACGGTGGTCGGGTCAACACCGACGTTACCTCCGCCGAAGACCTCTCCGGAAAGCTTTAGCAGGACGCGGCGTCGTTTAGTTTCTGGACTGGTAGGCATGGAATCTATCTCCTGAGGGTTGAGAATTCTATTTCCGGATCTCAAAACTATCTTGCCATCCGGGCTCAAGAAAAGGGAGGTGAGTCACCGAGTATGCTCGGTGGCTCACCTCCCTTATCTTGGTTAGCCGCCGTTCAACGGCGACTGTCGCTTACTGTGTGGCTGAACCCTTAGGCACCAACACGGAAACGTGCGAAGGCAACTGGCTTGGTGCCAGCTTCTTCGAAGACCTTGGCTACGGACTTCTTTGCGTCCTTAGCGAATGCCTGGTCAACCAATACGATTTCCTTGAAGAAGCCGGTCAAACGGCCTTCAACGATCTTGGTAAGGGCAGCTTCTGGCTTGCCCTCTGCGCGTGCGGTCTCATCAGCGATGCGACGCTCGTCAGCAACCTTGTCCGCAGGAACTTCTTCGCGGGACAGGTAGATTGGCGACATTGCTGCGGTGTGCACTGCAACATCGTGTGCAACGGTTGCTGCAGCTTCGCTGTCAGCGTCAACAGCCATCAAAACGCCAACCTGTGCTGGCAGGTCCTTGCTGGTCTTGTGCAGGTAAGCTGCAACCTTTGCACCCTCAATGCGGGCGACACGGCGGACAACGATCTTCTCGCCGAGGATTGCGCCCTCTTCGATAACGATCTCAGAAACAGGCTTGCCGTCTAGCTCGTAAGCCAACAGGGCTTCGGCATCTGCCGCGCCGGAAGCCACAGCGGCATCCAGAACCTTGTTTGCCAGCTCGATGAACTTCTCGTTCTTGGCGACGAAGTCGGTCTCGCAGTTGATCTCGACCATGACACCAACGGTGCCATCGACCTTAGCGGCGACAAGGCCTTCTGCGGTCGAACGGCCTTCGCGCTTGGTAGCGCCCTTCAGACCCTTGACGCGGATGATCTCGATGGCCTTCTCGGCATTGCCGTCAGCCTCGTCGAGAGCCTTCTTCACGTCCATCATGCCTGCGCCGGTACGTTCGCGCAGAGCCTTGATATCAGCAGCGGTGTAGTTTGCCACGTGCATCCCCGTTCACTAGGAGGTTTCAAGTTTATGTCGCTCGTGGGACGGGTCGGATAACCAACCCGTCCCACGAGACTTTTTGAGTATCCTTCCGCCCACGCTAGCGCGCGGAAGCAAACTCTAAGAGATAGTCAGATGACTACTTGGCTTCTGGAGCCTCTTCAGCAGCAGCCTCGGCTGGCGCTTCGGTTGCAGCCTCGGCAGGAGCCTCGGTTGCGGCTTCGGCAGGAGCCTCAGCCTTTGCCTTTGCCTTTTCGCCTTCGAGAAGCTCGCGCTCCCACTCAGCCATTGGCTCTGCTGCACCCTCGGTCTTGCCGGTTGCCTTGTTGTTCTTGGCGATGAGGCCTTCAGCAACGGCGTCTGCAACAACGCGGGTCAACAGGTTGACGGAGCGGATTGCGTCGTCGTTGCCTGGGATTGGGTAGGTTACTTCGTCTGGATCGCAGTTGGTGTCCAAGATGGCAACAACTGGGATGCCCAGCTTGCGAGCTTCGTCGATAGCCAAGTGTTCCTTCTTGGTGTCAACGATCCAGATAGCGGAAGGGGTACGGGTCAGGTTGCGGATACCACCGAGGTTGTTCTGCAGCTTGGTCAGCTCGCGCTTGAGCAGCAGAAGTTCCTTCTTGGTGTGGCCCGAACCGGCAACGTCCTCGAAGTTGATCTCTTCCAGTTCCTTCATGCGCTGAACGCGCTTGGAGACGGTCTGGAAGTTGGTCAGCATACCGCCGAGCCAACGCTGGTTCACGTATGGCTGGCCAACGCGGTTAGCCTGCTCAGCGATCGATTCCTGAGCCTGCTTCTTGGTACCGACGAACAGTACGGTGCCACCGTGGGCAACGGTCTGCTTGACGAACTCGTAAGCGCGGTCAATGAACGACAGCGACTGCTGCAGGTCAATGATGTAGATGCCGTTGCGCTCGGTGAAAATGAAGCGCTTCATCTTTGGGTTCCAACGACGGGTCTGGTGGCCGAAGTGGACGCCGCTGTCTAGCAGCTCTCGCATGGTTACGACTGGCATGTCGCAACTCCTCTCAGCAGTGGCGGACCGGACGCGTGCGCGTCCGCGGTAACTGCTCTTAGTTGTTTGGGTTGTACGCAGATTTTCATTTTGAATATCCGCCCTAGTGCGCGATCCTGACTGCTTAGCAGCCTGTCTAAGTCCACCGATTCTCTCGGACCACTGGAACTTATGACCACTTCCTCAAAAAGGATGTGGAACCTCGCACGCGAAGTCAATCCCTTGGGAGGTGAACCAATTTTGGACACACCTCTGACAAGAAACTGCAGTTTCAAGTGTACTACACCGACTTCGCTCCAGAGACCGTGATCTATGGTGATCTAGCGCCTAAAACCCGACCAACGAAGTTACCCACATCTTGCGGTCAATCACCAAAATTCCGCACCTCGTTGCCACAGGCTGAACTTATGAAACCCAAACGACTTTTATTGCTACTCCCGGCACTACTGATTCTGACTTTGGCCCCGCTGGGTGCCCGCGCAGAAACCACACAGAACTATGCGCAACCTGCAGCCGCAGCTCAGTGGCGCTGGCCGCTAGCCGGAGAGCCGAAGATCCTCAAGGCTTTTGATAAGCCGGCCGAGCAGTGGTCGGCCGGTCATCGTGGTGTGGATCTGGCGGCATCTGTTGGTAACCAAGTCGTTGCCCCGAATCGTGGACGTATCACCTTCCGGGGTGTGGTCGTTGACCGCCCCGTGGTTGTGATTGACCACGGATATGGGTTCAAGACCAGTTTGGAACCTGTGACCAGCGAGCTCTCGGTGGGTAGCTGGGTGGAATCTGGAGCCAAGCTCGGAACCGTGTCGACGGGTGCTCATTGCTCAAATCGCTGTATTCACTGGGGCGTCCGGTTAGATGGAGAATATATCGACCCAGCACTTCTCATCGAAGATTTGCGCCCCTCGATCTTGCTGCCGTTGAACGACTGAATGAGTGAAAACTATGGTTAAACCGTGATCTGAGATTTAAATAGAAGAACGCCGGGTCACTTGTTCATACAGGTGACCCGGCGTTTTCATACTGTAGGGCGTGTCGGACTTGAACCGACGACCAAGGAATTATGAGTTCCCTGCTCTAACCAACTGAGCTAACGCCCCACTATGAGAATTACCGCCGAAGCAGTAACCACACTCGAAATATTCTAGGGCATGACCAGCCAAAATCTCGATTCGAGGTCCTTGCGGCGTCGCCAAGTGCTAATGCGTAGTGACGCTCTGCCCACGATAGAGCGCTTCGAAGGAGTTCATGGTTTTCTCCTGCGCATGATTCATGACCTTTCGGTGCCCCGCAGATCCTAGGCGTTCACGTTCCTGAGGTTCGAGACTTAACACCTTGTCCAGCTTCTGCGCCAGATCTTCTCGGTTACCAGGTTCAAACATATAACCGTTCACACCGACGTCGACAAGGTGTGGCAACGCCATCGCGTTGGCTAGGATCACGGGCTTCGAGGCTGAAAGCGCTTCGAGCGTCACCAAGGACTGCAATTCCGCGGTTCCTGGTTGGCAGAAGACGTCACAGCGCAGATAAGCCTCGCGAAGCTCCTCTTCGCTGACATGCCCAAGGAATCGAACACGGTCACGCACACCTTTTTCATTGGCAATCTTCTCCAACAGTGAACGTTGCTCGCCACCGCCAACAACTTCGAGAATCGAGTTAGGTACCTGCTTCATCAATGCCAGGGCCTCGATTAGCTCGTTTACGTTTTTCTCGACGGCTAGTCGACCAACAAAAAGTATGGTTGGTGCTTCGTTGCGAACAATTTCTTCCTCGTTGCCCAGCTCATAGTTGCCAACTTCGATTCCATTGGATAAAGGCAGCACCTTCGTCAGCCCCGCGTGCTCCTTCATGGCTTTCGCAGCCAACGGAGTCGGAGTGGTCACCGCATCCGCTCTTCCGAAAATCTTCCCCATATCTCGCCACGAGTTGCGGGCAACGATCTTCTTAAACCACTTAGGAAAGGGTAAGAAAGGATCAAGATTCTCCGGCATAAAATGGTTCGTCGCGACGGCTCGCACCCCATGTTTACGTGCGTAAGCCAAGGTCTGCTGGCCAATCATGTAGTGGCTCTGCGCGTGCACGACGTCAGGTTTGATGTCTGCCAAGATCTTGTTGATTTGCGAATTAACTTCCCAAGGAAATGCGATACGGAAATACTCGTGGGTTGGTACCCCGTGTGATTGCAGTCGGTGCACGATGGCTTCGGGGCGAACCTCAGTGTAGGTCTTGCCCTTTTCGCCGCGTACCGCCAATACGTGCACTCGGTGTCCGCGTTCTTTCATGGCACTAGCCAATCGGTAGCAGAACATTGCCGCACCATTAATATCAGGCAGGTAAGTATCGGCGGCGATGACTATCGTCAGCGGTTTTTCCTCGGCCATGTATTGTCCTTGTTCGTTCAACATATTGTCTTGTGGAAGATTTTCTACTGCTTTTATGCATCTTTATGAGACATTTTTTGTGAATGTCTTGCTTTAGCTTTGCGTTCTAGAACATCCGGGTGGTGGCGAGATAACGCCACCACGCCGATGATGGCCAGCACGGCGGCTACCACCATCAAGATCGCCAACACCGCAGGAACATCTGGGCGAAGCTCTCCAAGAATAGAGATGCCGATGGCAATGCCGACCATCGGATCGATCACGGTCAGTCCGGCGATCACCAAATCTGGTGGCCCCTTCGAATAAGCCGTTTGTACAAAATATGACCCGAGTAAACCTGCCACTACCACTGCGGCCAGTGCAATCCACGGTAGCGACTTCCAATCTTGTACTTCGAAATTCAATATCGCAATCGCGATGGTGCGCACGAGCACCGCTACAAACCCAAAAAGTACGCCCGCCCCGACGATATAAAAGAAGGCTCCCAGTTTGTGCCGGAAGAGAAGCACAAGAATTCCAAAGAGCACAACCACGACGGCCAGAATCATCTCAATGAGTAATGCCTCGGCGTTATTTACAAGGTGCTGCTCGCCAGTGACGTTGATAGCCATCAAAACGAATGCGGCCGAACCGACCATGCAACTAATAATTGCCAGCACCGTCGGCCTGTTCATGGTGAGCTTGTGTTCTCGCGAATTCACCACGGTGGTTACCACCAGGGCAATAGCCCCAATGGGTTGCACCACGGTCAACGGGGCGCTTGCCAGAGCAAATACGTTAAGCACCATACCCAGCCCCAGCAAGAGCAACCCGCTCATCCACCGCCTGTTGCCCGCCAGCTTCCCCAAGTTTTTCAGGGTGAGCTCTAGCCCGCCCGAAGCTTTCCTCACCGCGCTCGATTGAAATTGAGCTCCAAAGGCAAGGCAAAAGGCACCGCATAGTGCCGCTGTAATAGCGATCCAAACCATGTCAGTGCCTTTCCCAAGAGTTCTTTATTGTCCGAGAGGTCATGCCGCCGGATGGCGTGAAGTCTGCGCGTCACCTCATCGGTTCAGGAACCTAGGAACGCTTGATCCACTTACGGATAATTGCAACAAGCGCAGCCGCCGAGGCAGCGATGATCGCGAAAGGCTTAGCTTTTTCTGCCCGTTCTTGGCCTGCCCGACCAGCCTCGTTATTTTCTCCGGTATTTGCGGAAGGTGTGACGAAGCTACGTGCCTTAGCAGCAGCGTTGGTCACTGATTCTCCGGCATTCTCGGCAAAATGACGTGCTTTATCCAATTTTGCTTTGGGACCCAGAACGCTCTGGCCCAAGTTGTCACGCAGTGCCTGAATCTGACGGCGGCGACGCTTGGTACGAAGAATCAGTTCGTCCGCGCTTGGAGCAGGAGGTTTAGGCTCCTTCTTCTTGTCCTTCGCGTCCTTGTCTTCCTCGTCCTTCTTACGCATAGGCTCATCCAAGGTGCTGACGTCAAAGTTGCTACCGTCCTTGAGCACACCAATATCGTGGCGGATGCCTCGAATTGCTGCATCAGGAGTCAGTGGCAAGGCCTTCTTGATCTTCAGGTACATCACTAGCGCCAGAATTAATGCCACGATCAGGAAGAACCCGGCAACTATCAATCCTGCGGCCCAGCCAAGGAACCAAATTTCTAAAACATTCACTAGAGTGACGACTACCGCAATCACGAATAGTAAAACAACGACGAGCGCGCCAGCGCCCAAACCCGCTGCCATGCCCAGGCTGATGCCTTTTTTCTTGAGCAGGGTGGTGCCAAGCTTGAGCTCGTCCGTCAGCTGCTGTGGGACAAGCTCTTTGAGTCCATCAACTTGAGCCTTGGCACTCTTCACGCTTGACTTCAGGCTTTCATCTGCTTGCGTCGATTCAGCTTCAGACATGGTTTCTCCATATTCTCGATCGCTCGGCAACCGGTGTTTCCACGCTAGCACCCCGGTTACCGTCTACGTATCAGTCTTCAGGCGTAAACCCCACAGCTCTATCTCATGCCACGGGTGTAAGTGTTAACGATTTGAAAGTCTATCGTCTATTCACTTGAGCTTATAGGAAGCGACCCAATCAATATGTGCGCTTCATTGTTCATAAGCTGTTCATGGCTAATCTGCAGACTAATCGTGTTGTAGAGAAGACAAGCTTTCACCCGATCAATACCTTCATCACGCTGAATGAAGGAAAGTATTAGTACTATTCCCATCAGTCGTCTCCACCTAGCAAGCGGATCAACCAAAACCCACGTGCACTGAAACTGGCGATTATCTAGTAAATATCCTAGCCAACTCGATATGGGCAGTGATATCCGGGTTCCCCCTGATTTTTTGCGGGAAAACCCTAGGCAGCCGAACTCTGAGCTACGCTGCAGCGTTAAGAAAAATAAAACCCCAACCGTTCGAAACGGTTGGGGTTTTACGAGAGCTCCTCCAACTGGACTTGAACCAGTAACCCTTCGATTAACAGTCGAATGCTCTGCCAATTGAGCTATGGAGGAATGCAACGTGTAATACCTTAGCACTGGCCAAGATGGGTTTTCAAATCGACCAACTTCTACGCTTGAAGACGTAAATAGCCCCGACGTTCAAGGGGTTCGGCAGCGATTTTGGACGTTTGGTTCCGCAACACCTCAGTAATTCACTTAGTGATGCGCAGCATAAAAAGAAACGATCATATAGGTCAAGAAGTTGCACCAGCCATGGTTCACCTAGGCTTGTCTCCATGTCTAACAGACTGGTGAACTCCTCAGCTACAAACGAACCACACTTGCAGCGCAATAATCAGTTAATGCTCGCCAGGACGTATTTCGCGGTTCAGGGGGTTGGCGGGTTGTTATGGTGGTTCGCGGTTTTCGTAAGCCCGACCGTCACCATGTTGACGCTTGGCGATCTGCCGCCGCTCTTATTGGCATGGTTCGACATCCCTTTGTTTGCTCTCGCCTCACTGCTAATCGCCTGCAATATACGTGCGGCATTATGGGTGGCGATACCGTGGACCTGGCTCATGACAGGGTTGATGCTTGTCTACGCCCTGATATCCACCAATGCCGGCTGGGGCGCCTTGATCATGCTGGCCGCAAGCTTTGCTTCCGGAGCAGCCGGTCTGGTCTTATGGTTCGGGCGGTTTCCCTCGCAGTGGTTTGCATCTGGCCCTTTTCGCTTCAGGACTGCACGATCCAAACGTACCCGAGCCCACATACGTCAGACCTTCGCCCAGCTACTTTGTTTTTGGTTTGTGTTCCTTGCGCTCTTTCCTTCGCTCATAATCTTTGCTGAACACCGATTCGCAGTGCACGTGAGCTTTGCTGACTGGGTTCGTTTGACTGGTTATGTCTTGCTCTTACTCGCCAGCGCGTTGGGTGTTTGGTCGGCAACCATTATGGCCAAATTGGGACAGGGCACTCCCCTGCCCTCTGCAATGCCACAGTATCTGGTGGTCCGTGGCCCTTACCGATATGTTCGCAATCCTATGGCGGTTGCAGGCATCGTACAGGGAGTCAGTGTAGGGCTGATCGCAAATTCATGGCTCATAATCCTCTATTCTTTGAGCGGCTCAATCATCTGGAATTTGATTGTACGCCCACTGGAGGAAAGGGACTTGGAAGAAAAGTTCGGTGAAAGTTTCACTCGCTACTGCGCAGAGGTTTCTTGCTGGTTGCCAAAGTTCAGACATACTTCAAAACGAGGATAAACAAAATCACCCTGTTGCTAGCTTTCACAAGCTGACAACAGGGTGATTCTTCGGCTCCTCCAACTGGACTTGAACCAGTAACCCTTCGATTAACAGTCGAATGCTCTGCCAATTGAGCTATGGAGGAATGCTACGAGAACAACCTTAGCACTAGCCAAGTCCCGTTTTGAAATCCACTCTTAGGTGCTGCTCCAGTTAATGCTTGAAGGCTAGTTTGTGGTCTTTGCTGAGTTGTTGATGGCAAACTGTGCCAGCTCAATCAACTGGTGCGCAGAGGTTTCCCATGAGTAGTGCGCGGCACGGCGCAGTGCACGCTCTGAGTACTTCCGCCATTCTTCTGGTGCTGAGAGCTGGTGCACCCGGTCTGCGAAGGCCTGGGCGCTATCGGGATGCGCGTAGAGCGCCGCGTCCTGAGCTACTTCTCTAAAAATGGGCATGTCGGTAACGACCACAGGTGTTCCCATGCTCATCGCTTCAACCAGTGGAAGACCGTAGCCCTCTTCGCGAGAAAGCGTCACCAGCGCGGTGCACTCGCCGAGCATCTTCGCATACTGCTCGTCGCTGACCCCATTGTGGAAGATTATTTGGGTACTATCAGGGGTTTTCGCTTCCAACTCCGCGCGACGCTCCGCGCTGATACCGCTAAGCAAATGCAGCTGATATTCAGGAAGCAAACTCATGGCTTGAATCAAGGTCTCGACATTTTTGTATTCCATGAACGAGCCCATATATAGCAACGTCTTGGCCGCGACACGATTTTGGTCACGAACAGAGGTTTGTGCCGAGGCGGCATTTGAAACTAAACCAATATGTCGTTTAGTCAACCGATGCTCTCGCATGAGTGTGGCCGTGGTATTTGAAACTGTCGCGACGGCGTCCGCGCGGTTCAGCAATAGTCGTTGAGGGAAGTAGACCTGATGAAACAGGAACCATCCCCATCGAATCGGGGCAGGCAAGAATTTTGGCGCATTCGGGTGCGAATAGTAGATCAGATCATGCAGGGTGAGGATTACCGGAAATTTTCGTCCCAGTGTTCCCATGGTCTGCATCGGGGAGAAAACCACGTCTGGTTGCAACTTATTAATCTGCAGGGCAACGAAGGGTTCTAGGACGCTGGTCGGACCGGAAATTTTTAGGTACGGGACCTCTGGCAGGAGTGCAAGCTGTCGCATGTCATTGATCAGCATCGTTACATCGGCAATTTTCGAGGTAGCCTCAATGAGTCCTGCGGTGTAACGGCTAATTCCATCGTGATGGGTGACCCTGGTATATCGGGCATCAATGACGAGTTTCACGGGCGTATTAGCCTTCTGTTGAGGACGTAGTACTCCAAGCCTATCGGTTACCGCCGGCGCACTTGCGCTACCTCGAGCTGCACTTTGCTGGGCCGAACAATCAAGTAACCGATGAGTCCTACGGCAATAGATAGTGGCCACAGCGCGAGCGCAGCCGGCAGCCCGAACGCTGAACCAATGGCGCCACCAGCCAAGCTTCCTATCGGAACCGCGCCAAAGGTAAACAACCGGCGAGCGCTACTAACCCTACCTAGCAGGTACTCGGGAGTAATATCAGCAACCCACGCAGTGACCGCGACGTTAAAAATGATCAAAGCAACGCCCCAAAATACTGATTGCACCGCGAGCAGGGTCATAGAAATTGCAGGAGTGGTAAAGGCCGCCAAAAATACCATTGTGGCCAACGCAAGTTTGATCATCATGGTGACCGTAGTCAGTTGGGTCGTACTGAAACGAACAGCGATCCGCGTGGCTAGTGCAGCTCCGAGTAGTCCCCCAGCACCGCCAAGACCAGCGAGGATACCAAAGCCGAAGGCTCCAAAGCCTAGATAGTTGATAATGAACAGCGCTTCAACCGCACTGCCTAAGGCCAAACCGAAGTTTGAGCACATCATTGCCAAAGTTACGGCGATCAATATTCGGTTATGGCGAAGGTATGTGAGGCCGGAGCGCCAATGGGTGTCGTGCTCGGCGTTCTGCCCCGTATCTTCCTCCCTCCGCTGGCCGTCTTGGCGAGGAAGTTTGACCAGACAGGCCAAACTCAGCGCGATCAGCGCCAAGACTGCGCTCACGGTCAAGAGTGCTGAGGCCCCGAGGAGAGTAAATGCGGTGCCTGCGGCCACTGGAACGATGATCGCCAAGGACTGATCCGCAGCCGTCAGCCGGGCGATCAATGCGCTGATGGAGCTGGAGCGCTGGGCACCCGAGACCGCATTGAGTTGTGGGACTGCGGAAACTTGAGCGGTTTCACCTACGACATTGCACATTCCCAGTATCGTCACCAGCAAAAATCCGTAGCCGATACTCAACGTGCCGGTGACGGTCAGCAGGAAAAGGCAAACGGTGAGCGCGACCTTCACTGCGAGTCCAATGCGCAACAGTCGCAAAGGTCGATAACGGTCCACCAAATAGCCGATGGGAATTGTCGCCACGAGGAAGGCCAGAGAACCCAAGGTGTTCAGAAGCCCCATTTGCCATGCGCTCGCACCCAAGGTGGTGACAAAAATGAGGTCCACAGTGAAATCCGCCAGTGAACGGCTGGCCGCATCACCTGCATTCGAATAAAGGAAACGACGCTCGCTTCGCACATTAGATTTCACCACAGCTCCTGAAAAAGTGTTAGGAAGCTCACCTGACCCGAGGTTGGCAACGATACCGCATTTCCTCTTAAGCGAATAAGAGTTTTGGTAGTTCACTAGTTCTTTTAGGTTGCATCTGATCCATAATTCTAAAAAACTTTCCCCCTCGGGCACTGAACCCACCCTGCCGAATTCTCGGTGTTTTTGAATTACCTCAACAGCGTCCACCGACCAGTCAAATACACACTGGGGTTGCAATACATTACTTACTTGTGATGTTAATAGTCTGCAGTTAGGGAAGACTAACCAAACTACATAATTACCATGCGAGGAGTATCCGTGGGAACCTCACTTGAGACCCTGCACATCCCCCAGTCTGAATCACAGCTTTTTGATAATTCATTACTCTGCTCAGACACCTTAGACCGCTACGAAGCCGAAGCTCGTGAAGCATTATTGCGCGTCACCGACCAACTGGCAGCCGTCGAGTCTCCCACCACGGGACCGAGTCCACACGACCTTCAGAAGCTGGTGTCGGGGATTGACCTCGACGCACCGTTGGGAAACCACGCCGACTCCTTTGATGAACTGAAGAAGATTTACCTCCGTGACGCCGTCTACTTCCATCATCCGAAGTACGCCGCTCATTTGAACTGCCCGGTGGCCATTCCCGCAGTCGCTGCCGAAGCGTTTGTCACCAGCTTGAATACCTCCATGGATACCTTTGACCAGAGTGCCGGAGCAACATTGATTGAGCGCCGACTCATCGACTGGACCACACGGCTCATCGGATACTCAGCAAACACCGCCGATGGTATCTTCACCTCCGGCGGAACCCAGTCCAATCTGCAAGCGATGCTCATTGCGCGCAATATCGCGGTATCCAAAATGACAGGTTCGCTACCGCAACGCCTACAGAATTTGCGTATCTACACCTCCCATGACGCACACTTCAGCATCTCCAACGCAGCGATGATGATGGGTCTCGGCCATGAAGCCGTGATCGCTATCGGCACCGATGCGTGGCACCGCATGGACGCAGACGCACTTCGCACACAGCTCACCAATGACCTACAGGCCGGCCTGGTCCCCATGGCCATTTCTGCCACCGCAGGAACTACCGACTTCGGTTCCATCGACCCGCTTGCGCCGATAGCTGCCTTGGCTAAAGAAACCGGCGCCTGGTTCCATGTCGATGCCGCTTACGGTGGCGGACTGCTGCATTCGGCGGTGCATCGCCAGCGATTAGCCAATATTGAACTGGCAGACTCGGTCACCGTGGACTTCCATAAGTCCTTCTTCCAGCCCATCGGCTCCAGCGCGCTGCTCCTCAAGGACACGCACTCTTTTGAATCAATCACTCATTTCGCTGAATACCTCAATCCGCGGTCGCAAGCGCAACAGACACCGAACCAGGTAGATAAATCGCTGCAGACCACCAGAAGATTTGATGCGCTGAAACTTTGGGTCACTCTGCGCACCCTTGGCGCGCAACGTCTAGGTGCCATGTTCGATCAGGTCCTCAAACTCGCAGAAAGTTTGGAGGCTGAAATTACGCTGAGACCACAGCTAACGCTGGAAGCCCCGGTGCAGCTAAGCACCCTCGTCTTCAGATTCACTGTCCCCAATACCCAGTTGAACCAAGCCGAGCATAACGAGCTGACAAATCAGATTCGTCACCGGCTCTACCAAACCGGTGAAGCAATGATCGCGGCAACCACCGTCCGCGGGGAACGCATGCTCAAGCTGACCTTGTTGAATCCAAACACCACCATGAAAGACCTCACCGAGATACTCGACGCGATCTGCCGGGTCGGCAACGACCTACTGTTCGAACGCACAGAAGGAGCCCGCGCATGACCCGTGCACTAGCCCAAGAACACTTTGACGTCATTGCCATTGGCGCTGGACCGTTTAATCTCGGATTTGCTGCCCTCACCGCTCCGCTCCCGGAGCTGAAGGTCGCGGTATTAGACGCCAGCGACCACTTCGTCTGGCACCCCGGCATGATGCTCGATGGTGCACATCTTCAGGTGCCGTTCATGGCAGACCTCGTCACCCTCGCAGACCCCACCAATAAATTTTCCTTCCTGAACTATCTGAAGGAACAGGGGAGAATTTACCCGTTCTATATTCGCGAAAATTTCTACGCCTTACGCAACGAATATAGTAACTATCTCGCTTGGGCTTCGCGCCTACTGCCCAGCGTCCGATTCGGACATCGCGTGCTCTCGGCCGAATACACGGACGGGGCTTACCAGCTATCGGTGCTCACCGCTCAAGGGGTTACCCATTTCAGTGCAGACAAGCTAGTCCTTGGCACCGGATCCAAGCCTTACCTCCCACCGATTATTGACGAAGCAGCCCAAGCAACGGGCAAGGTCATGCATTCAAGTGATTACATGTTCCATCGCGAAGAAATCTTCGCTCCACGCCAACAAGCATCCCGCCCGCAGATCGCCTGCGTGCTGGGCAGCGGACAGAGCGCAGCCGAGATCTTTTTGGACCTGCTGCGTAATTTGCCCGAGGAAGACCATCTAATTTGGGCCACCCGCTCGGAACGCTATTTTCCACTGGAATACACCAAACTCACCTTGGAAATGACATCCCCGGAATATATCGACCACTTTCATGCGCTGCCCGTGGAAAAGCGTGACGCGCTCAGCGCCGAACAAAAGGGACTCTACAAGGGCATCAATGCGGATCTGATTGATGAAATCTACGAAGAGCTCTACCAGCGCAGCATCAGCAAAGCGGCCAATGTCCACCTGCGTACCGGCTGCAGTGCAAGCGGTATCGGTGCACTAGGCGAGGGCCTGTCGGTCAGCTTGCGCCACGAACGTACCGAAGAAAACTTGGAGTTCTGCGCCGATACTTTGGTAATGGCTACCGGCTACCGCTCCCGAACCCCTGACTTCCTCAATGGAATCACCCAGCGGATAACATACCTCGCCGACGGGCGGGTCGACGTGGACCGTGAATACTCCATCGGGGCCTGTGAAGATATTTTTGTGCAAAACGCGGAACTGCATACTCATGGGTTTACGGCCCCTGATCTGGGTATGGGCGCCTACCGAAACTCGGTGATCATCAACCGAATCACCGGCCGTGAGGTCTACCCGGTCGAAGAGCGCATTGCTTTCCAACGATTCGGCGCGGCAAAACTGACCGACCTGCCGACCGTAACCACCTCCAGCTCACGCGACTAAGGAAAGAAGAACCATGACCACCTACACCTTCCGCACGCTCATCCTGCCCGAAGATACCGCGTTGCTCCACGCGTGGATCGCTACCGAACATGCCACCTACTGGGGGATGCCCACCGCAACCGCGACAGAAATAGCTGCCGAATACCGTGGCCTGCTGTCCACAGCGGACTACCAAGTATTGCTGGGCCTTGATGAGACCGGCACCGAAAAATTTCTGCTCGAGCTTTACAACCCGGAGAGCACTGCGTTGGGCGAAGCCTACAATTACGTTCGCGGAGATCGCGGCTTGCACTTCTTAGCGCCGCAAACCAGCGAACCGCAACCGGGCTTCACCTTGGAAGCACTCACCCAAGCAATGCGCCACGCCTTCACCCGCCCCGGAGTCGAACGCGTCATCGTGGAACCAGACCTACGCAATAAAGCCATCCAGGCTCTCAACGCTCGGGTGGGTTTCCGCCCGGTCCGCCCGATAGCTCTGTCAGAACCAGACGGATCAATCAAGCAGGCGTTGCTTTCCGTCTGTACCCGAAATGATTTTGAACAAGCAACCGGCCACAGCCTAGGTTCCTCATTCCTCACTCCACCACGCTGGGAGGCCGCCAATCGTCATGTGCTGGCCAAAGCACTCGGCGAATTCTGTCACGAACGCCTCCTTGATCCGGTCGAATACGGCGAGCGGCGCTACTGCGTGCAGAAAGATGGACACCGCTTGATCTTCTCCGCCGGCCGCTACCAACTTAATCACTGGCTTGTCGCCGCAGAATCACTGCAATACCAGCAGCTCGTCAATGATTCATGGCACGAAGCGGAGGTTGATGTCATTGATTTCATCACCTTGTTCTACCGTGAGTTGACGCTCTCCGAAGCTCAGCTGCCGGTCTATCTGGAAGAACTCTCTTCCACCTTGTCTAGCTACTGCTACAAGCAGGCGCACGCCACCCATACCTCGGCCCAGCTAGCCCAGTTCCCGGGCAGCGCGGCCCAGTCCTTCCAGCTTGTGGAATCTTCGATGACCGAGGGCCACCCCTGCTTTGTGGCTAACAATGGCCGCATGGGTGTAGGCCGCAGCGACTATCTGCGTTACGCTCCGGAAACTGGCTCGGCCCTGAAGCTCGGGTGGGTCGCGGCACACACGTCGCGTGCCCAATTTGATGCCATCGACACCCTCGATTACGAGACACTATTGGCTACACAGTTAGACCCGGAGGAACGCGAATACCTTGATGAAACTCTTGACAGTGCACTGTTCGGTACCGGATTGTCGCCGAGCGACTACATTTACATGCCCGTTCACCCTTGGCAGTGGGAAAACCGTTTATCAATCACTTTCGCGAATGACATTGCGCGCAAGCACCTGATCTGGCTCGGCTATAGCCAGGACGAATACCAGGCACAACAATCGATTCGCACCTTCTTCAATCTTTCTGACCCCACACGTCACTACGTCAAGACCGCGATGTCGATCCTGAATATGGGCTTCATGCGTGGGTTGAGCGCGGAATATATGAAGGTCACCCCCGCTATCAACCAGTGGCTGGGTGAATTGTTTGACAACGACCCGGTGCTCTCCACAGCACCGGTGGCTCTGTTGCGCGAAATCGCCGCGGTGGGCTATCGCAACCCACAGTTTGAAGCAGCTACTAATAAAACCGCACCGCAGCGCAAGATGCTCGCGGCACTTTGGCGCGAGTCGCCCATCAGTATGCTCAAATCTGAAGAAAAACTGGCCACGATGGCCAGTCTGCTCCATGTAGATTTCTCCGGGAACTCCTTCGCCGGGGCGCTAATCCGCCGCAGTGGTTTAGCGCCGGCCGACTGGTTGACCCGCTATCTAGATGCTTATCTGGTGCCCTTGGTTCATTGCCTGGCCGCTTATGACTTAGTCTTCATGCCACATGGCGAGAACGTGATTATGGTGTTGGAAAACGGTGTAGTCAAGAAGGTCCTGCTGAAGGACTTGGGAGAAGAGATTGCGATTTTATCCGATCGTGTCGAGCTTCCAGAGGAAATCCGTCGGGTGCGCACCGGCGGAGATCCAGTGTTGTCGGTATTCACCGATGTCTTCGACTCCTTCTTCCGTTTCCTTGCACCGTTGCTAGACACCGAGGGGCTCCTGGCGGAGGGGGAATTCTGGACTATCGTCGCGGAACGCTTGTTGGAGTACAGGACGCAGCATCCACAGTTCGCGCAGCACTTTGATGACTTGGGCTTGTTTATCCCAAGCTTCCCGCTGTCTTGCCTGAACCGTTTACAGCTTCGCAATAATCAGCAGATGTTAGATCTCACGGATCAATCCGGCGGCCTGCTCTACGCCGGTGATTTGGATAATCCGTTGGTTCGGGTGGTTTCCCCGGTTTAGCGGACGTAGGACAATGCTCGCGTCGTTTGGCCTGTGCCGAATGACGCGAGCATTTTTGATTAACCTTGCAGCCTTATTACTGAACAGTGTTCAATGATTGAAGAATTCCCTGTACAGTGAAGTCAAACATTCTTGAACACCGTTCAATTGGAGATTTCTCATGGCTACTATGACCGCACCAAAACGCATCCCGGTTGACCCTTTTGCCCTAGTCTCAAGGATCAGCGCGGGACATCGACTCACCGTCGCCGAAGCCCACATGATCATCTCGACCTCAGATGAGCAGACACTCACGCTGGTGTCCGCCGCAGGCCTCCTGCGCCGCAAGCACTTCGCCAATACCGTCAAGGTGAACTACTTGGTCAACCTCAAGTCCGGACTATGCCCCGAGGACTGCACCTACTGCTCCCAACGACTGGGGTCCAAAGCAGAAATCCTGAAATACACCTGGCTCAAACCGGAGGAAGCGGTCCGCCAAGCAGGGCTTGGAATTGCCGGTGGGGCCTCGCGGGTTTGCCTCGTGGCCTCGGGCAAGGGACCCAGCGACCGGGACGTCAATCGTGTGTCCACCATGATCGACCAGCTCAAAACCGAGCATCCCCAGATCGAAGTCTGCGCATGCCTCGGCATCCTGAAGGACGGGCAGGCCGCACAGCTTAGGTCCGCCGGAGCCGACGCCTATAACCACAATCTGAACACGGCGGAATCCCTCTACCCTCAGATCTGTAGCACCCACAGTTACCAGGAGCGCGTGGAAACCGTCGAGCAAGCGAAGACAGCCGGACTGTCCCCATGCTCCGGATTAATTGTCGGAATGGGCGAAAGCACCGACCAACTCATCGAAGCCGTCTTCGCGCTGCGCGCCCTGAACTCGGATTCAATCCCGGTCAATTTCCTCATGCCTTTTGACGGCACACCTTTGGAAGGCACTTGGAATCTCAGCCCGCTCGCTTGCCTGCGCATCCTCGCGCTAGTACGACTAGCTTGCCCAGACAAGGAGCTGCGTATTGCTGGTGGCCGGGAAATGCACTTGCGTTCGATGCAAGCCACAGCCCTAGAAGTAGCCAACTCAATTTTCTTGGGCGACTACCTGACCAGCGAGGGGCAAGATGCCCGCACCGACCTAGCGATGATCGCCGATGCCGGTTTTGTAGTACTCGGGCAGGAAGGCCAGGATTCAGCGCAGATCGCCCAAGCGCTGCACGAAGCCGCTGACCATGCCTCCCGCCAGCCGAGCGATGCCGGCAATGCCAACTCCTCCGGGTGCGCAGGATCCTGCTGTTCCGGTGCGACCGCCGGTTGCGGCACTGGCAAGGCCGAGCCGGTGCTGCGCCGTCGCGGCGCCGGAACTCCAGAAATTCCCAACGCGTGATGGTCAAACAAGAGAGTCTACTTACCGGTAAGACCGGGGTGCTCTGGCTGCCCTTTGCCGCTCCAGATTCGGTGGCACATTTACTCACCGCGGTACATGGCTTCGAGTTGATCTGACCACCAGCCCCCAAGGAATAATGATCAGAAACTAGTTGTTGGATCAAGTATGAAGAACATAGGATTCCTGTCCTTCGGACACTGGACTGACCACCCACAGTCAGGAACTCGCAATGCCTCGGACGCGTTGCTGCAAGCCATAGATCTTTCGGTCACGGCCGAGGAGCTCGGAGCGGATGGCGCGTATTTCCGAGTGCATCATTTCGCTCAGCAATACGCTTCCCCATTTCCACTGCTCGCGGCAATTGGGGCCCGCACTAGCCGCATTGAAATCGGTACCGGTGTGATCGATATGCGCTACGAAAACCCGTTGTACATGGCCGAGAACGCGGGCTCCGCAGACCTCATCTCTAATCGTCGCCTACAGTTAGGCATCAGCCGCGGTTCACCGGAACAGGTGATCGATGGTTGGCGTCACTTCGGCTTTGAACCGCGTGATGGTGAGTCGGACGCAGATATGGGACGCCGTCATACCGAACGCCTCCTTGAAGTGCTTTCCGGCGAAGGGTTTGCCCAGCCTAGCCCGAAACCAATGTTCCCTAATCCCCCAGGACTGCTACGCATCGAACCGTATTCGGAAGGATTACGCGAACGTATCTGGTGGGGGTCCGGCTCTAATTCCACTGCTGTGTGGGCCGCGAAGCTTGGCATGAATTTGCAAAGCTCTACGCTCAAGGACGACGAATCTGGCAAGCCGTTCCATGTTCAGCAGGCCGAACAGATTGAACTGTACCGTCAGGCATGGAAGGAAGCCGGCCACCAGCGCGAACCACGCGTCTCGGTGAGCCGAAGCATTTTTGCACTCACCGATGAACGCGACTGGCAGTACTTCGGGCGTGACCGATACAGCTCAGACCAGGTCGGCAACATTGATGCAAAAACTCGTGCGGTCTTCGGCAAATCCTACGCTGGTGAACCCGACGAACTGGCAAAGAAGCTCGCCGAAGATGAGGCCATTGCCGCGGCAGACACCTTGCTACTCACCGTTCCTAATCAGCTGGGCGTTGACTATAACGCGCACGTCATCGAATCGATCCTGAAACATGTGGCTCCGCTACTTGGTTGGCGCTAAGCCAAAGCGCATTGCAGCCCAGCAACTGAAATGATCAAGCGATAATGACGTGGGTTGTCGACGCCATTAAGCCAATGAGATGCAGGACACTAAGCTGTCATTAGTGAGCCAAAAATTTAGCTATCAAAAGACCTGACCTACGGAGAATTATATGAGCAAGCAACTCAACATCGCGTTTATCAAAGCGAGCTGGCATGCAGATATTGTCGACCAAGCTTTAGCCGGCTTCGAAGCCGATATGGACGAGTCCGGCACCGACTACACGCTGAACGTGGTCACCGTACCGGGTGCCTATGAAATGCCGCTTCAGGCGAAGCGCCTCGCACAGAGCGAAAAGTACGATGCCGTAGTGGCTGCCGCACTTGTGGTGGATGGCGGCATTTATCGCCATGATTTTGTTGCCCAAGCAGTGGTCGACGGGTTGATGCGAGTTCAGTTGGACACGAATGTGCCAACGTTCTCGGTGAGCCTGACCCCACATCATTTCCACTCAAATGACGAGCACCAGACGTTCTACTTTGAGCACTTCGTCAAGAAGGGTGCAGAGGCTGCGCGCGCGGTGCGTGCCATCGCTGCGTTAGATCAGTAGCGCTAACAAATTATTCAAAAACATTGAAGGTGGAGCCGCGCTTGCAGAGCGCCGCTTCACCTTCTTTGCTTTTAGCTATTTGAATACCAGACCTTTAAGGTCTCATACATACTGCGACGGCGGTTCAGTGAGAACGGGCATGCGACGCATAGTTCGAGACTAAAGTGTTCCCGACAAGCTCAGATGCCACAATTTTCCGCCACGGCACGCTTCAAACCCACTTGACAGTAGCTGAAGAAACAGTGTGTTCTTACCAAGGGTAAACAGCTGTTTACCCTTATTTGATTCAGCTATTTTGTTAGGCCACCGCCGTGCCGATTCGTTCCGTCCCCTCATGGGCTACCACCACCGTCCTAGCCCTGTGAGGAATGGTAGTTGCGCTCCAGCAAACCCTTGTTGTCCCGCTCCTACCGGATTTTCCGGTGATCCTCGGTGTCTCCGCAGAAGACTCATCGTGGCTGGTCACCGCCACACTGCTCAGCGCCGCAATTTTCACCCCGGTCATCTCACGCATGGCCGACATGTACGGCAAACGCAAGATGCTGATACTGGCGCTGGCCGTCATGACCGCGGGCTCGCTAGTGGCAGCAATTGGCGGAAGTTTTGGCTCACTGATCGCAGGCCGAGCAATGCAGGGATTTGCATCTTCCTTAATTCCTGTCGGCATCTCAGTACTCCGTGATGAACTACCCAAGGAAAAAGTAGCCTCCGCCGTCGCATTGATGAGTGCAACCTTGGGCATTGGTTCGGCCTTAGGCATGCCAATGTCGGGCTTACTTTACAACGCCTACGGTTGGGAATCCCTGTTCTGGGTTTCCGCCGCGCTGGGACTAGTTTTCCTCGTGGGCGTGCTGCTGCTGGTCAAAGAATCAAAGATCACCACACCGGGCCGCTTCGACATCGCCGGCGCGCTAGTGCTCTCAGTTCTTTTGACCGCCGCATTGCTCGCAATTTCCAAGGGTGCCAGCTGGGGTTGGACCAGCCCTCTCACGCTGGGTCTTTTTGCCCTTTCGCTCGCATTGCTTGCAGGCTGGATTCCGTTGCAGTTACGCGTCAACCAACCCATGATTGACCTGCGCACCGCCGTCAAACGCCCAGTGTTACTAACCAACGTTTCCTCGTTTTTCCTCTGCGTGGCGATGTTCGTTAACATGCTCATCACGACTCAGCAGCTACAGATCCCCGAACAAACGGGCTATGGCTTTGGCCTCTCGGTACTAGTTGCAGGTTTGGCCATGGTGCCCTCGGGATTGGCCATGGTCGCGCTCTCCGGCGCGGCCGGAGCAATGCTCAATCGTTGGGGCGGCAAACCTACCATTATCTTTGGTGGCGCCATCATGGCGTTAACCTATATTGCCAGAGTCTTCCTCGATGATGCAGTTTGGCAGATCATTGTGGGAGCCACACTGGTCAACGTTGGCGTCGCGTTCTCCTACGCGGCGATGCCAACACTGATCATGAGTGCGGTACCAATTACCGAAACCGCCTCCGCCAACGGCGTGAACGCACTGATCCGCTCGCTAGGCACCACGGTGGCCAGTGCTTTGACCGGACTAATCCTTGCCACGATGGTCGTGGAGTACAACGGCGTTCCCTTGCCCTCGCTTAACGCAATGCACTTATCCTTTTGGCTCGCCGCGTTGGCCGCCATCATCGGTATCGGTATTGCGCTGTTTATCCCTAGTAGCAGCCCAGTGCCTAAAATTGAGACCGATGTCGAAGAGACCATGGTTCATGGCCGGGTCATCATGACTCCGCGACCCGGGACCCAACAACCTGCCATCGTGACTTTTGTCCGCGAGGATGGAGTACCTGGCGACTGGGCTCGTACCGACCACGAAGGTCAATTTAGCGCGGTACTGCCTGGACCTGGCCGTTATGTGGTGGTCGCCAACGCCGCTGGATGGGTTCCCAGCTCCCATTTAGTAACATTCTCCGAAGGCATCACGGAACATGACATTGACCTGCACCATATGCTCTCGCTCAGTGGCGTGGTAGCTTCCGGTGAAACCGTCGTAGCCGGTGCGCTGGTAAGCCTCAGTGCAGGCGCCGGTGACTTCATCGCTGCGACCCACACCGATGATCTAGGTGGTTACACCTTAGATCTTCCTCCGGTGGGTACCTATGTGCTCACGGCAGCTTCGCCGCAGACCGAGACAGCTGCGTCAGTCAAGGTCATTTTGCGTGCCCGGACCGAACGGGTTGATATCGAGCTCCCAGCATGAGCACGGACAATGGGCGGGCACGAATTCGCAAAGCCGCTGCCGGGCTCTTTGGCGAACGCGGATTCCACGATGTCACCGTGCGCGAGATCGCCGAAATTGCCGAAGTCTCCCCCGCGTTGGTGATCAAGCTTTTTGGATCCAAGGCCGAGTTATATACGGTCGCGAACACGGTCACGGTTCCACTCGCAGATTTGGATCTTCCGCGTGAGAGTCTTGGCCGGGCCATGGTGCAGCAGATCCTGAATCGTCGCGAGGATGACGTTATCGATCCGTGGCAAACGCTAGTTCCACGGATCAGACAATCCCCTACCCCGAAAATCACACAACAGGAGTTGCGTGAAAAGTACCTCAACGGGGTCGCTCGGATCATTGGAGACACCACCGAAGACCGTCGCCATGCCTCCGCCGTGGCCTGTCAACTGCTTGGGTTGGCTGAAGGGCTACGAGTGTTGGGATATTTCCCGTCCGAAGAATTTGATCCTGATGAAGTGGTTGAACAGTACGCATACACTGTGCAGATCCACATCGATAGAGCAGCTACTGCGGGCTAATACAGAGATGGGCCAGGCCGCACGGGATATCCGTGCGGCCTGGCCCATGCTCATTAGCAGATTTCGCTAGATTACTTGGTAGCCCAAAGTCCTGCAGCATCATCAAATGACAGGCTCTCAGTGACACGAATTTTCGCGTCGCTCAGTGCCTTTTCAGGCACGTCGAAGACGACCTGGTAAACACCCTTGCCACCATTGGTCAGGGTCGGGACATCCATCGCCGGCTTGGCTGGCGTGGCCATCGAGGTGGTGGTGCTATAGATACGCGAGTCGGCTCCCACAAGTTCTGCTTGCAGGTCAATCCATGCGTCGCCCTCTTCGTCCCCGTTGTAGACCACCGAAAGGTCTACCAGGACGTACTGTCCCTCGGCTTTGTCGTTGTACGGGTTCGCCTTGGCGATTGCCGCGTCAGCGTTCAGATTTACCGAACTAACGTTGACGGAATATTCGCCTATCGTTATTGCCTCGCCCACCTTGAGCACAGCGGATTCATCCGCTGCCTGCTCGATAACCTTCTCAGGGGCTGCGACCTCACCGTCCGCAGCATCTTCAATGGCTGCTGAGGCACCATCTATGGCTTTGACGTAGGCGGCCTGTGTAACAAAAACCAGGATGATTGCCACGATAGCGATCACGCTTGAGGCAATACCCAGTCCTTTGCTGCCGTGACGCTTGGCAGCGAGGACCAGTGAAACAATACCCAAGATTAGGGCGACAAAGCCGAGCACCGCAGCAAAATTATTAACAATCGGGACCCAGCACAGGGTTAAGGCAACAATCGCGATGACCAAGGCTGCAATGCCTAGACCTTTACCTGCGGTGGACTTAGCCGGCGGGACCGGCGAGTGTGGTGCGGGCTCCAATGGAGTTCCAACAGTCATGATTTTTCCTCAAGTGATGGCAACGCTAAGAAAAGCGTTGAGGTGAACCGCTCACTACCCCATGGTCGTGAGACGATTTGAATCTTGGTTGATCCATCAATGACATTACGGTCAGGCTCCGACACTTTAGCCTGAGCGAGCTTTGAAAGAGCAGATGCTGGATGATACGTCGCATAGGAAATCACACACTGACCAAGGCAATAGGGGCCAGGAATCAACGCCGTACGTGATGATCAGCTGCGCTGGTGGCATCGGCATCAACGAAGCCGCAGGTGGACACTTTATGGCGTGCTCCCAGCTCTGTTAGGCAACGTACAGCACCACTGTAGCTAGCGCTTTCTAAGGCCTCGGGCGGTGAATGCGGCGGCCAATTGTTCAACTGTTGGTGCACCTTGCAGACCAAGCGGGGTCGAATAGACACGGCAGGTTAGCTCTTCGGTTGGGGTACTTGGGAAAAGGTCTAAACCATCGACGGTAATCGTTGGAGATCCGGCAAATTCGGTGCCAAGCACGTCTGCGCTCGTTTTCATCACACGGTGCACCACTGAGGCTCCATCGATTCCTAGCAACTTGAACGCCGCCTCAAGGCGATTAGATGCCACGGCGGAATTGGGACAGTCCTCAATGACCAGCAATTGAACACGCAAAGTTTGATCTTCCTCGAAAAGTCCTTGGTGGATAACTAGTTACTGAGTCCATCTTCGGCCATGGATGGGCCGGAAGTTGATTCCTGACACCGCAACTCCTGCAAACTATCGCCACGCCGACACGCTGAGTTGCAAACAATTCCTAGCCAACGCAGCGGCTGTTGCAGAATTCAAGTATGAGTAGCGCAGACGAAATCCTCTACGGCCGAGACACCCTACGCTATGTCAGGCTGGCCCTACTGGTGGTTCCGCTACTGCTCATGGTGGCCATCGTGATCTATGGTCTGTTAAACGGAAAAGTCGAGGACTCGATTAGTTCCTACTATCTGGGTCCCAGCCGAGATCTCTTCGTCGCGATGCTCGTTTCCACCGGAGTCCTGCTGGTGGTCTACAAGGGCGCTCCCCTAGAAGACTACTCACTAAACCTCGCCGGATTCTACGCAATCTTTGTGGCGTTAGTACCGACAAGACTCGGCCAAACGCTGTCGTCGCTAACCTCATCCGCGCAAATTCAGCTCATTCGGTCAGTGCAAATCTCGATAGTCGCGGTCTTAGTCGTATCTGCGGTGTTTGTCTGGCTTGAATGGAATACCAAGAAGTGGACTCCACGCGCGCTGCACACGAGTAAACTCAGTACGATTCTGAGCCTTTCGAGCACCGTGGCGCTAGTTGCATTCATCGGCTTGTTGTTTTGGCGAAGCATAGAAGGCACGGACTTTGCCGGCGTTCATTACGCTGCAGCCTTGTTGCTGATCCTCAGCATGGGCGTTGCGATTGCCAGCCATCTTGGACGAGAAGACCTCTGCGAGGTAGATACCAGCGGCGGACGCCCAATACATTATGCGGTGTTACTGATCCTGATGGCACTGGGCATCATCGGTTGGTTTGTACTCAATGCTTTAGGGATAGCCCAGGCGTTATTCATCGTCGAATGGTACGAAATCGGCCTGTTTAGCTACTTTTGGTATTTAGAGTCCCGCAGGTTGTGGGAAGCTCCCACGCCCCGAGAAAAACTTGGCGACTAACCCTCGGATCCAGGATCCCAAACTTGCGTGCAAATGTGAAAAGTCCCGATCCGCTGTGCGGATCGGGACTTCGTAAGCTCCTCCAACTGGACTTGAACCAGTAACCCTTCGATTAACAGTCGAATGCTCTGCCAATTGAGCTATGGAGGAATGCAACGAGATATAACTTTACCCGAAGCTCAATTAAAAACCAAAACCAGATACTTAGGTGCCCCGGAGTATTCGCCGGCGCATTTCAAGTTCCATTAGTTCCCTGTTGATCTGGGCGTATTCCTCACCCTCGGGTTCCATTTCGGCACGTTGCAACCGCCCAATAAGCTCCGCCTTGCGGTGTGTGATTTGAAGCTCAATCAGACCATTGATGATGTCGGAGCAATAGCGTGCAAGGTTATGTTCATCCGATGCCGGAATACTCGTCACCGCGACCTCGGAGACGTAGGAACGCAGCTGCTCCGGAACCTCATCACGAATGACTTCAACCCATGACGAAGCAGAAGCTCCGGCGGCGCTGGCGGCCACGATGCCGTCATGCACTGCTGCATGCACTGGAGCCATGAAACGAGCCTCGTAGAAGGCCTGCCACTGTTCTTCGTTGAGCCGGTGCGGCTGCTGAATCACTACTTCCAGTGCCTGTCGTTCTAATCGCATGACCGGGTCGCGACTATCGGGACGCTCAAAAGCGTTAGCCGATGCTTGTTGCCCCTGTCCTTCACTCTGGTTACCCCGCGTATCTGGCGGAGTATTTTTTGGCAGCCTGGCTCGCTTGATGGAGGCCGCCACCGAACGGTTGACGTCTTCGTTGTTCATTCCCAACCAGCCGGCAAGTTCCCTCGCGTAGGCCGGGCGAATCGACGAATCACGAATTTGTGCAACGATGGGTGCGGTCTGCCGCAAGGCCTGCACTCGTCCCTCGACGGTGTTCAAATTGAACTTCTTCAGCTCGGCACGGATCGCAAATTCAAAGAGCGGGCGTTTTAGTTCTATGAGTTCGCGGACGGCCTCATCACCGCGATGCAATCGTAGATCGCAGGGGTCTGCGCCATTTGGCTCCACGCACACGTAGGTCTGCGCGATAAAACGCTGGTCTTCGTCGAAGGCACGCAATGCGGCTTTCTGTCCGGCGGCGTCACCATCAAAGGTGAAGATGACTTCACCACCGGTGCCATCATCTTGCAGGAGTCTTCTGGCTATTTTGATGTGGTCGGTACCAAAGGCCGTGCCACAGGTAGCGACCGCCGTTGTGATGCCCGCAAGATGGCAAGCCATCACGTCCGTGTACCCTTCAACCACCACGATCTGTCTGGTCTTGGAAATCTGCTTTTTTGCCAGATCCAGGCCATAAAGAACTTGAGACTTCTTATACAACTGTGTTTCAGGGGTGTTCAGGTATTTAGGTCCCTGATCATCGTCGTAGAGTTTACGTGCACCAAAACCGATGGTGGCTCCGGACAGGTCGCGGATGGGCCACACTAAACGCCCACGGAAACGGTCATAAATTCCGCGGTTTCCTTCCGCGAACATGCCAGTTAGTTTCAATTCTTCGTCAACGAAGCCTTGAGCACGCAGGTGCTTGAGCAACGCGTCCCAACCCTTGGGTGCATATCCGACGGAGAAGTCCGCAGCAGCCTGTGGTTCAAAACCACGCCCACTGAGGAAGTCACGGGCGGTCTGAGCTTCTTCGGAGGCCAGCTGGGCCTGGAAGAATTCCTCAGCTACCTTGTGTGCATCGACCAGGCGCTGACGCTTGCCATAGTCTTCGCGGCGTGGCCCGGTGCCACCATCTTCGTAGTGCAGTTCGTAGTTGATACGAGCGGCCAGTGACTCGACGGTTTCGGAGAAAGATGAGTGATCCATCTTTTGAATGAACGCGAACACGTCGCCCGATTCACCACAGCCAAAGCAGTGAAAGGTTCCCAGCTGGGGACGAATGTGGAAGGACGGACTGCGTTCGTCGTGGAACGGGCACAGTCCTTTATAGGAGCCCACGCCCGCAGATTTGAGCGTGACGTAGGATTCGACGACCTCGCGGAGGTCGATGCGGTTACGCACCTCGTCGATATCTTCTCGTTTAATCAGCCCTGCCATGATTCCCATTCTAAGAAGTTGCGCTCGGCATAGGCCGAGCGCGTCACGGGCTGTGCATGAAGCTCAGCCTAGAAAAGCTTTGGTTCGTAACTTTCGCCTTTGACCAGCGACGCATGCCATTCCAGCGCCGAAGCGTCGGTCAGTGAGGCCACCTGGTCGATGACCACGCGCAGTCGTCCTTGTTCATTCGCGGCATCCTTGTAGTCCGCAGCGAAGATCGGTTCGAGGTATTTATCTTCATTATCCGACAATAGATCCACTAGATCAGTCAGTATTTGCCGTTGATTCAAATACATCGGCTGAAGCTCTTCTTTAGTCATCACGAAGTTTGCGGCAATACCCTTCATCACCGCAATCTCGTGTTCGGTCTCCTCCGGGACGATCAGCTGTGCGTTGTACCGGGTGAGGTTTCCCTGCCCAAACTCGCTGCGCGTGGCATCCATTGCTGCCTGACAGAACCGTCCAATAAATTGGCTGGTCATGTCTTTGAGCGCGGCCCGTGCTCGGCGCGAACCATCTGCATGGGAAACCCATTCTGCTGATGCTTCTAGCCGCGTCAGGGCCGCATCGATATCCGACTCATCCGTGGTGGGCAGGTACCAATCCTTGGTCACCTGCAACGCACGGTCACGTACCGAAGATTCCAACAACCAACGCAGCTGAAAGCGTCCGCCGACAATAGCGTCTTCCACGTCATGGACCGAATAAGAAATATCATCGGCCAAGTCCATCACTTGGCCTTCCATGCACACTCGTCCAGGGACCGAATCCGGTCCACTACGCAACCAATCAAAAACCGGCTGGTCATCGGTGTACACACCAAACTTCTTGGTCTGCTTTCCATTGCGCAGCGGCGCCTCTTCGCGTAACCAAGGGTATTTACACGACGCGTCCAAGGCTGCCCGTGACAGGTTTAATCCTGCCGAGTGTCCGTTGTGCCGAAAAGTTTTAGTTTCCAAGCGGGTCAGCAAGCGCAGGGTCTGCGCGTTGCCTTCAAAACCGCCAATGTCTTTGGCCAGTTTATTTAATGCTTTTTCACCGTTATGTCCGAAGGGTGGGTGCCCCAGGTCATGGGCAAGACAGGCGGTATCAACGATGTCTGGATCACAGCCCAATGCCGCGCCGAGTTCGCGTCCCACTTGCGCTACTTCCAAGGAATGAGTCAGCCTGGTGCGCACAAAATCGTTGAGCGTCGGAGAGACCACCTGGGTCTTGGCGCCCAGCCGGCGTAGCGCCGAAGAGTGCAAAACCCGAGCGCGATCACGTGCGAACGCGGTGCGATACGACTTCTTAGCCGGCTCGGGTACCCAACGTTCCTGATCAGCTTCGGTATATCCGTTGATCTGGGTCATATTACGAGTCTAGTGACCTTTTGGGTCACTCGCTGACTTATCCACCGGAGATGTCTAACTCAGCGGCCTTAATCATCACTCGGTGCTCGTCACTCATCTCCCGAGTGGACAACCATCCGTCGGGTAGGTGAGTTTTCTTCGGCGTTCCGGCGCGGCCGCGAGTTCCTTCTGCGGCCGTACCCGGGTAACCCAGATCGAGATCGAGTTCATTCAGCAGTTCACGCAGTCGTTCCAAGGAAGGCACCTGCGCCAGCTGTGAGCGAATGTCGCCACCGACCGGGTAGCCCTTAAAGTACCAGGCGATGTGCTTGCGAATATCGCGCATCCCTTTGCCTTCATCTTCAAAGAATTCGGCCAGCAGTTCCCCGTGACGGTACACGGTATCGGCGACCTCACGTACACCGGGACGGAACCGATCGGCGCGGCCTTCGAAGGCTGCCTGTAGGTCACCAAACAGCCACGGACGACCCTGGCAACCACGGCCAATGACCACTCCGTCTACACCGGTCTGTTCGACCATCTCGATCGCGTCTTCGGCACTGAAAATGTCGCCATTGCCCAAGATTGGCATATCGGGTATTGCTTCACGCAGGGTGGCGATGGCTTCCCAATCAGCCTTGCCCGCATAGTACTGACGCGAGGTGCGCCCGTGCAGGGTTACTGCGGCGGCGCCGTGGTCACGAGCGATCTTGGCTGACTCGATATACGTCAGGTGATCGTCGTCGATGCCTTTGCGCATTTTGATGGTCAACGGCACCTCGCCCTTGGCGGCCTCCGAGGTGGCAGCTTCAATGATGGAGGTGAACAGATCCGTTTTCCACGGTAGCGCCGCTCCCCCGCCCTTGCGGGTCACCTTGGGAACCGGGCAACCGAAGTTCAGGTCAATGTGGTCCGCTCGGTTCTCGTCGATCACCAT
This sequence comes from Glutamicibacter sp. BW77, assembly GCF_002332285.1. Lineage (NCBI taxonomy): Bacteria > Bacillati > Actinomycetota > Actinomycetes > Micrococcales > Micrococcaceae > Glutamicibacter > Glutamicibacter sp. BW77. The sequence goes on along the minus strand of NZ_NRGT01000073.1, from coordinate 256,386 downwards.
GCGCACCGCGGCGCGCACGGTGTTCGGATCCACCCCGTAAATCTGGATGGAACGGAAGTCTTCATCCGCGTCATGGGAGATGATGCGCATCGATTCGGTATTACGTTCTACCAAAGCGCGTGCGGTCACCATTTCGGTGACATACACGCCACCACCGTATTCGCGGCACAGTCGACGGAACGCCCGGTTAGTGATGCCTGCCATCGGAGCCAAGATCACCGGTGTTTCAATGGTGTGCTTGCCCAGTTGCAATGGAGGCAGTTCGAGGGTCGGAACGTCGGTCGACGTACTAGTTTGGGTGGGAGAAAGAATCGTCACTAAACAAGTATCTCAAATATGAGCAAATCGCGGGTGAGATCTTTATCAATTCGGAACATTTCATTGCTAGGTTATTCACCTTGGAAACGGCAAAATGAGGGTATGACAAGTAATTTTTCACGAGTGCGCTGGGTCTTAGCAGGCTTAGCGGCGCTATGTGTGGCGTTGGTTATAGCCGCGCTGATCTCGGTGGCACTGCGCCCCACTGCTCCGCTACTTCCACCGAATACCCCCGAGGGGACCATCCAGCGTTATGTGATGGCCATCGCGGATGGAGATTTCGCCGAAGCGAAGGGGTATGTGAAAAATTCTGCCGCCACCGGGCTGTGCGACCCCTACTCGGTGGACAGTCAAGACCTGAACCTTGACCTGGTCAATACGTCGGTCAACGGAAACGGTGCCGTGGTCACCGTGCACTTTGTGGAAAGCTCCAGCGCCTTTGGTTCCCTGCTCGGCATGGGAAATTATCCAGAAACCTTTGAACTGTCCAAGAGTGGAAATGAATGGCGGATTACCTCCGCCCCGTGGCAGGTCACCCTGTGCACCGACGAAGAAATGTCCGGGTACTGAGCATGAGCACGTTATCCGCCCCCCGCTCAAATCAGGTAGTCACCAGCCTGCGTCAGCTCATCTTGCATGGGTTGTTATTCGTATTGCTGATGGTGCTCGGTTCGGGCCTGTCCACCCTGATCACCATGGCTCTTCGGGGGTTTGTCCCCACCTATCCCGGCTCCTCCGAAATCGCGATCGGCCTGTCCTTCACTCTCATTGCCGGGCCGTTGGCCTGGCTCTTATGGCGAGACCTGAAGGAAAAAATTGCTACGTTGCAACCGGCCGATTCGGCGATCTGGACGCTACAGGCCGCGTCGGTCTACGTCATCTCCCTGGCCATGTCAGCGGTGTCCTTCCTGCGTCTTTGTTCCGAACTGATCAGTCCGACACGCGCCGCCGACTGGCAACCACTACTGGGTGCCGCGCTTGGCTGGGCGTTGATTTTCATCTGGCAATACCGGATCCTGAAAAGCCCCAAATTTGCGCCGACTCAGCTGCCTTCCCTGCCCGGGGCTTTGGGCAGCGCCTTCGCTCTGGTGCTGTTCGCCCTGTCAGCGGTGGTGCTGGTGGAGCTAGCTTTGGACGAAATCATCTCACCGCAACCAACGCTGATCGGCCCGGCCTCGGCACTGCCAAGCCTCTTCAGTGCCACCGCGTGGACTGCAGGCGCCGGATTGTTGTGGTGGTGGTTATGGATCGTTCAGCGGGTTCATCAGGCAGTGGACGAATTCACCGACTTCCTCTTTGTTTTGCTCTTCCTCGCGATCCCGGGGGTTCTGACCCTCTTGAGCGCGTGCCTGCTGCTCGGGCTGGTACTCCCACTACCGGGTACAGCCGGTCTCTTCTCCGAAAACTTGTCGACCCGAGCCCCGCTCCTGCTCGCTGCGGTTCTGGTTGGCCTGATGGTTTGGACCTATCATCAGGCCAAGGGTGCCTCGCGGCCCGCACGAGTCGCCGAGGCTTCACGCCAGCTCATCAGCGGTGGGGCGCTGGCGCTCGGTGCCAGCGGTCTTGGCATGGTGATCAACGCCCTGCTCGCCGGCCTGGCGACCAGCTATGCATCGGAAACTTCAAACAACGTCCTGCGCTATGGCCTCGGCCTGCTGATTGTCGGCGCTATCGCGTGGGTCTATTTCTTCCGCCCTCAGCGAGCGTCAGACCCCGCCAGCCGGCGGGTATATCTGGTGTTGTTCTTCGGTTGCAGCGCCGTGGTGGCGTTAATTTCCTTGCTGGTCATCGCCTACCGGGTATTTGAATTCTTGCTGGTCACCACCGGCTCGGGAAGCTTACTGGACTTAGTTCGCGCACCCTTCGGTTGGCTGATCGCCACCGTGGCCGTGGCCGTGTATCACTTCGCTTTGTGGCGCTCGGACCGCGCACGCATGTCTACCGAAACTCCGCAGATTCCCACACCGTCCGCGGCATCTACGCCATTAAAGACCTTGATGATTGTGGCGCCATATGGCTGTGAGCCGCTGATGGATGAACTTCTAAAATTGCATTCCGCGCAGCTTCACTGGATACCCAGGGTCGGCCAGCCACCTGAAAAAGAGAAATTACTGGCGCTGATTTCCGAGATCTCCACATCGTTCACTACCGAACCGTCCGGTTTGATGGCGGTGATTAGCCCCTCTGGCGACATTGAGTTCATCTCTCTTGCCGCGCCGCCGGTTCTAGCTGAATAAAATTTCGCCAAGGTTTTCTCCTAACGACCACCCGTCATCGCTGCCATAAGGCTGCGATGGCGGGTTTCGTTTTCTCCAGCTGGCTATTCACCTCCCATCAGCGAGCAAAGAGTTGGCGTTTTTCGGACTGTTCTTGGGTTGGTCTTCTTGAGCAAGTTGCCATAAATCAGGAAACTTGACGCTCCTTTTGGCGCAGGATCCAATTCACCGATCGCCGACACTGCGTACTCCCTCCGCGCATTCCCGCTCATTAAACCCATAGGTCTTTGGTCTGACGGCCGTAATCGTGAAATACAAAATAATAAAGAGATGATATCGTGTGCTTTTGTGCCACTAAATAGGTGAGCACAACCTAACCGAAGGGGCACGATGCGCGCTCAACTGCAGATCTCCAGTGGCTCTATGGCCGGCCGGGACGAGGACCCGACTGCTCTGAGCGCCATTGATGATCCGTCACGACAAGAGCCTCCAAGTGCCCCCGAAACCGATTCCGAACCAGAACATGCCGGTCTAGCCACCAGCAATGCAAAACGAATGCTTGGATTTGTCCTGGCTATGCTGGCCCTCAGCTTCTGCGTAGTTCTGTCGCTCGCAGTCGGAGCCAAGTGGATTGCCCCCGTGGATGTCTTAAACAGTGTTCGTGGCATCGGCACACCAGAAAATATGGTCATAGTTAACGATTTGAGAGTCCCCCGTACCCTGGTTGGGCTCCTGACCGGATTGGCGCTGGCCGTAGCAGGAGCTTTAATTCAGGCACTGACACGCAATCCCCTTGCCGATCCGGGGATCCTTGGAGTCAACGCTGGTGCCGCATTCGCAGTGGTGATCGCCGTTGCCGTTTTCGGACTCGTGAGTATCACCGATTACATCTGGTTCTCATTTGGCGGGGCAATCATCTCAACGGTGCTGGTGTATCTCATCAGTTCGCGTGGCCGTGCCGGAGCTACCCCGATTAAGCTCACGCTCGCGGGAGTCGCGCTGGGAGCTGTACTAGGCGGTGTCTCAAGCGGTATTACCTTGCTCAACCCAGAGGCTTTCGACCGAATGAGATATTGGGGCGCTGGGACATTAAATAACCGGAGCATGGAGATGGTTCTGGTGGTACTGCCATTTATTCTTCTCGGCATCTGCCTGGCGTTTTTCTGCACCCGGTCGTTAAACGCGATTTCCCTGGGCGATGATCTGGCCCAGGCGTTGGGGAGCAACGTGCAACGGACCCGAATAACGGTCATCGTTGCCGTCACCTTGCTGTGCGGCGCGGCAACGGCCGCGGCTGGCCCCATAGGCTTTGTTGGATTGATGATTCCGCACATTGCTCGCTGGATCGTCGGTGCAGATCAGCGTTGGATACTGAGCTACAGCCTGGCGTTGGGTCCGGTTTTACTGTTGCTCGCGGATGTCATTGGCCGCATAGCGGTTCCACCGGGCGAATTGCAGGTAGGCATCGTGACCGCGTTTGTCGGCGCCCCGGTACTAATTTTGCTGGTCCGGCGTAAGAAAGTTAGTGGGCTATGAGCATCGAGCCGAGCATCAAATATCAGGCGCAACGGGTAAATTTCGGTCCCAGCCAAATTATTCTTGCATCGCCTAAGGGCCGCTTTTCCATCCGAATGCAGCGTCGTTCCGTGGTTGCCGGCGTCGTAATTGCCGCGGTCGGCATGGTGCTAGCGCTGTGGTCCTTGGCTATGGGGGAAATTAGTTTCACGGCCGCCGAGCTGCTGAACACGATCTTCGGCAATGGCACCGCAGCAAGCGAACGAGTGGTGCTCTCGTGGCGCCTGCCACGGGTTGTCATAGCCCTAGCCCTCGGCGCGGCCTTGGGTGCTAGCGGAGCCATTTTCCAATCGCTGACTCGAAATCCTTTGGGCAGCCCGGACATCATCGGTTTTAACACCGGAGCATATACCGGCGCTCTGGCAGTTATTTTTCTTGCCGGCGGAGGGTACTTCCAGATCGCTGCCGGAGCCTTAGCCGGTGGCCTGATCACTGCGGCGCTGGTTTACCTGCTGGCCTACCGCCGCGGGTCACAAGGTTTTAGATTAATCATCGTCGGCATTGCGTTTAGCGCGCTCCTTGCATCATTTAATTCTTGGCTGATTATTCGTTCGGAGCTGGAAGAAGCGATGTCTGCCGCCGTTTGGGGTGCGGGCTCGCTTAATGCCATCGGGTGGGAACAGGCAAAGCCTGCGTTGCTCGCAGCCATCGTATTTTTTATTGCGGCCGCCATGATTGCCCCGAGAATGCACATGCTGGAGTTGGGAGACGATGCTGCCAACGCCCTGGGTATCCGGGTTGAACGATCCCGTCTACTGCTAATGGTTGTCGGTGTAGGACTCACCGCACTGGCGACAGCTGCGGCCGGGCCCATCTCTTTTATTGCCCTCGCGGCGCCCCAAGTTGCCCGTCGGATAACTCGCAGCGCGGGTGTCCAGCTGGGTTCTTCGGCCATTCTGGGTGCAGTATTTCTGCTCCTCAGCGATGTGATCGCCCAACGCATTGTCCCTGATACGTCGCTGCCGGTTGGGGTCGTCACGGTCAGCGTTGGTGGGGCTTATTTGATCTGGCTATTGCTCCGGGAAGCGAAACGAAATTGAGAAAGACGAGTGAATTGATACAAGCTGATCTGCCGAAGGTAAAGAGCCACCAGCACATCATTAATGCGGAGAATCATGAGGATTTAAGTACTTCCCGGTTGAATGGGCACGATCTGACTCTGGGCTACGAACAGCGAATTGTCTCCCAAGGACTCGACGTGAACATTCCCGATGGTTCTTTTACCGTCATTATTGGGCCAAATGCCTGTGGGAAATCAACGCTTTTACGCGCGCTTTCGCGTCTGCTTAAACCAGTGGCGGGACAGGTGATCCTGGATGGAAAACCCATCCACAGGTTGCCGGCCAAAGAAGTAGCCAAACGATTGGGATTGCTACCCCAATCCTCAATTGCCCCGGAAGGAATCACCGTCGCAGATCTCGTTGCGCGCGGCCGGTACCCGCATCAGAAATTGCTCTCGCAGTGGTCAGCGGCCGATGAGCAGGCGGTATTGGAGGCCCTGCAGGCCACCAAAACCGGCCCCCTGTCCCACCGACTGGTCGATGAACTTTCCGGCGGGCAACGTCAACGAGTCTGGGTTGCGATGGTGCTCGCGCAGCAGACTCCCCTGCTGCTTCTGGATGAACCGACCACATACCTGGATATCGCTCATCAAATAGAGATCATGGAGCTATGCCGACAGCTCAACCGCGGCAATGGGCACACCGTCGTTGCGGTACTGCACGATTTGAACCACGCCTGCCGCTATGCCAGTCATCTGATCGCCATGAAAGACGGCAACGTCGTGGCAGCGGGGGCACCTCGAGAGATTGTTACCGAAGAACTCATTCACGAAGTCTTCGGGCTTCACAGCCAGATCATCGAGGATCCCGTTTCACGGACTCCCCTGGTGATCCCCTTGGGCGAATCCGGCAGCTGGGATTAAGCACACATCTAGAAAACAAGCCACACATCAGGCGGTCCCAAAAAACCGCATCGCATCACATGAAGGAAATACCGAACATGAATGGTTCCACCCGAGTCAAGCTACTCGCAACTCTTGGCCTTGCCGCCGTCATCGGGCTAACCAGCTGCGGGGCGCAAAGCATGAGCTCCACGCAGGACGACCCGTCGTCAAAGGCTTCGCAGGACGCTTGGTCATTTACCGACTCGTCCTATCAAAAGACAACCACCCTGGAGCAGGCACCGGATTCGATCGTCGTCGATTCCTACTCTGCTGCCGCCTTGTGGGATTACGGGGTCCGTCCAACGGGCGTCTTCGGATACGGTCTGACCGAAGACGGCGGACTATCGGTAGGCAATGCGGACGTCAGCCAGATGACCATCATCGGCAAAGACGCAGAATTTAATCTGGAGAAGCTGCTGTCTTTGGACCCCGACGTGATCATCGGCTACGGCAATGCCGAGGGCACGGGTTGGACGTGGTGGGATGAAAAAGTACAGTCCGAAGCCACCTCCACTGCTCCATACCTGCCCATCAAATCGGGTGGACGCCCCGTCCAAGCGGTCATTGAAGACTACGCAGAGCTCGCAAAAGCCCTTGGCGGAGACACCAATTCCGCGTCAGCCGTGCAAGATAAAAAGGAGTTCACCGATCGGCTTAGCACCCTAAAAGAGATTGCGGAGCAAAAGCCCGGGCTGAAAATCATTGCACTGAACGGTTACGACGACCTGTATGTCGGACAGAAAACCATCGGCCAGCTGGCCCTGCTGGAAGACCTCGGATTCGAGATCACCGGCCCAACTGACACGAGCGCATGGGCCTCACTCAGTTGGGAAAAGGTCGGCGATTTTCCCGCAGACGTGGTGCTGAGCTATTCCGGGACGGCGGAACAGGTTAAAGATCATCCGGTGTTCTCCTCACTTCCAGCCGTAAAGGCTCAACAAGTTGTGGAGTGGGATGACAAACGCCCATATACCTATGGAAGTTACGTGCAATGGTTCGATCAGCTGATCGATGTCCTCCAAGACGCCAAGGCTCTGAACTCCTAACGGCTAGGGGGCCCAGCTTTTGCTGAGATCAAGGCAGTGGCGGTTCCCGAGCGGGTCAGCGCTGAACCGTTCCGGAATCGCCACTCGTTGCTGGCATATCCCCTGCCACCTGTCCGGTTTTGCGCCTCGATGACTGGCTGCCCCAAACGCACAAGCCGGCACGCTACATCATCGATGAAGTAAAAAACTGATAGCCCCGCAACGGAAAACCCGGCCAACTTCATTCGAACCGAGAAGCCAAAAGTCAGCCTAGCGGCGGCGTGTCTTGGCACTTCCGCCGCCGCTGACCGAAGCCAGGCCAACCGCCAGCAGGGTGAGCACGGTACCGGCAACGGTGGCAAAACCTATCTGCGAACCTGCGGTAGGCACCACCACATCAAGCAGCAGCGACCCGAGCAGCTGACCGCAAATCATGCACAGGCCGGTAAAAAGCACTCCCAAATGCCGGACCATAAAGGCCGAGACTCCAATAAACACGCAGCCAAGAAGCCCTCCGATGTAGTACCACCACCCAGTGGGGAAGGCCCCGTCGGTCGAGACCAGAGGCAACCGGACCAGCAAGATCAGCCCCAACATCAGCGTGCCGACCACAAAGTTCATCAGGGTTGCGGTCAACGGATTTCCATAGGCTTGGGCTTGCACCCCATTGGACGCCGATTGATAGCCCATGAGCACTCCGACGATAAGAGTAAAAATCATCGGAAACAGCAGCGAGCCAAGTTCCACGTCGGTGATGATTCGGGGACTGACCGCCCACAGCACCCCCACCAGGGTTAATAGCGCACCGATCAGCCGCAAGGCACTAATTTTCCGCGGGCCCGCCGGCCCAAATCCAAACCGATCCACAACCATTGACCCCATGGTTTGACCGGTCACCAGACTCACCGTAAACAGCGCCACACCAACTATGGGCACCGCAGTGGACTGACTGACCACCACAAAGGCACCGACGGCTCCAGCGCCCAAATACCACCAAGGAAACCGACGCTGCGCAATGACCCTCGGGATGGATTGGGCGGCCCGGCGAGGCCCGGGAAACACCAAGTGAATGAGCGTTAATGCCACAAGCCCCACCACAAAACTGACAAGCGCCGCGGCAAAGGGGTCGTCAAGCTGCACCCCCAACGCACCATTAACGCGGCTTTGAATCGGCATCAGCAACCCGGTAGCCACCGCGATGATCAGATATGCCAGCTTTGTCCCTGGGCGCAAGGCCGGGCTTGCCGTTTGATTCACTACTCAGTCTTCCTCAAATTTGCTACACAAATTTTGTGCAGGGAGAACAAAAACGGGACCAGTTCACACAATGAATTGGTCCCGTTTTTGGTTGGTTTAGCTACTGTGGTCGCTCGCCAGAATATGCGTCGTCGAGATGACCGTCGCCTGCTCCACGCTTGCCAGTGCATCCACCAAGGAAGAGAGCACAAACATCGAGGAGTCGACTTCGAGCTTGACCGGGTATTGGTACACCAGCATGGCTACCAGGTCACGGATCGACTCGGCAACCTGATCATCGCTGTATTCCGGGTTGAAGCCCACCAACACGTCGGTTGGTGACTCTTCGCGCGCCGGAATGTAGCTGATCGCGAAGGCCAAGATCTTGCCGCCGTCAACACGTGGCCGGTCACGCAACACGATAGCCCCCTGGGCACCGGTGCGGTCATCCAGCAACATCTTCTGTGCCGAGCCCAAGGTCATCTTCGCCGGGTCCCACTGGTGGGTAGCGTTGTAGAAGTCCATCACCAGTTTGGTCAGCTCGACGCTGCCGGTGGCGATGTCCTCGATCACGCGGTCATTGGTGTCAAACACCGGTTCGGCCAGCGCACCGGGTTCAACAATCACGTCACGCGAAACCTGAATCTCACCCAAACCCAGCGCGGCGCAGAAGCCCTGTGCCGCGGTTGCCGGGTCCCCGGCAGTAACCGTGTAACGCGACTTCAGCTCGGTGCTCTGCCCCGCAGGAATCAGTTCACGTAAACGTGCCACCAAAGCCGTGCCCACACCTTGTCGACGCTGCCCCGGAGCCACCTCAACATAAAGCCACAAACGCTGCGGGTGCAACGAGGAAGCAAAAATGACGCCGGCGCCGATGGCTACCGATTCACTGGTCGCCACCAACGTGCGGGAAAACGGCGAATCGCTGTTCTCGCGCAGCATCGTGCGGTCCTGATGGGCGTGCGGGGACAGCGGATCACCAAAGAGCTGCAGCAGTTCGAGGTCATCGCCCGAACGCCAGGGACGAATCTCTAGGTCGCTCATGCGCTCTAGGCTCCGTTCAGACGCTCGGATAGGTAGGTCGTGACCTGGTCCAAGGCCACGCGTTCCTGCGCCATGGTGTCGCGTGATCGGATGGTCACGGCCTGGTCTTCGAGGGTGTCGAAGTCCACGGTGATGCAGAACGGAGTACCGATCTCATCCTGACGGCGGTAACGACGGCCAATAGCCCCGGCATCATCAAAGTCGATATTCCAGCGCTTGCGCAGCTCCGCGGCCAGGTCCTTAGCCTTTGGCGACAACGATTCGTTGCGCGAGAGCGGCAGCACGGCGGCCTTGACCGGAGCCAGACGTGGGTCCAGCTTCAGCACGGTGCGCTTGTCCACGCCACCCTTGGTGTTCGGTGCCTCGTCCTCGGTGTAGGCATCCACCAAGAAAGCCATCATGGAACGGGTCAGACCGAAGGAAGGCTCAATGACAAAAGGTACGTAGCGTTCGCCCGATGCCTGGTTGAAGTAGGACAGGTCGGTGCCCGAAGCGTCCTTGTGGCTGGTCAGGTCGTAATCGGTACGGTTGGCGACGCCCATCAGCTCGCCCCATTCCGAACCCTGGAAGCCAAAGCGGTATTCGAAGTCGATGGTGCCGGCAGAGTAGTGCGCACGATCATCTTCGGGCACATCAAACTGGCGCAGGTTTTCTGGGTTCAGGCCTAGATCCAAGAACCAAGCCCAGCAAGCATCCACCCAGTGCTTGAACCATTCATCGGCTTCTTCTGGTGCGGTGAAGAACTCGATTTCCATCTGTTCAAACTCGCGGGTGCGGAAGATGAAGTTACCTGGGGTAATTTCGTTACGGAAGGCCTTGCCAATCTGGCCGATGCCAAAGGGTGGCTTCTTGCGGCTGGCGTTGAGCACGTTGGCGAAGTTCACAAAGATACCCTGGGCGGTTTCCGGGCGCATGTACGCCATGCCAGCCTCGGTATCCAGCGGACCCAAGAAGGTCTTCATTAGGCCGGAGAACTGCTGTGGCTCGGTGAACTGGCCTTTAGTTCCGCAATCTGGGCAGGCGATTTCGCTCATGCCGTCTTTTGGATCGCGACCCTTCTTCGCAACGAATGCCTCGATGAGGTGATCCTCGCGGTGGCGCTTGTGGCACTGGGTGCACTCAATGAGTGGATCGGTGAAGGTCTTCACGTGGCCGGAGGCTTCCCATACTGCCTTAGGCAGGATGATGGACGAGTCCAGTCCCACCATATCTTCGCGCCCACGCACAAAGGACTGCCACCATTCGCGCTTGATGTTTTCTTTCAGCTCGGTGCCTAGTGGCCCGTAATCCCATGCGGAACGGGAACCACCGTAAATTTCACCAGCCTGAAAAACGAATCCGCGACGTTTCGCGAGGGAAATAACCTGATCAAGCTTGGACTGTGGCGCCATCTTCAACTCCAAAGGAAAGTACGAGGCCGCTGGTTGCGGTCCGTAGGAAACACATACCGCTTAAGCCTATCGCGTCCATCTCGTGGGGCGCACCCTTCTCGGGTGACTCAGCACCGTCTGTACTGTGTTTGATCCGCCACAAAAGCCGGTGCGTGGCTGAAAAGCATTCACAGTCCCTCCTCGATGCGAGATGATGGAACCATGGCAAACTCCGAGGTATTCCCCATTCAGATCCGTGACGAATCGATTCGCCTAGGACAGCTACTGAAGCTGGCGTCCTTAGCCGAAGACGGAATTCACGCCAAACAGTTGATCGAAGACGGTCAGGTACTGGTTAACGGCAAGATCGAAACTCGCCGCGGTGCCCAGATGCGCAATGGAGACACGATCTCCGTACGCGGCGAATCGGTAGTTGTCGAAACCGCGTAGTTCAATTTATATTCTGCGCTTGTGGCGGTGTCTTGTTTTATTGGAGACACCGCCACAAGTTTTTGTAAGATTAAACTTCTTGCTCGGCCTCGGTTTTCAGGACCACGGCGCTGAGAAATTCATGTACGTGAGCCATCTCCTGCGCATTGACCGAGTGCAACATATTTGAGTAGAGCACCTTGGTGAGATGAACGTCGGTGGTTGCCCATCCATGGGTGTACTCAACTTTTTCCGCCGTAATCACCGGATCTTCTTGATCGCGTCCCCAGAAAAGTGGCTTGCGCAGCTGGCGAAGCTTTTCGTCGTTAAAGAAGCCTGTTCCTTCTTCGGGAACGGCAAAACCGGAGAGTCCCACGACGGTTTTGATGGCCTCCGGCTGATAACGCAGCAACGAAGTTGCCACGGCCATGCCCATAGAGAACCCAAGCAAGCTCACCGAGGAATGTTGCTTGCTAATTGGCTCTAGCCAACTCCACAAATCCGTGATTGCTGATTTCACTTCATTAAAGGAGTAATCCAGATCTTGCATCAGTGGGAACCAGGTGAAACCCGGCCCCAGTGCTTGAGGTGCACGCACGGAGACAATCGTGAATTCCTTGGGCAGCATAGGAGCCAACCCCATGAGGTCTTCTTCATTGGATAGGTAGCCGTGCAAGAGCACGAGCAACGGTGTACCCGCCCGTTCTTCCTCGGGACGAGACCAGATAACTGTAGGATTCCAAGTTTTTTCGTTCACCCAACAAGTCAACCAGAATCTTGCGCACTTTGATCCGCAATAGTGGTCACAAGTCTTTTGTTGCAATAGCGTAAACTTCAAAAATCATCTTACATTCTGTTCATAAACATGTTTGACTAGTGATAATTATTCAAATACGCAGCACCAGCGGTCATAGATCTTTGTGGTCGACAGGGGCCAACTCGCAGAATTACGGGACTCATGGACGAGATGGATATAACACAGCTGATCGATTCTAATGAATTGCAGGATTTCGGTTTCATCGACGAAGACCCACTGGGTGGTTCAACTTTCGTGGAAACGACCTTTAGCGCTATTCCGTTACTAACGGGAATATTTGCCGTGCTCTTTATCCTTTTCGTGGGCTTCATCATTTACATCGCAGTTCGAAATTACAAGGCAACCAGAAAAGCGGGATTTGATCCATTCACCCTACAGACAGACGTCGCCACCCGGTTGGCTCGCTCGCAGATGCTAGCTCCGAAGAAAACTACGGAACAGAAACTATCCGAGCTAGACGATCTGCTTACACGCGGAATCATTTCTCGCGAAGAATATACGCAAGCGCGAAGCCAAGCGCTGCGCGATTAATTGTTCTCATCCGTTGACATAAAGTTACCCAAGAGTAACAATGTAGGAGTGTCTGAAAACCCAATCTCCGGCCCGGCAGCCCCACCCCAAGAAGTACATCATCCATGGCGGCGTTACGTTGCGCTCGGAGATTCTTTTACAGAGGGAATAGGTGACCCCGATCCGCACAATCCGGGAAGACATCGTGGGTGGGCTGACCGCGTCGCCCAGCAATTAAGTACCACCGTTCCGGATTTCGCCTATGCAAACTTAGCCATCCGCGGACGGCTAATCAATCAAATAGTTGCAGAACAGCTTGAACCAGCAATCGCGCTTAAACCGGATTTGATCAGCATTTGCGCGGGCGGAAATGATGTCATCCGGCCCGGCGGCGACCCGGATAAAATCGCCGAAAAGCTAGATGGCGCCATCAATGAGTTAAGTGGCACTGGGGCCACCATTGTTTTACTGACCGGCCCGGACATTCGCGACACCCCGGTACTTGGTGGGATTCGTGGCAAGGTCGCAATTTACAACGAAAACGTCCGTGCCATCGCCCAACGTCATGACGCAGTCGTGGGAGATCTCTGGGCATTGAGCGAGCTGCGCCAAACACAAATGTGGGATCCGGATCGCTTGCACTTTTCCCCCGCGGGCCACCAAGTGATCTCCGCAATGGTGCTCGATGCACTGAACGTTCCCCACGAACGCGTCATGGACGCGCAATTAGAACACGCAACCCGAAGCTGGCGCGAAGCACGAATTGAAGACCTGCAATGGGCTCGCGAGTACTTTGGTCCGTGGATCCTGCGCAGGATTCGCCACCAGTCTTCCGGTGATGGAGTTAGCGCAAAAAGACCGCTTCCCACGCCCTTCGCCGTGCAGCCGCCGAATGCCTCGCTGGGTGCTGGAGATAGCGCTCCCGGACAAAAATAAAGACACAAAACAAATGGGACGTGGTTTGTTGCACCGATTACTGGTGCGAAAATCCACGTCCCAAATGTATATGACTGCTTAGTTTTTAGCCCTTAGTCATCAAAGACTAGGGCGGTCAGTACCGGTCCAAGTTGCTTGGCGTCCGTCAGGAAACCGTCATGTCCAATCGGTGAATCGATGTAATGCACCGGCTTAGGCTTCGGCAACGAGGCGGCGAGCAGTTCAGACTGCGCCGGGAAGTACAACCGGTCGCTGTTGACCGCGGCGACCACCACATTCACCTTCTCCAGTCGAGCCAGCGCAACCGTGAGCGATTCGTAACCGCGCGCCACGTCATGGCTCATCAAAGCCTCGGTGAGCACCAGGTAGCTATTCGCGTCAAAACGATGAACCAGCTTGGTCGCCTGGTGATCAAGATAGCTTTCCACCTGGTATCGGCCGCGTGGGCCGCGTGTTGTAACAAACGGCTGTTCGCCGGTCTGCGCATTACGCGCAAACCGCGCTTCAAGCTCAGCCTCCGAACGATAGGTAATATGCGCCAGGCGTCGAGCCAGGCCCAATCCGGCATCCGGGCGCACTCCGTTGGCATAGTAGTCGCCCTGCGCAAAGTTGGGATCGAGGCGAATGGCCTCGGTCTGCACCTGCGCAAAAGCGATCTGTTCTGCCGTGGCTTGCGCCGTGGAGGCCATCACCACCACGTTCTTTACGCGTTGCGGGAATTCAACCGCCCATTCAAGGGCTCGTGCCCCACCCATGGAACCGCCGATGACCGTATGCCAGGAGTGCACCCCGAGCAGGTCGGCCAACCGCGCTTCGAGGCGCACGGAATCCTTGATGGTAATAAAGGGGAAGCGTGAACCCCAGGCGTTGCCGTGCTCATCTGGCGAACTAGGTCCGGTGGACCCATTGCAACCACCGATGATGTTGATGGCCACGACAAAATACTTGTCGGTATCAACAGTTAGCCCGGGGCCGACAAAATCTTCCCACCAGCCCGGGGTCTGCGAATCTCCGCGCGATACGTGCGCATCACCGGTCAACGCGTGCTTCACCAGCACCGCGTTGGTCCCCTCCGCGTTAAGCTGGCCCCATGTTTCGTAGGCCAACTCGATCTGCGGTAGGTAGCCACCGGTTTCGAAGGTGTACTCCCCCACGAACGCACGACGCAAAATGCCGTCTTGCCCGTCGGTAAGTTCCTGCGATGGCAGAGTTTCTTCGGTAGTCACTATGGATGCCATGCCTAAAGGGTTTCCTGCAATTCCTGGTGAGAGAGCTGCTTAGTGGCAGCAAAACCAAGTTGCAGATCAGCGAGAATATCCTTGATGTTTTCAAGTCCCACACTCAACCGAACGAGGCCCGGACGCACACCGGCGGCCAGACGTTCGTCTTCGGTCAATTGCGCGTGGGTGGTCGACGCCGGGTGGATGACGAGCGAACGAACGTCACCGAGGTTGGCCACATGTGAATGCAGCTCCAGCGCATCCACAAAAGCCTTGCCAGCTTCGAGTCCACCAGCAATATCGAAGGCAATAATCGCGCCGACACCGTTTGCCGAGTACTTCTGTCCGCGTTCAAACCACGGCGAGGAAGGCAGGCCAGCGTAAGCGACCTTTTCAACCTGCTCCTGGCTTTCAAGCCAGACGGCTACTTCCTTCGCGTTTTGCACGTGACGCTCGATACGCAGAGACAAAGTCTCCAGACCTTGAGCAATAAGGAAAGCATTAAACGGTGCGACAGCCGCGCCCAGATCGCGGAGCAACTGCACGCGAGCCTTCAGAATGTAGGCAAGATTGGCACCAAGGATGCCATCAACGCCCAGATCGCGGGCGAACACCAAACCGTTGTAGGACTCATCGGGGGTGTTGAAGTCCGGGAAACGTTCCGGATCCTTCGCAAAATCAAATTTGCCCGAGTCCACGATTACGCCGGCAATGGCGGTGCCGTGACCACCGAGGTACTTGGTGGCCGAGTGGATGACGATATCCGCGCCCCACTCGATGGGGCGGATCAGATATGGGGTTGCCAAGGTGTTATCAACCAGCAGTGGAACCCCGACCTCATGGGCAATCTGTGAGACTCCCTCGATGTCCAAAATGTCTTGGCGCGGGTTGGAGACGACTTCACCGAAGAAGGCCTTGGTATTTGGCTTCACCGCTGCACGCCACTGATCCAAGTTGTCTGGATCCGCCACGAAGGTGACCTCGATACCGAGCTTGCGCAGCGTGTGCTTGAGCAGGTTCTGCGTTCCACCGTAGAGGCTCGGGCTGGCCACCAAGTGGTCTCCAGACTGAGCCAAGTTGAGAATTGCGAGGGTGGTTGCTGCCTGCCCCGAGGCGACCAGCAGTGCGCCGACGCCGCCTTCAAGATCCGCGATACGGTTTTCGACCGCTTCCTGCGTTGGATTACCGATACGGGTGTAAATCGGCTCCAGCTCCTGCAGTGCGAAGCGAGCCGCGGCGCTCTCGGCGTTCGGGAAAACAAAAGACGTGGTTTGGAAAATCGGCAGGGCACGCGCACCGGTGACCGGATCTGGTTGCTGCCCGGAATGGATCTGACGTGTTTCAAAAGACCAGTTGTTACTCATGGTTTCCTCCATATTGTTTGTCGACTATGGGGGTACACCACTCAAAAACACACCGACGGCAAATTCCTCGTCGAGGAGCTTTCGAAGGGGGTAACCCGCGCTTGTCCTCAACGCTTGGTGCGTCGAGGGCCAGGTCTTCACCCGGGGCACCCCACCGCGGCGGAGGGTTGCCGCCCAGTAAGCCGGGGCTTGTTACTGGGACTCATGACCTGACTCAAGTCTGCCCGATAGCCGAAGAATTTGGCAATATGAGATAGCTTAACGTGACTCAATCGGTCATATAGATCTTTAATGAAGAAATTTATGCAGACTGTTCGATCCCACCATTACCACTTAGGGTCGCCTAAGTCGAGACTGAGATCACATAGTGACATGATGGGGCACATGATGAGGCTAGATCACGTTAGTTACGCATGTGGCCCCGATGGGCTCATGCCAACCGCCGAAAGAATCTCCAAGGCTTTGGGCCTGGAATTCGTCAAGGGGGGCGTACATCCGCGTTTTGGAACGCGGAATGTAATTTTCCCGCTCAAGCACAACCAGTACCTAGAAGTTGTTGAAGTTCTAAACCACCCTTCCAGCGACAAAGCACCGTTTGGGCAGGCAGTACGAGCCCGCTCCGAGCTTGGCGGCGGCTGGATGGGATGGTGCGTTTCCGTTGAAGACCTCTCCAGCGCCGAAGAGCGGCTGGGACGTAAATCTGTTCCGGGAAACCGCAAGTTCCCAGACGGCCGCGAACTCACCTGGCAGCAAGTTGGAATCAAGGGGCTCATCGCTGATCCGCAGGTTCCGTATTTGCTTCGCTGGGACGCAGGAACGGAGGATCTGCACCCTTCGAAGGCTCTAGAGCCTGTAGGTGCGATTCAAAGCATCACTATCGCTGGTTCCCGCGACCGCGTCCTAGACTGGCTAGGCCAGCCAGAGAACGTCAATCTTGGCGCGGTGAGCATGGAATACGAAGCACCCAACGGCACTCCGGGCATCTTGTCGGTCACCTTTGAAACCGACAATGGTTTGGTCACGCTATAACAAAGAACGTCGAAATAAAGGGTAGGTGCGGACGGCAACGTCCTCGCCTACCCTTTGTCGTTCCAACTATCCAAGCCTTTTGCCTAGGACCACCACTTCTTGAGCTTCGTAGCCTAGCCGCTCGTAAAATCCGATCACATCAGTGTTCTCGGTACGCACCATGAGCTGTACTTTGGGCACCCCTTGTTCAGCAAGCCAACGCGACGCTGCCCCCATAATCTCCTGTCCAAACCCCTGGCCCTGCATGCCGGGTTGGACCGCCACGTAATATAGCCAGCCTCGGTGTCCGTCGAACCCAACCATGGCTGTAGCTACCAGTCTTTGCTCATGACGTCCCGCAAGAATCGTAGAGCTCTGATTCTCCAGTGTTTTACGTGCATCTGCCTCCGGATCATTCCATGGCCGCGTAAGCTCGACGCTCCGCCACAGGGCTGTTGCTTCGCCTATTTCGGTCAGTTTGAGTTCACTGATTTGCATAAGTAAAACGTACCGTTGAAAACGTCGTTTATTGCTATTGCGCAATGCTTGCCGTTGTGGGGTTAGCCTCCGATACCGATAGCGGGGCCGAAGAGCATGAACCCGACAAATCCCACTGCGTCCAACAAGAAGTGCGCGATCACCAACGGCATCACTCGCCCATATTTCTGGTAAATCCAACCGAAAATCACACCCATGGCTATGTTTCCCAGCATCGGGCCGACGCCTTGGTAGAGGTGGTAGCTACCGCGGATCAGCGCAGATCCGAGAATCAGCGTCCACGGTCCCAGGTTCAGCTTCTTACCGTAGGTAAACAGGAAACCGAGCATGATCACTTCTTCAAGCACCGCGTGGCGTACGGCAGAAAGCAGCAGCACCGGCACGCTCCACCAATAGTCACCAAGATTAGCCGTGGACAACGCGGTGGTTACTCCCAAGGCACGGCCTGCGGCATATACGCCCAGGGTTCCAAGGCCCATGGCAAGAAACAATCCGGCCCCAAGTAACAGATCTTTACCCGGACGGCGGAAGTCGAACCCTACATCCTTCACGCTTCGGCCCAGGGTGCGGTGCATCAAATACAGTGCGAGAAGAACCGGGATCAGTGCGAAGAAAATATCCAGCAACTGATAGGACAGGTCGAAGTATTCGCGCGTGTTTAACGGATTATTCATCGACGTGGTCTGGTCGCGCAACGGCGCACGGCTCACCTTGTCGGCGAAACTAATCAGTGAATACACCGCGCTCTGCCCCAAAGACAGGGCTAGAACCAAGATGATCTCAAACCTGAGAGTTTTGCGGGTTGCTGTCTGCTCAATTTGTTCAGCGTTCACATTTTCGATCATAGGCTGATCTGACTGTGCGCGTGCTGAGGAGCCTCATGACTAACCTGCGACAACCTGAAGTTGAGACCACCAGCAAGCTGAACAAAAAGAGTGCGAGTGAGTCGTCCTGTGGCATCGGAGGAAAAGGCGGGAAAGGCAATTTGTCGCGTTCAGTCACCGCCTCAGCTAGCTTGTCTGCAGGTGGAGGTGTGGGCATCAAAGCATTCAACGCAAATACGAACTTCACGGTCCAAAGCTCGCTAACTACAATTTTGTCTTCCGCGTCGTCTAAAATGAACTCACGTCAAATGTATGTTGCTCGCCCACAAAGCACTTTCTACATCTTCAAATGGCGGCAGTACACTGCGGGATTCAAAACTTCGAGCGGATCAGGGACTGCAATTTCTCCTACGGGAATCCAGTTCCGAGTAGTTGCTGCCTAACAAGGAATTAATCTTGAGATCAAAAAGCACTCTAATTTTCGCAACAATCGTTGCACTTGCCCTCTCATTCACAGGTTGCTCCGTTGGCAAATCAGAAATCTCCACACCATCAACAGGACCGTCGCTAGTGCCGATGCAAAAAAATGAAATTGCGGCGACCAAAACGACCATCGAAGAAAAGATCCAAACTGTCTCAGTTGGAATTCCACTGAATGGTGGCCAATATTCGCCGGTACTTGGACGCAAAGGCGAAGACACCTCGTCCACCGTGGTATGGCAGGATGACAAGCACCAGGATCAGGGAAAAATCAAAGTCATTTGCACGCCTGAAGGTGGGACTGTTCAGGAACAGATTGATGTCAACGGCTTTTCAAGCTCGCTAAGCTTCATCGTTAATGAATTGCAGGGGCGAGATTTATCGGTTTCGATCGCCCCTACTCACTCTCTAAAAGCTAGTAAGACTGCTTAACCAATCAGCCAAACCCGCAACTCGCCGAATAAGCGAGATCTCATTCGATGTTTTACGTCCGATTCAGATCATAAACGTCTGCCGAAGTATGCGTGGAGCAAACGGTAGTCATTGACCCCATTTATTGTTTAGACGCAAAATGCCCACCCGAGCACGGGTGGGCATTTTCTGCGCATCATTATCGATGCGAACAAGCGACTAGCTCAGAGCTGCAATTGCAGCATCGTAATCTGGCTCGGTGGTGATTTCCGGAACGATCTGGGTGTAAACGACCTTGCCGGTCTCGTCCAAGACGACGACGGAACGTGCCAAGAGGCCCGCTAGTGGCCCATCTACCTGGGTCACGCCGTAGTCCGAGCCAAAGTCCGAGCGGAACACGGAAGCAGCGGTCACATTTTCGATGTTCTCTGCACCGCAGAAGCGGCCCAAGGCGAATGGCAGGTCAGCGGAAACGCACACTACGGTGGTGTTTTCCAGGCCGGCAGCCAGTTCGTTGAAACGGCGAACGCTGGCAGCGCAGACACCGGTATCAACTGATGGGAAGATGTTCAGGACTACGCGGCGGCCAGCCAGCGACTCGCTGGTGACATCTGCAAGGCCGGTGTCGGTGAGGGTGAATGCTGGAGCCTGCGAGCCTACGGCTGGCAGTTCACCAATGGTCTGTACGGGAGTTCCCTTAAAAGCAGTATTAGCCATAGGTCTTGTTTATCATGGATGCCTAATCCGGAGCCATATTTTCAGCCAACAAGCGCAAACAAGTCGCTCACGCCTTGTGCTCATGCAAGACTGTGGAGATGGGCACGAACTACGATGCATATGCGGCCAAGATGCGAGCGCTGACTCTGGACGGTACTGATTTGGAAGTAGTCGCCCGATTCACTGACATGCTATGCCACCGTGAATCACAGGTTCTGGACATCGGCTGCGGCGTGGGCAATACGGTCAATGCGCTGCGCCGCATGGGACACCATGCCTACGGCATAGACCCCACACCCCAAGTCCTGGAAGTAGCTGCAGAGCTATTCGACGGGACCTGGTTCAGGCAGCTGTCAGCGAATCAGCTGGAGAGCGCCTCTTTGCGCAGCCATGGCCTGCCCGAACAGTACGACGCCATTTTGCTGGCCGGCAATGTTCCGGCATTCATCCCACGCGAACAGCTACGGGGAATTTTCAGTTTGGCCGATCAGGTGCTCAGTTCTTCGGGCGTGCTCATTATCGGCACCACCAGCCATACCAAAGGCGGGTCAGCAGACCAGGACGAGCTTCGCCAAGGTACTTCGCTGCAACTGATGCAACGATTCTCCGACTGGCATTTATCTCCCTACCAGTCAGATTCCCCGTGGTCGGTCAGCGTCTACGCGCACATCAAGCAGCGTTCCGGGTTCCCGAGCCCAGACGGAATATTCGTATTGCCGTCCTAGTCTCATGGACAGTGAGAGTCGAAATGGCGGCTACCATTTCATCGGCTTCCTCACTCGCCGGCGGGAATCCCCGAGCATAGTGTCCGGTGCAGCACGGTTCTCGGTGGCCTGCGGCAAACCGCTAGATTGCTTTGCCGGCCCGATATACGCTGTGGGTCAGGTTCATTCCGGGACGGTATGCCAGATGCGCAGCAACCGGAGCGTCAAGCACATGCAGATCAGCACGTTTGCCTACCTCGATGGAACCGGTTTGGCCGGCAACTCCGAGGGCCAAGGCGCCGCCGTAGGTTGCCGCTTCGATTGCCTCAGCCAGCGACAGGTTCATTTGGAGCACTGCGGTAGCCACGCAGAAGTTCATATTGCTCGTGTAGCTGGTACCCGGATTGCAGTTGCTGGCCAAAGCAATTCGCACACCTGCATCAAGCAGTTCGCGGCCCGGTGCAAGCGGCTGTCGCGTAGACAGGTCGCAGGCGGGCAAGCAGGTTGCTACCGTGCCCGGAGTTCCTGTCCGTGTGGCTGAGTCCCAGCCGGCCCAACTTCCGGCGAGCGCCTGGATGTCCTCTTCCTCCAGATAATTCACGTGGTCTACAGAGTGGCTGCCGAACTCCACTGCCAGCTGCACTCCTGGGCCAGGACCCAGCTGGTTTCCGTGGACCTTGGTCGCCAGTCCCTTTGCCCTTGCCGCTTCCAGGACCCGGCGCGATTGTTCTTCAGTGAAAGCTCCGCGTTCGCAGAAGACATCGACGAAGTCAACGTTATCTGCCACGGCATCCAGCATCGGGCCAGTTACCAACTCCGTGTACTCATCGGCATCCCATCCTGCAGGTACCAAGTGCGCACCGAGGAAGGTCAAGGAATCAACCAGCGGTTTGCCCAGCACCGAATGCCGGGTCTCTTCATCCACTGCCAGGCCATAACCGGTCTTGGTTTCCATCCATGTGGTGCCCATTGCCAGAGCTTCCGCCCGGCGTGCAGCCACAGCTTCGTTCAGCTCGTTATCGGAAAGCTGGCTGGTAGCTGAAGTGGTGACCGCGATGCCGCCGGCGGCATACGACTGCCCGGCCATGCGCGCCACGAATTCTTCGGCCCGGTCGCCCCCGAAAATCAGGTGGCTGTGGGAGTCAACCCAGCCGGGCAAAACCGCACGCCCGCCGAGATCAATCGATTCATCGGCTTGCGGTGCCTGGCCCATGTCACCGACCCATGCGATCAGGCTGTCTTGGATCAGCACCGCGGCGTGTTCCAACACCCGGGCGTTTTGGTCAACCGTAGTCAGCTGTCCAATGTTGGTAAGCAACAGGGTTGCCATGAGAATTCCGCCTTCGTGGTGTTGCTGGTCCTTTAGGCATGAGCCTACCTAGGATCCATGGCGTGGGAACAGAGAACCAGAGGGTGTCCGTCNNGACGGACACCCTCTGGTTCTGGAACGAGCTCGACTTAGCCCTTGCTGGCTCCTGCCAGCAAACCTCGCACGAAGAATCGTTGCAGTGCGAAGAAGACAACCAGCGGAATGATCATCGAGATGAAAGCTCCGGCTGTGAGCAGCTCCCACGATTGGCCATAAGAACCTGAGAGGTCTTGAAGCGCCTTGGTAATCGGAAGTTCCCCACCGGAGGTGAAGACCGTGGCCACCAGCAAGTCATTCCATACCCAGAGGAATTGGAAAATTCCAAACGACGCGATGGCAGGAGTCGCCAGCGGAAGGACGATACGAGTGAATATAGTTCCGTGCCCGGCACCGTCTACTCGTGCAGCTTCAATGACTTCTTCCGGGATTTCCGAAATGAAGTTATGCAGCATGAAGATCGCCAGAGGCAAGGCGAAAATCGTATGGGCAATCCAAACCTTGGCATAGGCGCCGTCGAGCCCATTAACGCCTAGCCCGGGAAGGATATACAACCCACCGATTTTCACGCCATCGGAAAACATCTGCAGCAGTGGAACCAGCGCCATCTGGATCGGGACAATCTGCAATGCAAAGACCAAGATGAATAGAGTGTTGCGCCCTTTGAAATTGATCCAGGCAAAAGCGTAGGCCGCCAAGCTGGCAATGATGATCGGGATGATGGCAGCCGGGATCGTAATGACCAAGGAGTTCAAGAACGCCTTGGACAGCGGCAAGCTGTCGCCCGAGACGAACGCTTGCGCGTAGTTCTCCAGCGTAAATGACGGGTTGGACAGGGCCGTCCACCAGCCAGTGGTTTTGATGTCGTTGGCTTCACGGAATGAAGAGACAAAAAGCCCAAATGTCGGGATGGTCCAGATCGCGGCGATAAGGAACGCAGCGGCCGTGGCAATTCGAGACGAACTGGCCTTGCGCAGTTTCCCGCCGGTTTTTTCGGTGGCTTTAAGCAAGCGGCGCGAGGAATCACTGACCGTACTCATCGAGTGCCTCCTTGTTTCTTTTGCTGGCGAACGTTGTAGATGATGATCGGAAGCACCAGGACAAACAGGACTACTGCCAATGCGGAGCTGTATCCGGTGCGGCTGCCCAGCTGGAACTGCCGGACCATTTCGTAGGCCAGAACCGTGGTCTCGGAGCGTCCACCGGTCATGGAGGACACGATGTCATAGACCTTCAGCGAAGCAATGGAAATGGTGGTCAGCACAACGATGACCGATGAGCGGATTCCCGGCAGCGTGACATTCATGAAGCTCTGCCACGGGGTGGTACCGTCCAAGGCAGCTGCTTCAAGCTGTTCGGCAGGGACCGCTTTAATTGCCGCGGACAGAATCACCATGGCGAAGCCAGCTTGGGTCCAGATCAGGATGATGACCAGGAACAGGGTGTTCCATGGTTCCAGTCCTAGCCAGTCCACCGGTTTCGCCCCGAAGGCGGTGATGATTGCGTTCAATACGCCAATTTGTTCGCCTTGCCGCACATCATAGAAGAATTTGAAGATGATCGACGCGCCAACAAATGAAATTGCCATCGGCATGAAAACGAGCAGCTTGAAGAACTTCTCACCACGGCTCTTGTCGATGAAGGCGGCGTAGGCCAAGCCGATAATCGTTGAAACCACCGGGGCTACCAAGACCCAGACCAGCGTATTGAGCAGGGCGGTCAAGCCATCGGGGCTGGTAAAGACCCAGGCGAAGTTCGCCAGCCCGGCAAATCCGGAGCCGTCGTTGGTCATGAAAGCACTAATTGCTGTTCGGATGGTTGGGTAAATCAGCCCTATTGCCAGCAAGATCATGGCCGGGGCCAGGAATCCTGTTAGCTGAAGAAAAGTGCCGGCCCCCGACCGTGAGCGGCGGTCATAGAAATACACGGCAAGACCGAGAACGGCAGCCACTGCGGCGACCCACATGACCGAGGCATATAGCCCGAGCAATAAGAGTATTACTACAGGAACGAGCACGGAGGCGAGCAAACGAAGAATTGCGAAGCCACGTCCACGGTTCGTAGAAACCTCAACGAACGCAAGTACCAGGCCGATCACCACGGCAAAGGAAAGCAAAATTACCGGTATTTGAAGAAGCGGTGACAAGCCGGCAAGCCACTGGAAAAAATCAGACACGAATCATATCTCCTTTAAAGCTGGAGAAGGCCGGTTGAACCGGCCTCCCCCACTTATTCACTGGTGACTAAGAGTCGTAACCGGCTTGGATGTTCTCTAGAACTTCCTTGGTGGGCTTCCCATCGATCCAGTCCACAATTCCCTTCCAGAAGGAATCGGCACCGACGCTCTTTGGCATCAGGTCAGATCCGTCGAAACGGAAAGTGGTGCTTGGATCCTGCAGCAGTTCCACCGCAGAGCGCAGCAGATCACTGCTGGCATTTTCTGGATCAAGGCCGGAGTTTGCCGAGATCACGCCACCGAGCTTAACTCGGCTATTGGCCCAGTCTGCACTGGCCAGGTATTCCTGCACCTTCGCAGTGTCTTCGTCGTTCGAGAAGGCCGCGACGAATTCGCCACCGCCGACAACCGAAGTTGGATCACCCTCGTTGAATTGTGGTGCGATGAATGCCCAGACATCTCCGTCAGGAGCTACCGTAGGTGTTTCACCGTCTGCGTTCTTGGCATCAAGGATGAAGCCTTCGAGGAATGAAGCCTGGTGGGTCAGCGGGCAAGTGCCCTTGGCAACTGCGGTGCCAATGTCACCAAACGCGGTGGCATTAATGGACTTTACATCTCCATAGCCTGCGTTGACCTGCTTTGGATCCAGCAAGATCTCGCCAACTGAATCAAATGCGCTGGTGATTTCTGGCGAGGTGAATTCCAGTTCTCCGGACACCCATTTGTCATAGGCTTCGGTACCCGACTGGCGCAGGACAGCGTCCTCAATCCAGTCAGTGCCTGGCCAACCCGATGCTTCGCCCGAGGCAAATCCTGCACACCAGGCAGGCTCATCGGTCTTCTTGGTAATTTCGGTTCCCAGGGCGGTCATTTCGTCCCAAGTCTTGGGAACGCTTACGCCCCATTCCTCGAACTGTTTGGGCGAATACCAGATGTAGCCCTTGACGCTGGCCATCAGCGGTGCACCATACTGGACGCCGTCCACCTTGCCGTAGTTCTGCCAGTCCTCAGACCAGTTCTTCCCCACTTCAGCTTGGGCGCCTTCAGGAAGTTTCTGCACCTTGCCCGAGGCTACGGTAGCTTCCAGCAAACCTGGCTGAGGGAAGACTGCTAGGTCAGGCGTATCTCCGCCCTGGACCTTGATGCCCAACTGGGATTCGAAGTTCTTGTCGCCGGTGTAGCGGATCTTGATGCCGTTCTCTTCAGACCAGTCGGCCCAGGACTTCTCGAGCAGCTCAGCTTCGGTGCCAGTGACTGGTCCGTAGACATCCACCACGCCGTCGGATTCGGCAACCTGGGTCTCCCCGCCTTGGGCATTGGGATCATTGGGATCTGCTCCCCCGGAGCAACCGGCCAGCAGCAAACCGATTGAGGCCACGGAAAGGGCGGGAACGAGCTTCAACCCACGTTTTGTTTTCTTCATGATGCCTTCCACTTTTGAGTTGTACCCTGCGGGAAGTTCCAGCTTGGCACGAGTGATCCCCTCCATAGTGACGCAGATCATCGACGCGCGTCAACAGCTGAGCGCACGAGACCCGGAGAAAATCCTCAAGAGGGGGCTAAACGGGAGCTATTCCAGAACTTTCCCTGATCACCATGACGGGAGTGACGAGCTGTTGAATGACGTCGCTGGATCGGCCTTCGATTTGTTCCACCAGCGCGTCAACCGCGGTGTGGGCAATAACTTCACCGGAAGGTGCCACCGTGGTCAGCGCAGGCGAAACCATTTCTGCCGAACGGTCACCGATTCCCAAAGCGACAACCGAGACGTCCGCTGGAATCGACAAGCCAGCCATTCCTGCGGCATTCAGGAAACCAGCAGTGGCGAACTCTTTGAGTCCTACCACCGCACTCGGGCGCGGGTTGAATTTCAGGTAGCCGTCCAAGGCTTGCCGGCCACCGCGGGCGTTATTCTCCACGGGCATCTCAACAATTGACATATTCTGTGCCTGCGCTGATTCGGTGATGGCTCGTGCGGTACGGATTGCCGGGCCATTGCCAGCGGCCTGATCTTGTTGCGAAACATTGATGTACATGATGGATCGGTGACCCAATTCGGCCAGATGCTCTATTGCTAGGCGTCCTGCTTCAGCGAAATCATTGTCAACATAAATCACGTCATCGCTGTCATCGGGCCGGCCAATGGAAGCGAAAGGAATTTTGGCGCGACGCAGAACATCAAAGCGCGGATCAGAAATTGAAACCTCCATGAGCAGCACTCCGGCCACTAATTTCTGCGCAACAAGGCTTTCCATGCCCATGACGTCGGTCATCGGGTTGGACCAGAGCAGCATGTGATAGCCCAGGGCACGAGCCCGCTCCATGGCCGCAGTGACATACTCGAACTCAGTGGATGAATAGCCGTCAACACTGGTTGGAAAATGCAATGCAAGGATGCCGCGACGTGCGCCCGCCAGCCCCTGAGCAAAAGCGTTCGGGGTGTAATTCAAGTCCCGCATGGCGGCCAAGACCTTGGCCTTGGTCGCATCTGAGATAGTGCGCCGTCCACTGATCACGTAGGAAACGGTACTGGGAGATACGCCGGCAAGGCGTGCAACATCGTCCCTTGTAGCCATTTGTCCTCCGCTTCAACATGCAGTTACGTAGCTTCTATTGAAACACGTCAGTGAACGGGCGCACTGTCATCAGCTGTGCAAATGCCGGCTACCGGCTGGCTACGAATGCCTGCACGCAGGCTTCGATATCCTCAGCCGAATGCGCAGCAGAAAGCTGGACTCGGATACGCGCGGCACCCTTTGGCACCACAGGGAAGCTGAAGGCGGTCACGAAGACGCCCTGCTCCAGCATCTTGCCTGCAACTTCTGCGGCCTTGACCGCATCGCCGAACATCACCGGAATGATGGCGTGCTCGCCGTCAAGCAGATCAAAACCTTCCTCGGTCATCCGGCGGCGGAAGTGCGCCGCGTTTTCGAAGAGCTTCTCGCGCAGATCACCTGAACCTTCCACCAGGTCCAGTGCGGTCAGCGTGGCAGCCACGATGGACGGAGCAAGTGAGTTGGAGAACAGGTAGGGGCGGGCCTTCTGGCGAAGCATCGCCACGATCTCGCCACGGCCGGAAACGTAACCGCCCGAGGCTCCGCCCAAGGCCTTGCCGAAGGTGCCGGTGTAGATATCTACACGGTCAGAGACCCCTGCGTGTTCCGGAGTTCCGGCGCCGGTGGCTCCCATGAAGCCCACCGCGTGAGAATCATCCACCATGACCAATGCGCCATACTTGTCAGCCAGATCGCAGATGGCTTCCAGGGGAGCCAAGAAGCCGTCCATGGAGAACACACCGTCGGTGACGATGATGGTGCGGCGAGCGCCTGCCCCATCATTTGATGCCGCAACTGCTTGCAGCTGAGTTTCCAGATCCGCCATATCCTGGTTGGCATAGCGGAAACGTGCTGCCTTGGACAAACGAATGCCATCGATGATCGATGCGTGGTTCAGCGCATCGGAGATGATCGCGTCTTCCTTGCCGAACAAGGATTCAAAAACTCCGCCATTGGCGTCGAAGCAACTGGAGAACAGGATCGTGTCTTCGGTTCCGAGGAATGCCGAGAGCTTTGCTTCAAGTTCAAGGTGCAAATCCTGGGTACCGCAGATGAATCGGACCGAGGCCATGCCGAAGCCACGTTCGTCCATGGCGTTTTTCGCCGCGTCAATGATGCGCGCGTCATCTGCCAAACCGAGGTAGTTGTTCGCGCAGAAGTTCAGTACCTTACGCGATTCACTGCCCAGGGAACCAGCCATGATCGAGGCCGACTGCGCCGAGTCGATGTGGCGTTCTGCTTTAAAAAGTCCTGCTTCTTTGAGCTGTTCCAGTTCCGCGGACAGCTGGTCTTTCATATCTGTGTACATGTCATATCTCCTAGAAAACTGTCCAGTCCAAAACAACCTTGCCGCCGTGCCCACCGCGTGCGGCGGTGAATCCGTCCTGCCATTCGGTGGCAGGGATGAAGTCGGTAACTACCGAAGCTACGCGTTCGCGCAAAACGTCCGAGGTGGTGAGCATGGCGCTCATGGCGTACCAAGTTTCAAACATTTCGCGCCCATAGATCCCCTTCAAGGTGAGCATGTGGGTGACAACCTTGCCCCAGTTGATGTCGATCGATTCGCTGGGAAGTCCCAGCATGCTGATCTTGCCGCCGTGGTTCATGTTTTCGATCATTTCTGGCAATGCGGTCTTGTGCCCCGACATTTCCATGCCGAAGTCGAAACCTTCGCGCATGCCCAGTTCCTTCTGAGCGTCGGCGACGCGCTGCTTAGAAACGTTGATGGCGAGGTTTACGCCCATGCTGCGGGCCAGTTCCAGGCGTTGCTCGGAGACGTCGGTGATGGCGATGTTGCGCGCTCCGGCATGGCGGGCTACCGCTGCCGCCATCAAACCGATGGGTCCCGCTCCGGTGATCAGGACATCCTCGCCGACCATGGGGAACTGCAGCGCGGTGTGTACCGCATTGCCGAACGGATCAAAAATTGCGCCGAGCAGCGGGGTGATGCGCTCGTCGCGGTGAATGTACACATTGCTTGCCGGAATTACCACGTATTCGGCGAACGCGCCATCGCGCTGCACGCCAACGGAATTGACGTTGATGCACATGTGCGGGCGTCCGGCGCGGCAATTTCTGCAGATACCGCAGACCACGTGGCCCTCGCCGGAAACGCGGTCTCCGACTTTAACGCCGTGTGCGAAGGATCCAACCTCCACGACTTCGCCGTAAAACTCGTGCCCCGGGACCAGCGGTGTGTTGATCATGGCCTGCGCGGCCTCATCATAGGCTTCAATATGCAGGTCGGTGCCGCAGATGCCAGCGGTCATGACGCGGATTTTCACGTCATGGGCTCCGGTCTCTGGCTCAGGCCGGTCAACGAGTTCCAGTCCGGCGTGTGGGCCGGACTTATATAGAGCTTTCATGCTGGTTCCTTTGAGATCGGGCACCGAGGTGCGCACGACAGACTTGGCGTTGCTTCAAGTGTCGCACCCAACACCGCGGGATAAAACCTTAGAAGAACTTCGATTTCCTGATCTAACGATTTAGTATTTACTTCATGGAATTACATCAGTTGCGAATTCTTCGCGAGCTAGCGGACTTAGGTAGCGTCAACGCCGTGGCCAAGGCCCTCTACGTCTCGCCTTCGGCGGTGTCCCAACACCTCGCGCAGTTGCAACGCGGCTTCCCGACTCCGCTGACTCAAAAGGATGGACGCAGGCTGGTGTTAACGGCAGAGGGTAAATTATTGGCATCAGCTGCCGCGTCGGTCGCCTCAACGTTGGCTGAGGTTTCAGCAAAAATCCGCACCCAGGATCAGGACCGCGATGCCCCCGTTCGCATCGCCGGGTTCCACTCTATCGGGCAGACGCTCTTCGCTCCGTTGCTGGCCTACCCGCAAGGCAGCCTACCCCCGCTGCGGTTCTCGGATGAAGACGTATCCCAGCAGGACTTTCCGGCATTGACCTCCGCCTACGATCTGGTCCTCGCCCACCGCATGCCGCATACCGCTCCGTGGCCTGAAAACCAGATCACCGTCATCCCCTTGGCCTTCGAACCACTGGACATCGCGATTCACCGGGAGCACCCGCTGGCAGCCTTCGAGGAATTGACCCCGCAACAGCTGATCGGCGAACGCTGGGTGGTCTCCCGTGCGGGCTACTCCCCCGCCGATGTGCTGGAAACTATTGCCGCTCTGGCCGGCAGCGCACCGGTGGTTGAGCATCGAGTCAACGACTATGCCACCGCCGGTGCCCTAGTGCAGGCCAGTAGCTGCCTAGGAATCCTTCCGCGATATACGGCGCGCAAATCGCTGGACGAGTCGGTGACTTTACGACCCATTAAAGGGCTAAACTCCGGACGACAAATCGACCTGCTGCTGCGCGCCGAACATCTGCACCGTGCACCGGTCAACGAGGTGATCGAGGCTATACGCAGTACCGTGCGACGTCTGATGCTCAGCTAATGCCCGCGCACAGCAAGCACGCTTGAACATGGTGCTGGTCGATGCGCTGACCGTGGAAGCTGGCAGGATCATCGAGCCGATCATCTACTTCATATCGCCGGTAGGCTCGGCGGGCCCTGAGTCCGCCGAGCCTACCGGCGAAAGGTTCTAGATACAGCACCGCCCGCCCTCAAACCAGAGGACGGGCGGTGCTTGCGAATGCTGCAGATCAGCCGTTGAAGCTGTCAGGATCCGGGCCGGTGCGGCCGCCGCGATCCAGCGCGTCAATCGCGGCTAGTTCTTCGGCGGACAGCTCGAAGCCGAACAGATCCAGGTTCTGCACGATGCGCGATTCGGTGACCGACTTCGGGATGATCACCCGGCCCCGCTGCAGGTGCCAGCGCAGAATTACCTGCGCGGCGGTGACCTGGTGCGCTTCGCCGATCGCCAGGATCGATGCGTCGTTCAGCAGCGCCCCCTGGGCCAGCGGGCTCCACGCCTCGGTGGCAATGCCATGCCCGGCATTGGCGGCGCTGACTTCAGCATTCTGCAAGGCAGGATGCAGCTCAACCTGGTTGACCGCAGGAACAACATCCGTGGCATCAATCAGCTTCTGCAGGTGAGTCGGCTGGAAATTAGAGACGCCGATAGCGCGGATCTTCTTCTCGGCATACAGCTTCTCCAGCGCCTTCCAGGTCTCCACATACAGTTCCTTCTCCGGAGCCGGCCAGTGGATCAGGAACAAGTCCAGGTAATCCAGGCCCAGGCGCTGCAGGCTCTCGTCAAATGCTTTTAAGGTCTGCTCGTAGCCCATGTCCGAGATCCAGATCTTGGACGTGATGAACAGTTCCTCACGGTTAATGCCGGACTCGGCCAACGCCTTGCCCACGCCTTCTTCGTTACCGTAGATCGCTGCGGTGTCAATACTGCGGTAGCCGGCCTTCAGTGCGGCGGCCACGGCGGTAGCCGGCCTTCAGTGCGGCGGCCACGGCGGTGGTGGTTTCTTCGTTCGGAACCTGGAAGACACCGAAGCCGATCTGCGGCATCTGCACGCCGTTATTCAGGGTAACGGCGGGAATAACTGTCGTCATTTCTAACTCCTTAAATTGTGTGGTGGATCAGTGAAAATTGGGGGGTCAGTTAACCGGGGTCAGTTCCGCCACGACCGGGGCCTTCTTGGCCAGGTTCATGGCCAACAGCATCAGCAGCAGCGCGGCGACGGTGATCGCGGCGCCAATCCAGATTGGCGAGGTATAGCCCAGTCCCGCGGCGATGCCCATGCCGCCGGCCCAGGCACCCAGGGCGTTGCCGACATTAAAGGCGCCGATGTTTGCGCCGGAGGCCAAGGTGGGTGCTGAGCCTGCGTAGCGCATGATGCGGCTTTGCAGGCCAGGCACGGTACCGAAGCCAAAACCACCCATGAGGAACAACGCCACGATGGTGGCCACCTGACTGGTAGCCAGCGCGCCGAAGGCAATGAGGACCACGAGCAATGCGCCAATGAAGATCAGCAGGGTGCGGTCGATGTTCTTGTCGGCCATGCGTCCACCTAGCCAGTTGCCGGCGAACAGACCGGCACCGAAGAGGACCAGCAGCCACGGCACGGTATGGGAATTAAATCCGGAGACTTCGGTCAGGGTGTAAGCGATATAAGTGAAGGCACCAAACATGCCGCCGTAACCGAGCACCGTCACACCCAGCGACAGCCAGACCTGCCGGGATTTGAAGGCTCCCAGCTCGCTGCGCAGCGAGATTGCTTCAGCCGCCTGCTTAAGTACCGGTACCAGCGCCAGGATGCCGATCAGCGCGATCACGCCGATGCCTGAGATCGCCCAGAAGGTGGAACGCCACCCTGCCTGCTGGCCTAGGAAAGTGCCAAAAGGCACGCCCAGTACGTTGGCTGCGGTGAGTCCGGTGAACATGATGGCAATAGCACCCGCCTTCTTATTGGCGGGAACCAGATCGGCGGCGACCACGGACCCGATGCCGAAGAAGGCGCCATGGCACAGGGCGGCGATGACGCGGCCAAGCATGGCGACCTCGTAGGTCGCGGCGACGGCCGTGAGCGTATTACCGATGATGAACAGCACCAGCAGGCCGGCCAGCACGGGTTTGCGCGGCAATCGCACGGTAGCTGCAGTTAGTCCGAGCGCACCGACCACCACGCTGAGCGCGTAGCCGGAGATCAGCCAGCCGGCGGCTGCCTCGCTGACGGCGAAGTCCGCAGCCACCTCCGGAAGCAGGCCCATGATCACAAATTCGGTGAGCCCGATGCCGAAGGCACCGAGGGCCAACGCAATAAGTCCGAGCGGCATGACGTTACTCCTGATAAGCTGGAAGAAATTAGTTGCAGACGCTTGTTATTGCGTCGATGAATATAATAGTTGCACACGCAAGTAATGAGCGCAAGCAACAAATATGGGAGTTGTTATGGGAATCGCAGATGACGCCGTTGAAATCCGCTCACGCGGATGGCGCACTTTGGCGGCATTGCACGGAATAATCGAGGCCGCACTGGAAAAGGATCTCACCGCTCACGCCGGCCTTTCCGTGGTCGAGTTCACACTGCTGGACGCGCTGAACCGGCAAGACGGATGGCATATGCGCATGGCGCAGTTAGCCCGAGCCACCGCATTAAGCCCGAGCGCCACCACCAGGCTGGTCACCCGTCTGGAGGACCGGCACCTGCTCTCGCGCGTGCTGTGCGCCGATGACCGGCGCGGCATTTACACCGAACTGACCGAAGCTGGCCAGGAGCTGTACCTGAGGGCCAAACCGATTCACGATGAAACGCTGGAACGAGTGCTCAACGATGCCGAGAAACTACCCGAGCTGGCCCCGCTGGCCCGGACCCTGCATCAGCTCCCCGTCTCCTAGCCTCCGCATTCGGATTCAAAAAGGAACCACCGATGAACCCAAAATTCTCCGCTCTGCTCTTTGACTGCGACGGGGCCCTGGTGGACTCCGAATCCCTCACTAACGCGGTGCTGCGCCAGATGCTGATCGAGCTTGGATGGAATCTCAGCCAGGAAGAATGCATCCAGATTTTCATCGGCAAGGCATTGAAAGATCAATGGCAGCCAATTCTCGCCCACACCGGATTCCGCATCGACGACGCCTGGATCTCCCGGTTCCGGACACGACGCGACGAGGCGCTGCGCGCGAACCTGCAGCCCATTCCCGGCGCTCTGGAAGCAGTCGCGCAAATTTCCGGGAGCTACGGCAACAAGATCGCCTGCGCCACCGGGGCCGATCGCGGCAAGGTGGAAATGCAGCTCTCGCTCACCGGGCTGGCACCGTTTTTCGGCGACCGGGTGTTCAGCGGCATGGAATACCCGCGCAGTAAACCGGCACCGGATGTCTATCTGGCGGCTGCAGCTGCGCTCGGGGTCGATCCGCGTCAGGCGCTGGTAATCGAAGATACCGCCACCGGAGTCACCGCAGGTGTCGCCGCCGGGGCCACCGTGTACGGATATTGCTCGGGCGGCCCGACCAGCACCAGCCCTCAGGCGCTGACCGCCGCGGGTGCCAGCCACATTTTCACCAGCATGGGCGAACTCCCCGCGCTAGTCTCGTCGAATTAGCGCCCCAGAAAACCCCCGGCAGGGACGATCCGTGGGGCCTCCGGAAACGGCCGTTTTGGCATCAACATCTAAGATCCGGATCAGCCGCTCCGGCACACTCACCTCTTCAGCAGCATATTCAGGGTATCCAAGCCGATTCGTCCCAAGGGGTCGGCGGTGCCCAGCGGCGCGGTGAGCATGGCGTAGCGCAGTGCCCAACCACGCGCCCGCAGCCACATTGCTGTCCCGCGATCTGCAGCGTACCGACGCAACTCTTGATCACGCACCGGCTCGGTAAAGTGCATCCACAGCATTCCCAGATCCGAAGCGGGATCTCCGGCGCAGAGGTCTCCAAAATCCACCAATGCGGACAGTTCAGCCTTGCCACCACCGGTGGTCACAATCGTATTGTGCGGATGCGGATCGCCGTGGAGCCAGCGTGGCGGCCCGCCGTAGGCATCAGCTTCTAATGACTGTTCCCAGATGAATTGCGCACCGCGTCGGTACGTCGTTGGAAGCTGGGAGATCTGCTCTCTGGTGCGTTGATCCACTACTTGCAATTCGCAGCCTCTGAATTCACTGCGTGGCGCATCTTCGGGGGCAGGGCCATGCACCACCGACAAATAGTCGGTAAAAGCCGGCGCATAGGCATCACGTTGCCTTCGCCCCAGCGTCGCCGCGCTGATGCCAGGGACGTAACGGCAGATCGAAAAGGTGAACGGGTAGTCCGCTGACGGCTCCCCGATGAATACCGGAGCCCCCACATCCAAGCCGCTGTCGGACGACAGGCGAGGCAACCATTTCCGCTCCTTGTGCCCGATCTTCTCGGCGAGTGCACGACGAGGCAGTCGCACCAGTAAATCATCACCCAAACGGTAAACCTCGTTGTCCCACCCGGTAGCCAGATAAGTCAGAGTTCTTCCGGACCACTGACTCGCTTGCGCGCAGATCAATTCGCGCACCAACGCCCGATCAATAGACACTTCCGCCGCAGGTTTTGCCGAAACGGCCATTTCTTGGAAGGTCATTGCTCCATGCTAAATCAATCCCGCCAAAGCGATCGCGCGCATTCCGCTCGGTACGAGAATCCGAGACTAGATCTGGGAGATTTTTCATCCACTTTTCGCGGCAAAATCATCCGTGTCATCTGTTCGGTAATAGCGTGCGTGGAAATAACGTGCGGGACAATCGTGCTTTCCGCTACCTTGCGGTTTTCGTTCAGTGCGCTCGAGTTCTAGATGCGGACCTCATGACTAGTACCGCGTTTCTGTCTTCAGTTTGGCTTGGCAGCTCGGCATAGGCCTAGGCAAGTGACTGATTTTCGCGTTGTGTGAATAGGAAATTTAGGATTTGCTGTCCGGCATAGTATTAGCGTCGTGAAGGGAGGCCTATTTCCTTCGTCGATTGGCGGGTTCTCTTTTTCGTTTTTCAGAAACAGTACAAAGCCCCCTAGAACGCGTGCTCGAACACTGGAGCTTAAGGCCACTGGCTGCATAATTCCGAGAAATAACCCCCTTCACCGAACGCTCAAAGGGATGTTAATCATCCAAATTGACGATAGCCGTGGCCGCCAAAGCAACGTACTGTGAAGATGGTAGTTCTAATAGGAACCAGTCAGTTTGAACTTGGATTGAATTACCTGACATGCACAGAAGGGCTTCGTGAGTCGCATGCTTGCTTGGTTTGGCTTGGAAGAAAAGGCTAAAAACGAATCGGAACAACCAGACGATGGCGTGAGCGAAAAAACTAAATGGGGATCCCTGCTCCTCTGCCTCGCTTTGGCATTTGCGGTTTTTGCCGTAACTCATTGGCTACTTAGCGGCGCTTCCGGCTTTGCATCCTATGTGCCCGGAATATGCGCCGCAGGCACCCTGCTCATTGGTTCGCTCATTTCCGAACACTCCCTAGCCCGCGGTGAAGACCATTCCCCGGACCCACGCTCCGGCAAAAACTAAATCCCGTAACGTCAATCGCGTGTCGCGCGCGTTGGCCGCATCCTGAGGTCAAATGGTGATCTGGGCCGGCTCCGGCAACGCGGGTGCCAGCGAGTTGAACTTCGAAGCTCTTCTCCACTATCCCACCGCTCCCGCCCACGCTATAAGATTCACCATTCTAAAAAACGGCACCGTCTGGCGAGCGCCGCCACACGAAACCGCCCGCAGAGGCGGCGATGGCCAGACTGATCCGAGTATTACTTCCGAACTCTGGCAACGCCCGCGAGCGATCACCGGAACATCGTGGCTTATGAAGAAAAACAGCGAACCCCGAATTGCTTTGAAAGGAATTCGGGGTTCGCTGTTTTAGTACCGAAGGATGAGTCTTACAGACCCAACTTCTCGATCACGATTTCGCGCACGCGACCGGCATCGGCCTGACCGCGGGTGGCTTTCATAACCGGTCCCATCAGGGCGCCGATGGCCTGCATCTTGCCGCCCTTGATCTTCTCGACCACGTCCGGCATGGCGGCCATAGCTTCATCCACGGCCTTGCCCAACGCATCATCGTCGTTGACCACAGCTAGGCTGCGCTTCTCAACGATCTCGTTTGGAGTTCCTTCGCCATCAACCACAAATTCCAGCACCTGGCGGGCGATCTTGTCATTGATCTTCTTCGAGGTGATCAGCGAATTCAGCTCAACGATGGTTGCCGGGGTGACCCCCAGATCCGCAATTTCCTTGTCCGCA
Organism: Glutamicibacter sp. BW77; assembly: GCF_002332285.1. Taxonomy (NCBI): domain Bacteria; kingdom Bacillati; phylum Actinomycetota; class Actinomycetes; order Micrococcales; family Micrococcaceae; genus Glutamicibacter; species Glutamicibacter sp. BW77. The sequence continues at coordinate 220,010 of NZ_NRGT01000073.1, read as the reverse complement.
GCCTTGGCCAGACGGGCGATCTCGCCCATCCACCACTTGCGGGCTACCGCGGCACTGGTACCGGCGGCAATGGTTGCCTCGATCTCGTCGAGCACGCCCGCGTTGACCACGTCACGGAATTCCTTGTCCGCATAACCCCAGTCGGCCTTCAGTCGCTTGCGGCGATCTGCCGGCGGCTCGGGCAGACGCGAACGCAGTTCCTCAACCCATTCGGCAGTGGTGACGATTGGCACCAGGTCCGGCTCCGGGAAGTAACGGTAGTCATCGGCATCCGACTTCGGACGGCCCGAGGTGGTGCTGCGAGTGTCTTCGTGCCAGTGACGGGTTTCCTGAACGATCTTCGCTCCGGAATCGAGCACCGCTGCGTGGCGTTCAATTTCGAAGTGCACCGCGTGCTCCACGGCACGCAACGAGTTTACGTTCTTGGTTTCGGTACGGGTACCGAACTTGTCCGCTCCCTTGAGCATCAGCGAAACGTTGGCGTCGCAACGCACGTTGCCGCGCTCCATTTTCGCATCCGATACCCCGAGGTTCTTCACGATTTCACGGATGGCGGCCACGTAGGCCTTGGCCAGCTCCGGCGCCCGCTTGCCGGCGCCCTCGATGGTCTTGGTGACGATTTCAACCAGCGGCACACCTGAACGGTTGTAATCAACCAGCGAGTAGTCCGCACCCTGGATACGTCCGGTGGATCCACCCATGTGGGTTAGCTTTCCGGCGTCTTCCTCCATGTGAGCGCGTTCAATCTCCACACGGAAGATCTCTCCGTCTTCCAGTTCGATGTCGATCCAGCCGTCGTACGCGATCGGATCGTCATACTGGGAGGTCTGGAAGTTCTTCGGGGTGTCCGGGTAGAAGTAGTTCTTCCGGGCGAAACCGCAGCGCTCGGCGATCTTGCAGTTCAGTGCCAGGCCGATCAGGATGGAGTACTCCACCGCGGTCTTATTGACCACCGGCAGCACGCCTGGCAGACCCAGGTCTACCGGGGTGACGTTGGTGTTCGGGGCGTCGCCGAAGGCATTCGGGGCGTCCGAGAACATCTTGGTTTTGGTATTGAGCTCTACGTGGACCTCAAAGCCGAGCACCGGATCATACTTTTCCAGTGCCACATCAAAGTCGACTAGTTCATCGGTGTAGTTAGACATGTGCTCCCCTTAGGCCTTTGGCGCGATCGACGCGGAATCAATGGCAGGTGCCTGCGAGATCAGGGTGTGGCCCCAGCTCTTTTCCAGCAGTGCTTCCAATGCGGCACCCGCGCGGTACACGCGGGCGTCTTCGAAAGCAGGCGCCAAGAACTGGATACCCACCGGCAGGTCCTCAGACAATCCGCCGGGCACGGTGATGCCCGGGATGCCGGCGAGGTTAGCCGGGATGGTTGCCACGTCGTTGAGGTACATAGCCAATGGATCGTTGTCGTTCTCGCCCAGTTCGAAGGCGACGGTTGGTGCCGTTGGAGACACCAGTACGTCTGCTTGTTCAAATGCTGCGGCGAAGTCGCGCTGAATCAGTGTGCGAACCTTCTGTGCCGAGCCGTAGTACGCATCGTAGTAACCGGCGCTCAATGCGTAGGTGCCCAAGATGATGCGGCGCTTTACCTCATCGCCAAAACCTGCGGCGCGGGTGGAGCCCATGACGCGTTCAATGGTCATTGGGCCGGATTCTGGCAGCACGCGTTTGCCGAAGCGCACGCCGTCGAACTTGGCCAGGTTGGAAGAGACTTCCGAAGGCATGATCAGGTAGTAGGCGCCCAGCGCGTACTTCAGGTTAGGGCAAGAAACCTCGACGATTTCTGCGCCCGCACCCTTGAGCAATTCCAGAGATTCTTCGAAGCGTGCCTGCACGCCAGCTTGGTAGCCTTCACCCTGCAATTCTTTAACCACACCAATGCGCAGACCCTTCAGATCTCCGGTGGCACCAGCTTCCGCGGCAGCAACCAGACCTTCAAGGGCTTTTGGCAGCGAGGTTGAATCCTTCGGGTCGTGCCCGCCGATCAGTTCCTGCAAGTATGCCGAGTCAAGCACGGTACGGGAGACCGGGCCGATCTGGTCCAGCGAGGAAGCCATGGCGATCGCACCATAGCGCGAAACACCGCCATAGGTTGGCTTCACACCCACGGTGCCGGTGACGGCGCCCGGCTGGCGGATGGAGCCACCGGTATCCGTACCCAGTGCGAGTGGGGCTTCGAAGGAGGCAACTGCAGCGGCCGAGCCACCGCCGGAACCACCGGGGATGCGGTTCAGATTCCACGGATTGCGAGTCACACCGTAGGCGGAGTGCTCGGTGGACGAACCCATGGCAAATTCGTCCAGGTTGGTCTTGCCCAACATTGGAAGCTTTGCCGCGCGGATCTTTTCGATCACGGTCGCGTCATATGGGCTCATCCAGCCTTCGAGCATCTTCGATGCTGCGGTGGTGGGCTGGCCCTTGGTGACGATCAGGTCCTTGATGGCAATTGGTACACCGGCAAGTGGGTGCAGCGCTTCGGCTTCGGCTCCGCCGGCTGCGCGAATCGCGTCCACCTCGGCCGCGACGGCGAGCGCCTCTTCGGCGTTCACGTGCAGGAAGGCGTTTAGTGCACCATCAACTTCGGCGATACGGTCCAGGTGAGCCTGGACTGCCTGGACGGAGGTTACGTCGCCAGCGCGCAGCTTTGCTGACAGCGCGGTGGCGGAAAGTCGAATCAGATCAGACACAGAATTATTCACCATCCAAAATTGCTGGGACCCTAAAGCGGTCCGAGTCCGAGTCAGGCGCGTTGAGCAGAACTTCATCGATGCTCAGCGTCTGCCCCACCACGTCTTCACGCAACACGTTGGTCAACGGGATTGGGTGGCTGGTGGCTGGAATATCGGAAGAGGCGACTTCGCTGACAGATGCGATGGCATCGACGATCACGCCGAGCTCACCGGTCATCTTATCCAGCTCTGCGCCGCTCATCTCGATGTGGGCCAATTGTGCCAAATGCACAAGGTCCTCACGGCTGATGGCAGACATATATCTCCCTAAAGTGGGCGGATGGGTTTCACAGACAAGTCTATCCCTTGCCCGCCCTCAGCTAGGTCGATTTGGTCTTCAAGCGGTTATGCTATGCGCAATACCAGACCACTGAGCGGTTGGCCTAGCGCGTTTTCCCACGAACCGACCACACCTTGCCCGGTTACTTCGCCTGCGACTGGGCGACGAATCACTTCAAGCGTGCCGCTAACCCCGTTACCTAAGACCCGGACATTTGAGTCTTCTTCGAAGGAATTGTTCTGATGTTGTGGGACAGCCCGGCCGGCAAGAAGTTCATTGAGCTGCGCAGTAAAAACCGGGTCACCGGTCGCGTCATAGATGTAACGCAAGCCGAGAATCCCGTGATCGCTGGTGCCCACGAGATATGCCTCGGCGCCTTCCAGCGCTTCGGCTCGGTAGCTGAAAGGCACGTGGTAAATCACCTCGGAGCGATCGGCACGGTCTGCGACTAAGCGCAGTTCCATACCCACTTCTCCGGCTGGATCCTCCAAACGGAAGCCACCGACGTCCTGTAAGTCTGGAGCGCCCTGACCGTCATAAAAATCCTGCGTCACCAGCCACTTAGCGAGCAACTCATTTTTTGAAGGATTCATGGAGGTGTTGTAGATAATGCCCATGGGCTCAGTCTGCCAAGCGCGCGCTGAGCACACAAGAGCCTAGGGCTAGTGTTGTTCACACTTCTTTGACAAATAGTTTGTTTTTCTCTTTACTAACAAACTTCCGCGTCGACTAGATAGCATGGGTTTCATGTTCGGTGAGGCGCAGTGGAATCAAATGGAACAGGCCCAAGACTATGGAAAGAGCCTGCTCTGTGATGAGCAGGTGGATTTGCGCGAAGTGGAACCAGAGGATCTTGCGCAACTTGCCCAATGGTGGAATGACCCGCGTTGGGCAGTGTTACAACAACGCATTATCAAACCCCGTCCTGCCCAATCGGTGACGGAAATGCTTGCTAGTTGGAGCGTAAATAAACCCCACAGCGGTGATGCTGGGTTTAGCATTTTTGAATGCTAGGATGGACGGCTTATCGGGCACATCACGCTCAGTGGTGGATCCTTACCGCACCGAGCCGCCGAGTTAGCGATCATGCTCGGCGGTGACCAGGTAAACCGAGGTTACGGCACCCGTGCCATCGGCCTAATGCTCAAATACGGCTTCGCGGAGATGGGTCTAAACCGTATAGGGCTGAAAGTCGCCGCCTTTAACACTCGCGCGGTACGCACTTATGAAAAAGCAGGCTTCATCCTTGAAGGACGAGAACGAGAGATCTATTTCCATCAGGGGCTTTTCCACGACCAGCTAATTTTCAGCGTTCTCTCCCGCGATTATTTCGCGGCAGTTACCCCCGCAAGCTAAACAGTGATTACTTACCAACTTTGGTAAGGAAGTCGGCAACTAACGGTCCGGCAGTCTGCGCGCCCCCATCACCGTCTTCGACAAAGGCTGCGACGGCCAGATCCCCTTGGGCGGCAATCACCCAGGCGTGCGCGTTTCGTTCGGCGTCGTATTCGGCGGTACCACTCTTGCCGATAATTTTTGCCCCAGGAACCGACTTTAATGCTTTGAGCGTTCCGTGGTCCACCGTGCCGGCCATCATTTCTTGCAACTGCTCAGCTTCTTTTTCAGTCAGCGCGCTCTTAGCCTTGGCCGGTTCTTTGACCTTCGGGTTCAGCACGAGTTGTGGATGCACGGTGCTGGCGTTAGCAATGGAAGCCATCACTGTTGCCATGCCCAATGGAGAGGATTCCACCACGCCCTGTCCAATCATGTTTGCAGCCAACTCGGTACCTTCGGAGTCATCTGGCACCGAACCGATAAATGCTTCGGCTCCAGTTCCATCATCTGCTAGTAGCCCTAATGAGCTGGCAGCGTCGGCCACCGCTTTGGCGCCAAGTCCCTTACCTGCATTGACGAAAACCGTGTTGCAAGACTCTGCAATGGCTTCTGCGAATGGAATCGTACCCACCGCTTTGGTTGGGTAACCGTCATAGTTTTTGAAACTTTTGCCATCAACCTCGGTACTTGCCGGGCACTGCACCTTGCTCTGGGGTGTTTCGCCGTCACGCAGCATTGCTAGGGCACCGACTACTTTGAAGACAGATCCCGGTGCGTAGCGTCCTTTGAGCGCCGTATTCAGCCCGTTGGTTTCCGGTCCGGATGCGGCCGCGAGAATTTGGCCGGTGGAAGGTTTAATGGCCACGATGGAGGAGGCTGAATCAGTTTCAGCAACCAACGACTCTGCAACGGTCTGCATATTTTCATTGAGCGTCAGTTTGAGGTCTTCGCCCGCGACCGGTTCACTGCTCAGCAGTTCTGCCACGGCCTCGTGGTCCGCGTTGTAGCGGGAAACGGTGACGCCTGAGGCCCCCGCTAATGACTCGTTATAGGCCGATTGCAGACCGGAAAGACCCACCTGGTCACCGGCCTGAATTTTGCCTTCAGACTTTTTGATAATTTCAGCGGTGGCTTGTCCGACGCTTCCAAGGATTGGTCGGGCGAAGGTACGCGTGGGCGCCAAGGGCATCTCATCAGGTTGCGCGACGGCACCTGGGATCCCGGTAATTTCGTCATCGCTCACCTCGCGGCTGGCGTCATCACGCAATACGATGGCCTGCACCCACGCCTTGGCCCCAGATTTTTCGACCCGATTTGCGAACGAATCTTCATCGATCTCTAGCAATTTGGCCAGACTCCGTGCCGAGGAGTCCCACTGATCTGCCTCGGTGCGGGTCTTGTCGATTCCTACCCGTACCACCGGACGATTCTTTACTAGGGCATTGCCGTTACCACCCAGAATCTGTCCACGTTTAGCTTCGCTAAATCGTGCGTCAAGAAATTCTCCGGCGACCAAGTCGGGTGCGAGAATCGCCGGGTCAAAGCGCAGCTTCCACTGCTCGGCGTCCTGATCAAATTCCATGACCGCTTGAGTTTCATAGGTGAGGTCGTTCTCGGAGGAGTCAACATCCCACGTGGTCTGCACTGTTGCGGTAGCCGTTTTCACCCCGTCTTGGGCTTCTTCGTCTTCCGCTGCATTCAGCACGGTGTGGGTATGCTTGATGTCGCCCATCGGACCGAATGCTGTTTCGACGCTTTTGTTCGCGGCGCTAGCGTCGCTTCCAGCGAGTGGCACCTGACTAAAGTCCCCGGAACCGAGCGCGGCTGTTAAGGCCTCGGCCGCGGGTTTTGGGTCCGGCGTTGCTGCGCTGCACGCAGTAAAGGTACTGGCAACGAGCGCGGCGACAGACAGGACAACAACACTTCGGGGGAAACGACGCATGGCGTCAGTCTATGCACTTCGAACTGCAGCACGCTAGAACGGCTCGCCACATGTCAGCGTTCGATATGCGGCTTAGTCAGCTAAGTTCAGCGAATACACCACAAGGCGGATATCGGTATTTGGCACTACCCAATCACGTTCGGCTCGGTGGATAAATCCCAGTGACTCGTAAAGACTTCGTGCTGCTAACCAACGTTCACCGGTGGTTAGCGAGACAGTATGTACATCGGCAAGTTGGCGGGCAAAGTTAATCGCAGCCACCACCATCGCTTTGCCAGCACCGGTGCGTTGTACGCCCGGATCAACGCTGAGCATACGGATTTCTAGCTCGCCTTCAAGCGCAATGTCAGCATATTCATTACCGGCTTGAATGAGGGTCATTGAGGCAACAAGATGACCATCCTTGCGCGCTACCAAAATGTCGCAGTATTTATCCCTTCGTGCAACCTGGCGAACAAACTTTAGGTATTCGTGCTGCGGATCAGCAAAGTGCCCGGCCTGCACGTACGCATCAACCGTTAGCTGGCCAATTCGTTCATAGTCGGCCACGGTAGCGGCTTCGATCAGTAATGGGCTACTGGTAACTTTGGCATCATCAATTTCAGACATAGTTCTACTATTTTGTCACCATTTCTGAATCTTCAGAGCCCTTTGTGCGGGTTCTGTCGCCACTTCGAATTCTGTTTAGTGAAGTCTTTCCGCGTGAATTCACGGATGAGCGACCCGGTGCCGAAGGCATGAAGAAGTTGTGATGGTTTGACATGAAATAAAAGACAGCGTTGCTGTGCTGTCTGCCAGCAACCAGTAAACTAGTAAGCATTGCCCTCGGGCATATGGTCTTTCTCTTTGATCACAATGTTGTGCTCGCCTACACCACGTCAATGGCTGAGGAAGTAACTTTCCTTCTAATCACCCCTAATCGGATTGATTTTTAGCTGTCTTCGGTGCGGTGAGAAGTTTTAGAGAAGTACAGACACAACCCAATAATTTCAATTTGTAAGGGACAACATTTTGGTTCAGATCCAAAGATTTGCGCTGCGGCGCGTAGCCTGCCCTCACTAATTTTATTTTTCACTATCAGATCGGAGAGTGAACGACTTGCGCGTTCTCATTGGTTCATCCGCGGAACATGTTGCTCGCATTGCAGCAGATAACGTCCTTGCTGGGTTAGCACACCACGGGCATGGAAAAAATCCCGTACTCGGTGTCGCTACGGGCTCATCCCCCTTGGGCCTATATCGCGAGTTACGTGTGGCGGTTGCCGAAGGACGAGCAGATTTCTCCAACGCGCAAGGCTTCGCCTTGGACGAATACATCGGCATCCCCGATACCCATGAGCTCTCCTACCGTCAGACTCTGATCACCGAAGTGTGCAACACTTTTGGCTTGCCCGTCAGCGGTCTACACACTCCTCGCGGAATGGCAGATTCTGTCGAGGAAATCGAAGCCGCAGCACATGCGTATGACCAGGCTATCAAGGCTTCCGGTGGCGTACAGGTCCAGATTCTTGGCATTGGTAGCAACGGCCACGTGGGGTTTAACGAACCGGGAAGCGCTTTACGAAGCCGTACCCGTATCAAGCGTTTAGCCGCGCAAACCCGTATCGACAATGCACGCTTTTTCGACGGCATCGAACACGTTCCTACCCATTGCGTGACCCAAGGTCTGGGTACTGTTTTGGAAGCTGGACGTCTAGTCCTCGTGGCTACGGGAGAAGCTAAAGCAGAAGCCGTGGCGCTAGCCGTCGAAGGGCCACTGTCCGCGTCGTGCCCGGGGTCGGTTCTGCAACTTCACCAAGACGCTGTGGTTGTTCTCGACGAAGCCGCCGCGGCCGGTCTTAAGAAACGTGCCTACTACGATGATGCGGCGGAAGGCATCAGCTTAGAGAACCTGCGGGTCCACTAGGCCTATTCAATACGGTCATTGGCCTACCGGGAGTGCAAGACTAAGAACTATGGCAGTCTATTTCGAATGCGTCACCCACACTCAGATGAGTCGAACCGAACTTTTTGACCGTTCACGGAGCATCGACGCGCACCTAGGTTCAATGTCTCAGACAAAGGAACAAGCTGTCGCTGGAGTGCAAAGTGGCTTAATCTCATTCGGTGAGCAGGTCACGTGGAAGGCCCGACATTTTGGGATACCGTTTCGGCTCACCACGAAAATCACGGCTATGGATCCAGCTCGCATGTTCATTGATGAACAGTTGCGTGGACCGTTTAAGTCATTCCATCATGTCCATGAATTCTTTGACGTAGACGGCAAGACAATGATGATTGATCGGGTCAGTTTTGCGGCCCCTTTCGGCCCCCTTGGGTGGGTGGCCGAAAGGTTAGTTTTAGGCTGGTACATGCCTCAGCTGATCAGGCAGCGAAATAAATTTCTTTTGGAAAATTAAGGCTCAAACAACAGAGTATCTAGATGATCAAGGACGCTCGGTGCTGACTCGTCCTCGTCGGCAGTAACTGTGAACGAGTGAGAGTATGCGGCGCAGGAGTCTAAGTCCCCACACTCGTCATATGGACTACCTGAAATTAGCAATATGGCTGCCCCTTGGGGGAACTCCACAGGGATCGGGACTTCGTCGCTGAAAGAACCATCGGTATTCACACGAATTTCTCGCGCCTTGATTGGATCTTTTTCGGAGTACTCCGAAATTAGCTGGAGTGTATATTCCTTGCCCTCTGCGTAACCCAGATCGCACTTGGCAGCGGGCGCTGCGACGGTAATCGTCGCTCCTGGCCGGGCCGTCGTTTCAGAAAGAGACATGGCTTCAGGTAAACACTGATCTTGGGCCTTGGAACAACCTGTAGCTAAAAGTAGAGGCACCATCAGCGTGATAGCACCTGCTAAAGCATAAATTCTCTTCGGACTGCTCTTCAAGATTTTTACCTTTCCAGCGCCTGCCACTCCGTCTGAATGTCCATGACGCAGAATCTCGGAACGGTCGCAGGCAATAGACACTTTACTTTCGAGGATCACGACTGTGACCTGATAACTCTTTTATTCAATCCTACGTATAAAAAGAATTGATAGCTAGGATTCAGCCGTGACAGGAAGTAATTATTTTCCTCGCGTGTCCCAACGGCGCGGTTTCTTAGACGCTACTTATAGGCTTAAGGTCGCCCGCATTTAGACTCGCAGGGCAGAGCCAACAGAGCCAACAAGCAAGGGACCGTCTCATTACCGCTCAAATTCAGCGACTCGATTCCCGTAATGACCGTATCGGAAAAATTGCGCTTTTCCTCTCGCATATTTTCACCCCAGTGATCTTAGCCAGCTTGCTGTTGCTTTCTACGCCCTTGCGGCACAGCGAAGTCTCCTGGGTTGAAGTATGCGTTGCCACAGCTTTCACCATGGTTCTTCCGTGGCTGTATCTGCTGTGGTCCACCTACCGCGGAACAGTGACCGATTTACACGTCACCAGGCGCGGCCAACGCCATAAAATATTCGCCCTCACCGCGGTATCGATTGGGCTCGGACTCCTATTGCTTAGCCTGATGGGCGCGAGCCAGCGGATATTTGTTGAAGTACTCTCCATCTTGGCCGGGCTGCTAATGGTGGCAGTGATTAACCTGTGGTGGAAGGTCTCTGTGCACATGGCGGTCGGCTGCTACGTGGCGCTACAACTTTGTACGAGTTTGGCATTGGTCCCACCCGTCCTGGCGTTTATCGCGGTGCTCTCGTGGTCCCGCATTCGTAGCCAACAACATACCCCCTCGCAGGTCTGCGGCGGCGTCATTGTTGGCATAGCCGTGAGCTACCTTAGCGGTTGGATAGCAATGCTCAGCTAACCGCTCCAAAAACACTTCTGGCTCGTACCGCTACCTTTAGAAGGGGCGCAGGTACGAGCCAGAAATGTTTAACTACACTTTAGGGCTAACCAGTTTGCTGGTATCAACCAGTCCGGCATATTGCCAACCGGGGTATCCCACCGGTCGTCCCACCGGGGTGCCAGTTTCTTCAGCGATCAAGGCACCGGCAGCCCAATCGTATTCTTGAGTTCCAAATTCCGCGTAGGCGTCCAAAGACCCCTCGGCGACCAAACACAAGTCCAAGGCTGCCGAACCAATCCGGCGAATATTGACAAAATCTGGCAGCAGTTCGGTCAGTACGCTTAGTTGGAACTCACGGCGTTCTGCGTCGTAGCCAAAGCCGGTACCCAACAATTTGGCATCCGACTCGACCGGGCCGGTGAGCTGGGTGATCTTCTTGGTACGTAGATCATGCTTCCAAGCTCCCTGCCCCCGTCCGGCGAAGTATTCGACCTGCAGCGCGGGTGCAACGATAGCTGCTGCCACCCATAAGTCGGTACCATCATCTTGTCTCTGGCATACGCCTACCGAGGAGCAGTAATACGCGATGTTGCGCACGAAGTTTGTCGTGCCATCCAGTGGGTCAATACTCCAGCGGTAGCCGCTGGGATTAGCCGGCTTCTGACTGGGGAATTCTTCACCTGTCAGTTCGTCGTTAGGACGTGCGGTGAAAATCGTGGCACGGATGGCTTCTTCCGCCGCGCGGTCAAAATCGGTAACCCAGTCCCCCACAGCCGACTTTTCATCCGTATTAAACTTTTCCTCATCACGGCCGGAAAGTACCTGGGCACCGGCAGCAGCAGCACGACGTGCCAAAAGTACCAGTGGGTCATGCGCTATCTTTTTGTTCTCCACTTAGGCTCCTTCACTTGCCTTTATTGCGACCTCGCGCGCAGCATCCGGTCCTTGTTCAATCAACACCACAAAGCCAGCCTCATCCAGTACAGGCACGCCTAGGGACTGCGCCTTATCAAGCTTTGACCCGGCGGCCTCGCCGGCCACCAGAAAATCTGTCTTCTTGGAAACGCTCCCGGTGGCTTTTCCACCGCGAATAATGATTGCTTCTTTAGCGGTGTCCCGGGAGAAGTTCTCCAACGTACCGGTGACCACAATGGCCAATGAATCTAGATGCTTGATGACATTTTCGTCTTGCTCATCTTCCATCTTCACCCCGGCGGCTTGCCACTGGGTGACGATGTCACGATGCCAATCAACCTTGAACCAGTCGACCAAGGCTTCGGCAATAATTGAGCCCACCGAATCGATCTGACTCAGCTCATCCACTGCCGTCGGTGATTTCAAGGCTTCCAGGATAGCGTCCATAGACCCGTAGCGGGTTGCAATGGCGCGTGAAGCGTTGGGTCCAACATGACGAATCGACAGGGCGACCAAGACGCGCCAGAGTGGATTGCTCTTAGCCTTTTCCAGTTCTTCGAAGAGCTTTAATGTGCTCTTGGTAGGTGCCGACGGCTTTTTCGCCGTGGCCTTGGTGTAGAAGTATGGAACCAGCTCGAATTTTCCGGTGCCTTCACCCTTGGAGCGTTTTTCGCGCCAGACTTTCACCTCGGCAAGCTGCTCAAGCTTTTCTTTCAGATCAAAAAGTTCGGCTTCGTTGTGGAGCGGACCTGCGCCAGCCGGCAAAATCAATCCGCCCTGAGTGGCGGGGTCTTCACCCGGCCCACTGGTCAACGCCGCGGCAGCCTCGTAGCCCAGCGCCTCGATGTCCAATGCGCTGCGCCCACCGAGGTAGGCTACTCGTTCGGTGAGCTGTACCGGGCACGATTCAGCGTTGAGGCAACGAATATCTACGTCGCCTTCCTTAGCCGGCGCCAGTGGTTGACCACAAGACGGGCAAGAAGTAGGCATCACGAATTCACGCAGTTCCGTATTGCCCTCACGCAAGGCGAGCACTGGACCAACAATCTCTGGGATCACGTCTCCGGCTTTACGCAGGATCACGGTATCGCCGATCAACACGTTTTTAGCCTTAACAACTTCTTGGTTGTGCAAGGTGGCGCGCGCGACGGTGGAACCGGCCACGAGCACCGGCTCCATCACGCCGAAGGGAGTCACTCGTCCGGTGCGACCGACCTGCACCTGGATATCGAGTAGTTTGGTGTGTACTTCTTCCGGCGGATATTTGTAGGCCACCGCCCAGCGTGGCACACGCGAGGTGTAACCTAGCTGTTCTTGTGTGGCCAGGTCATCAACCTTGATGACAATTCCATCAATGTCGTGGATCAGCTCATGGCGTTTTTGACCATTCTCGGCGATAAAGTCGGTGACCTCGGAAAGTGAGGTGACTACCCGACCGTAAGGAGAAACTGGTAGACCCCAATCGCGCATCAGCTCATAGGCTTCGGACTGGTGCGTCATTGCAAAGTCTTTACTGCGACCAAGACCATGGACAAACATCCGCAGTGGGCGCTTTGCGGTCTGTGCCGGGTCCTTTTGGCGCAGCGAACCGGCGGCTGCGTTGCGGGGGTTCGCCAACGGCGCCTTGCCGTCTGCGATCAGCATCTCGTTGTAGGCGTTAAAATCATCGGTGCCGATGTAAACCTCACCGCGGACTTCGAATTCTTGCGGGTATCCACTGCCGCTCAGTTCTTGCGGGATATCGGCGATGGTCAGCGCGTTATGTGTCACGTCTTCACCGGTAGTGCCGTCGCCTCGGGTGACCGCACGCAACAGCTTTCCGTCACGATAGGTCAGGTTCAGCGCCAACCCATCGATTTTTACTTCGCACAACCACTTCATGGGCGATTCGGGATGAAGCTTTAATGCGTTGGCTTGGGCCCGTTCCAGCCACACGGTGAGCTCTTCGAGCGAAAAGACGTCCTCTAACGAGTACATTCGGCTGGCATGGGTTACCGGAGCAAAAGCGCTGCTGACCTCACCGCCGACTTCTAACGTGGGTGAGTCCTGGCCCATCAGAATCGGGTACTGACTCTCCACAAGCTGCAGGTCGTGGAACAGCTGGTCATACTCGGCGTCCGAGACCATCGGAGCGTCTTGCAGGTAGTAGGCCTCACGATGTGCACGCACTTGTTCCACCAGCGTCGCATAGCGCTCGCGAACGCTATCCGGTGGGGTCATCGTGGAGTCTGTTGGTGTTACTGGATTTTCACTCACGTATCCAATTGTGCCCCAACTAAGCGACGCTTTGACTCTTGCGAGCACCGCGTGTTTAAGAGTCCGCGGCGGGTAACACGTCGATGACTACCACCGCGATATTATCCCGGCCTCCAGCTTCCAGCGCAGCCTGAGTCAAAACTTGAGAAGCCGCTTCTCGTTCCGGGTAGCCAACAAGAATTTCTTGAATTGCTTCTTCGGTCAATTCCCCGCTTAACCCGTCACTGCACAGCAGATAACGATCACCGATGCGCGGCTGCAATACGGTTAAATCCGGTTGGCTGTCGGCCCCGGCACCTAAGGCGCGGGTGATCAGGTTGCGGTGTGGGTGGCTACGTGCCTCGGCCTCGGTAATCTGACCGGCGTCCACCATTTCTTGCACTGCGGAGTGGTCCCGGGTAAGTTGACGCAGTTCCTTGCCCCGTAGACGATAACCGCGCGAATCACCGACGTTGACCAACAGCAAGCTGGTGTACTCGGCGCTACTTTGGGTTTCGGCACTGACCTTTTCGGTCCGTGCCCGATGTTCGGCCAGCATTTCGGGGGTAATCTTGCTGAGCACATCGGTGTTTTGGCTCATTTTAAAGCTACCGGTCCACGGTGGGATCACCATTGGCTGGCTCACCTGGTCACGGCCTGGCCCTGCACTACGGATCAAAGCCAGTGCGCAAAGCGTAGTGCCACCACGCGATTCCAGCACATCTCGGATGCGGTCATCGGCCAGTTGCACCTGTTTTTGAACTTGCTCAACGGTCGGTAACCGGCGCGCTATGGTTTTCAGGCTGAAGGTGTTCAGCTCTTCGAGGGTTTCTACTGCCAGTTGACTGGCTACCTCGCCCGCCTCATGTCCGCCCATCCCATCGGCCACCGCCTGGACCACGTCAGTGATCAGGATGCGGTCTTGATTGTCCTGGCGTTTGAGCCCGACATCTGTTTGACCGCAGACGGCCAGGCGGAAGCTTTCGAAGTTCTCTTCAGAATCCATTTAGTCCAGCACCAGCCTGCCACCCTCACCAGCGGAGAGTTCATAGGGTTGAATTTCACCAAAACCACGCACTGAGGTTATTTCTTGAGCAGTGAGGATAAAGCGTGCGTCTTGTTTCAGCGTGTTCGCGGTAACCGCGTCGGTTAGTACCATTCCGGGCTCCGCCAACGAGGTCAGTCGAGCTGCCAAGTTAACCGTGGGACCGTAAATATCTCCCAGCCGGGAGAGCAAACGTCCCCAGACCACCGCAACACGAGTGCGCGGCAACAGTTCGTCAGCTTCAAATTCACGCGAAAGCGCCAAGGAGATTTGGGCTCCCGCCTGCGGAGTTTCGGCCACGAATAAGACTTCGTCACCAATGGTTTTGACGAGTCGGCCGCCACCAACGGAAATGATTTCGGCGCTCTTAGATTCAAAGCGCTGCACCATTTGGGCGAGGGTGCGTTCGTTCATCCGACGCGACAAGGATGTGTAAGAAACTAGGTCGGCAAAGCCGACCGCGCGGGCCAGCGGCAGTGGAGTTCCGTCGTCGTCACCCGAATCTTGGTTATAGGCCGCCACTCCGGCTTCGGCGCGTAGTGCAAGACGGTGAATTCCGGCGTTGAGCTGGCGACGCCAGGAGTAAACCAGCAAATCTTCCAACGGACCGATGAGATCAGGCAGACTTTCCAAGAGTTGCCGGCGTGCTTGTCGGTCGCTCATATTCTGGTTGGCGACCATATCCTCGACGATCGCCTCGACCTGCCAGACCACCATGCGGTCTGTCATTTGCCCTACCGAACGCATCAGCGAGATGGCGGTTTCGTCGGTGAGTTTTCCTTCGCGCACCAGGTCAACCATGGTCTTGAGGGCTTCGGTGTCTCGTCCACTGAAAAAGACTTCGTCGTCGCCGAGCTCCGGAAAGCCCATGGCGCGCCAAAGTTTGCGGGCCGAGAGTAGTGAAACACCGGCGTCGGCGGCTACCTCACGACGTTTAAACTCGCGTTGCCCGCCAATGAGACGGTGCTCCAAATCGGCCATGTGGTTTTTGACCGCGTCCGAGGCATGATGTGGAACCTGGAGCGGACTCTTCATGGCTTGGGCCAATTCGGCGATGGGGTCTAGCTCCGCCGGGTTCTCAGGATTAGGGGTGTGCTCGCGGGCTTCTTTGACTGCCTCAGAAGCCGCCTGCGGGGTGTCTGGACGTGATGGATTGGAGTTGTCGGTGCTCATTGTCCAATGCCCTCACTGTTCGATGTATCTACCGCGGCGTTTGTTCTCTGATGCTGGTGCACGTTGTTCATCGTCTCGATGGCTAAGGTGCGGAAATAGGATACTGCGGGCACATGCATGATACGCACATGTCCATGGCTTAATACAACGTCTAAGGTCCCGGGTTTCGTGCTTACCGCCTGTTGCTTGGTGTGCGCAATCAAATCACGCACGGAATAAAGACCAATAGATTCTAGGTCCGAGCGACCATAGGAAGTCCGGAATAAGATCCGCTCGGTGGTCAACACGATGCAGGTGCGTAACCAACGAACCCACGGTGTAACACACCAGATCAGCACAAGTATGAACCACAGTACGGCGGATAAAATCATCCAGAGCTCGGATTCGTTCGTGAGCCAATCAGAAAGGTCTTCACGGGAGAGATAACCGAGTAGAAACGCGCACCCAGCGGTGAGGAATAAAAAGACGGCAAAAGGCTGGCGTAACACTCGGGAATGTTCTCGGGTCTTGATGACCACGCGCTCCCTGTCATGTAACGGCACCTTCATCGTCGAGTTCCTCGCCCCTCCTACCGTAAGTTCTTCCGAACAGTCACCTCATCTAATACTAGTCCGCGTACTCTGCGCTTGGCTCGTTAAGCGTATTTACCGTCGGCGCGCCGCACATGGTGTACGTCGCCGGCCAGAATCCGGTGGC
Source organism: Glutamicibacter sp. BW77 (assembly GCF_002332285.1). Taxonomy (NCBI): domain Bacteria; kingdom Bacillati; phylum Actinomycetota; class Actinomycetes; order Micrococcales; family Micrococcaceae; genus Glutamicibacter; species Glutamicibacter sp. BW77. The sequence goes on along the minus strand of NZ_NRGT01000073.1, from coordinate 203,878 downwards.
TTTGGCCCGTAGCGTCTTGCACGACAAGTGCGCCATCCTCAGCCAGTTGCACTGCCTTACCCAACAGAGTTGATCCATCGGGGAATTCCACACGTACTTCTTGGCCTAAGGTCGCCAGTCGTTCCGCCACCAGTTCGCGCAGTGAGTGGTTCCCAAAGGGCTCCATGGCCACGTCACTTTGCCCGCCAACCGCTCGGAATGCTGCGTCGAGGGCAACAAACTGACGCAGGTATTCGGCAAGCAATGCCGAGCGATCCACCCGGTGACCGCCGGCTAGGCGAAGCGAGGTCGCTGTTTCTACAGGTAACTCAGCTGGCTCTTGGTCTACGTTCATACCGGTGCCCACCACCACGGCAAAGCCTTGGGGAGTTTGCACCATTTGGGCCAAAATCCCGCAGATTTTCCGGTCACCTGCAAGTAAGTCATTGGGCCATTTGATCCGCGCATTAACTGGAACTAGCTCTTGGACTGCGTGAGACCAAGCCAGCGCCGCCAGCATCGTGTACCAGCTCAACGACTGAGGCTCCATCGCAGTGCCCGGTGAGGCCAAAATGCTCACGGTGATCGCAGACCCGGCCGGTGTCACCCATTCGCGCCCCAAACGCCCCTTGCCCTGTTGCTGGTGCTCGCTGAAGTACACGCTCAGGTGGCTAGCTAGTCCGTCGCTTGCAAGTTGGGCAAGTTCGGTGTTGGTGGAGCCAGAGCTGGTCACTACCTTGATGAAGCCCAGCCGCAGTTGCGCGGCCAGCTCTTCTAAGGGGGCTGAGTCCAGCGCTGCCCGTGCCGCCGAGGTTTCAGGGTTCATCCTTTAACCCTATGACATCTCTTCCGTGGGGAACCTGTTTTTAGAGGAAGATGTCCTCGATGAGTTCAGCCTGCGGATTTACCGCATACTTCTCCAGGTCGCTGATTCCGCACCTTTCGAGCACCTGCACGTCGGTGAAGAAATTCCCACTAACTCCTTGTGGCTCACTGGCAAGAATGCACACCGCGGCGTCCGCCACGATATCGGTGGTGCGAGCGGCTTGGATCATCTTCATCCCACCGGGCATAGCTCGAATGGCGGCGGTATCAATCAACGTTGCCGGCCACAGCGAATTCACCGCAATTCCCTCGTTTTTGAGTTCTTCGGCTAGTCCCAACGTGGTCAGTGACATTCCATATTTGGCCATGGTGTAGCCCAGGTGAAGTCCCGCCCAATGTGGATCTAGATTCAGCGGTGGTGAGAGGGTCAGAATATGCGCGTGTGAGGATTTACGCAGGTATGGCAACGCTGTTTTTGATAACAGGAACGTCCCCCGCACGTTGATGTCTTGCATCAGGTCGTAGCGCTTCATGTCCAGATCATCGGTTTTTGCCAGGTTGATAGCCGAAGCGTTGTTGATGACGATGTCGATGCCGCCGAATTTTTCGACCGCCGCATCCACCGCGCGCTGTACGTCCGCGTCTTCACGCACGTCGCCGGCAACCGCCAAGCCGTGCCCGCCGGCCGCATTAATCTGCTCGACGGCCGTGTGAATGGTGCCTTCCAAGCTGGGGTGTGGCTTATCGGTTTTGGACAGCAAGACTACGTTGGCTCCGGCCTTAGCTGCGGCGAGCGCGATGGCCAGTCCGATGCCGCGGCTACCTCCGCTCATCAACACGGTGCGGCCCTTGAGCCGAGTTATTTCTGGGGCGATCTCACTACGCGATTCATTAGTCATGTGACCTAGGTTACGCGATGTTCCCGCGCTAAGCTACTCATGAGTAACTTATTCTGGTGTGCTTCATGTTCACACCACGGGCGTTTTGTGAGTTTCCTACAACAAAAACCGCAAATAACCCGGTTAGACTGACTTAGTTGGCATTTTTCTTGTGCCATTCCTACACATCAGCAGAACCCGAGGGAGCCGAAGGTATGACGCAGGGCCACACCGAGACGGACGAAGTGACCGATCTGTCCACCACCGCTGGCAAGCTTGCCGAATTCCGCCGCCGCCAGAACTTGGCGCAGGCACCTTCGGGCGAGGTAGCCATCGAAAAGCAGCACGCACGCGGCAAGCACACCGCCCGCGAACGCATTAACATGCTGATGGATGAAGATTCCTTCGTCGAATTTGATGCCCTGGCGACACACCGTTCCACTGCTTTCGGCATGGAGAAGAAGAAACCACTGGGTGACGGACTGGTCTCCGGTTATGGCACAGTAGACGGCCGATTGGTCGCCGTCTACTCACAAGATTTCACCGTATACGGTGGCTCACTTTCCCAGGTTAACGGCGAAAAAATCGTCAAGGTTCAGGAATTCGCCCTGCGCAATGGTTGCCCTATCGTAGGTATCCTCGACGGCGGCGGAGCACGCATCCAAGAGGGCGTCGCCTCGCTGGCGATGTTTGCCGACATCTTCCGCAATAACGTTCATGCCTCAGGTGTTGTGCCACAGATTTCTTTGATCATGGGTCCTAGCGCCGGAGGGGCCGCCTACTCCCCCGCGCTCACCGACTACGTCATCATGGTCGACAAGACCAGCCACATGTTCATCACCGGTCCAGATGTCATCAAGACGGTCACCGGCGAAGAGATCGACATGGAGTCCTTGGGTGGTGCACGCCAGCACAACGCCAACACCGGCACCTCCACGTACCTAGCCACCGATGAGGAAGACGCGGTGGAGTTCTGCAAGGAACTGCTGGACTTCCTCCCATCCTCAAACCTCGCCGACGGATTGACCGCGGAATTTGATGAAGATCTAGAAATCAATGAAGATGATCTCTCCCTAGATGCGCTGATCCCCGATTCGGCAAACCAGCCATATGACATGCGCAAGGTTATTGAATCCGTAGTTGACGACGAGCACTTCTTTGAGATGCAGTCACTCTACGCACCGAACGTGATGATTGGTTATGCGCGCGTCGAAGGCCGCACGGTAGGCATTGTGGCTAACCAGCCGATGCAGTTTGCTGGCACCTTGGATATCGCCGCCTCTGAGAAGGCCGCACGCTTCGTACGCAACTGCGACGCTTTTAACGTCCCACTGCTCACCTTCGTGGACGTGCCGGGCTTCCTGCCTGGCAAGGACCAAGAATTCCAGGGAATTATCCGCCGCGGAGCGAAGCTGCTCTATGCCTATGCAGAAGCCACCGTGCCCAAGCTAACCGTAATCACCCGCAAGGCTTACGGTGGCGCGTATATCGTGATGGGTTCCAAGAAGCTTGGAGCGGACCTGAACTTGGCATGGCCTACCGCGCAGATTGGCGTGATGGGCGCACAGGGTGCGGTCAACATTCTTTACCGTCGTGATCTGGCCGCAGTGGAAGCCGAGGGCGGAGACGTCGAGGCGCGCCGCAAGCAGATCATTGAAGATTATGAGGCAGAGCTTCTTAATCCTTATCAGGCTGCAGAGTTGGGCTACATTGACGCGGTCATTGCGCCGAGCGAGACCCGTCTACAGCTAGTCCGCGGATTGCGCGCACTGCGTGAAAAGCATGCCACCTTGCCTCCGAAGAAGCATGGCAATATCCCGCTGTAAAGCCGGATTCCGCAGCCAGCATCCACCTTTGAAGGAGTAGCCAGTGACCGAGCAAAGCACCGCACCTGCGGCCGCACAGATTCAGGTGACCAAGGGTAAACCCACCGCAGAAGAACTCGCGGCGGTAACCGCCCTACTCACCGCCATGGGGAGCGCCACGTCTGAGGAGATTGAAGTTCCTGCGGTGCCCGAGCGTATGACTCGACTTCGCAAACGTCGGGCGCTGTCTCCACGTTTGGGCTGGAGCCTAGGCCGACGCTAAGCGATTCGACCCGCAATTCCCCGGTGTTCTACCTTTGGGTAGATCACCGGGGAATTTCATTTTAAGAAGTAGCTTCCAGCAAAAAACCTAAAAGTCTTCAACAAATCTTTCATATCAATTACTGTTAGCTACATGACATCTCCCACAGCGCAGCGCATACCTTCGCGCATCGACGCCATTGCCGAAAACTTCTTTGCTAAGACCCTAGAGCTTGCCCCGGAATACGGCGTTTCTTTTGGGTTACCCGGATACGAAGCCGCTTACTCTGATTACTCCCCCAGGGGAACCGAAGCGCAGATTGAATTAATACGCGAAACCCTCGCCGCGCTGGAGACGACTACGCCCCAAGATGACATCGATGCGGTCACCCTCGATGCCATGCAAGAAAGGCTTGGATTAGATCTAGAGATTGCGCTTTCTGGTCGCACAGAATTAAACAACATTGCCTGCGCCGCGCAGGAAATCCGTTCGATCTTTGACCTCATGCCGCAAGAGCGCGTGGAGGACTTCGAATTTATCGGCATGCGCCTAGTTAACGTTCCACAAGCCATCGACGGATACATCGCATCGCTGCGAGATTCCGCTTCTAAGGGATTGGTCTCTGCCAAGCGTCAGGTCAATATCGTCATGGGTCAATGCGCAGACTACGCCAAGGACGGTGGATTCTTTGACAAGTTAGCTAGCGCAGGAGCTGCCTTAGATCCGTCCCTTTCTGTTTCATTGGACGCTGGAGCAAATCTCGCAAAAGATGCATACCGAAAGCTCGCGCAGGTACTCAACGATGAGTTGCTTTCCCAAGCGCCAGAAGCCGATGCGGTGGGCCGCGAATACTATTCATTGATGTCGCGCCGCTTCTTGGGCTCCGCAGTAGATCTTGAAGAAACCTACGCGTGGGGCGTAGCCGAACTGGACGCGATCATCGCCGAACAGCAGCGCGTGGCTGAAAAGATCAAACCCACAGCCAGCATCGAAGAAGCCAAAAAGATCCTCAATGCCGACCCGAAACGCACTCTCGACGGTACCGATGCACTTAAGTCATGGATGCAGGAAAAGGCCGATGCGGCCATCGTGGCACTACGCGACGTGCACTTCGAGATTCCCGCGCCAATGGACCGTATCGAATGCATGATTGCTCCAACCGAAGACGGCGGGATCTACTACACCGGCCCTTCCGAAGACTTTGAACGCCCCGGACGGATGTGGTGGTCGGTACCTCCTGGCGAGGACCAGTTCACCACCTGGGCCGAGCTGACCACCGTGTATCACGAAGGTGTTCCGGGTCATCATCTGCAAATCGCGACCGCACAGCTGCAGGCCGATACGCTTAACAGCTGGCGCCGACTACTGTGCTGGGTTTCCGGTCATGGCGAAGGTTGGGCACTATATTCCGAACGCTTGATGCACCAACTGGGCTACCTCGACGACCCGGGCGATTACATGGGCATGCTCGATGCGCAACGATTGCGTGCTGCTCGCGTGGTCTTCGACATCGGCGTACACCTTGGATTAGAAGTACCCTCCCAGTGGGGCACCGGAACGTGGAACGCGGACAACGGCTACGAATTCCTCAAACAGAATCTGGATATCTCCGAGGGACAGCTGGACTTCGAATACAACCGCTACCTTGGTTGGCCGGGCCAAGCCCCGAGCTACAAGATTGGTCAGCGCCTCTGGGAACAGGCACGCGACCAGGTGGCCGCGCGTGAAGGCGAAAACTTTGAGCTCAAGGATTTCCACACCCGCGCGCTGAAGCTTGGGTCCGTAGGACTCGATACCCTCAACCGCGCGTTATTAGGCTAACCCTGCCCCGAGCGAATCAAATATGTTGGCTGTCAGATCTTCTGGCAGCCAACAGTTTTAACCACCCAACCTCACGGCGTATAGGTGGACAGCTGGATCAAATTGCCACAGGTGTCATCAAATACCGCGGTACTCACCGGTCCCATCTGCGTTGGTTCTTGGGTAAATCTCACGCCCAAGGCTGACAATCGTTCGAATTCGCCCTGCAGATCCTGAACCGAGAATGAGGTCAGCGGAACACCATCGGCAAACAAGGCTTCTTGGAACGGACGCGCGGCCGGATGCGCCACCGGTTCCAACAAAATTTCGACCCCACCTTGATCCTCCGGTGAAACCAGGGTTAACCACTTATATTCATCCATGGGTACATCGTGCTTCTTCACAAAGCCGAGTAGCTCGGTGTAGAACTTCTCGGCCTTAGCCTGATCATCAACCAAGACACTGGTGATATAAACCTTCATCTAAACTCTCCATCTTGTTGCTCTTGCTCGTCATCGGCAGATCCGGTGCTTTCAGTTAATGCATATTTGGTACCCAAAAGCCATCAACTCGGTTAGTCCCCTGCGCGCTGCGCTTTCTGAGCGCAGCTTCAAAAAGAAAACTATGCATCGGTTTATTCCAAGATTTCTCTAGAATTCGGCTCATTCCAGTGACCCTTCACACAAAATGGCCACCCTTTCGTTGGAATAACCGCCGCGCGTCATGTTGCGTAACATTAACTGCAATGGTTCCGCTTTTCCCCCCTACCGTTTTACTCATGTCTAACTCCGCACCATCATCGAGACTGCCTCGTTGGATGACCAGCTTCGGTCCGCAGATTATCGCTGCGTTGATCGTTGGTCTGATCCTCGGCCTAGTCGCAAAGTACACCGGCAGCACCGCCGACGCACCCAATGCCCTGGGTGAAGCACTGCAGATTATAGGATCCAGCTACGTAGCCTTACTGCGCACCGCTGTCATTCCACTGATCTTCTTTGCCGTGGTTGCTTCCATCGCAAACCTGGCCCAGGTCACCAATGCCGCACGCCTCGCGTGGCAGACCCTGCTCTGGTTCGGCATCACCGCACTCATCTCGGTGACCATCGGCATGGGGTTGGGCGCGTTCATGCAGCCTGGCGCCAATACCGGCCAAAGTGCCCCGGCCGAATACGACGGCAAGACCGGGGACTGGCTCGGCTTCCTCACGGGCCTGATCCCAGCAAACTTCTTAGGCCTAGGTGCCAGCACCAAGATGACCGAGGGCGTTGCTACCACCTCGATCAGCTTTAACGTGTTGCAGATCTTGGTCATTGCGATCGCCGTGGGCATTGCAGCCCTGAAGGTCGGCAAACAGGCCGAACCATTCCTCGCATTCTCCGCCTCGATGCTTTCGATCATTCAGAAGGTGCTGTGGTGGATCATCCGCATTGCACCACTGGGCACCGTGGGTTTGATCGGTAACGCGGTAGCCAGCTACGGCTGGGACACCATTGGCGCACTGGGCAAGTTCACCGCAGCCATCTACATTGGCTTGGCCCTTGTACTCTTTGCGCTGTACCCGGTCCTGGTGCGCAGCCACGGACTGTCGATTAAGCAGTACTTCTCCGGGGTTTGGCCTGCGGTCCAGCTCGGCTTTGTGTCGCGCTCCTCGATCGGCACGCTGCCACTGACCCAGCGGGTCACCGAACGCAACCTTGGCGTACCTTCGGCTTATGCTTCCTTCGCAGTGCCATTGGGTGCCACCACCAAGATGGACGGCTGCGCCGCGATCTACCCGGCCATTGCCGCGACCTTCGTCGCCCAGTTCTTCGGCATCGATCTTGGCCTCACCGACTACCTGCTGATCGCCTTGGTATCGGTATTGGGCTCGGCCGCTACCGCCGGAACCACCGGCGCCGTCGTGATGCTGACCTTGACCCTTTCAACCTTGGGTCTGCCATTGGCTGGCGTGGGACTGTTACTCGCCGTTGATCCGATCGTCGATATGGGCCGTACCGCGGTGAACGTCGCCGGTCAGGCCTTAGTGCCAACCATCGTCGCCAAGCGCGAAGGCATCCTGAACATGGAGCTCTACAATGCACCGCGTAACGGCAATCCCTTCGCCGACGACTCCGTGGCGGCAACTGCTGTCCAGCCCGAAGCAAACTCGGTAACCAGCTAATTTGTCCCCCGGTTTATCTGCCGGAGCATCCAAGCGGTCAGCATTCACCCATCGTGGTGTGTCCTGGCCGCTTGATTTTTTAATGCACAGCCTAATTCGTGGTGCAGAACACACTTTTCATTTTGCACAGCGTGCAAGTTTGCACGTAGTGTAATTATGTGACTTCCCAAGGTACCGGCACCCGCCGCGAACTCAATAAGCAGGCGACGCATCAAGCGATCGTCGATGCGGCGTTGCAGCTGCTACGCGAGGGTCACGGCACCGCCATAACTGCCACCCAAATCGCCGAAGCCGCCGGCATCTCCCGGCGCACGCTGTTTAATTATTTCCCCTCCGTGGATGCAATCCTTTCCTATCCGCTGCATGCGGTACTCGAGCATATGGTGGAGACGCTATCCCCACTGACCGAGCATCTTCCGCTCATGCAAGCGGTGGTGCGCGCACTGCAATCCGAGCGGGCCACCGAACTTTTAGGCCAAGTCGCCCAATTTGGGGCTTATCTTCGCCAGCAGGCCAGCGGCGGCTGCTACCCACCAAATTTCATCGCCTGGCAAAGCGCCACCGGCGAGGTCATCGCGAAGGTAGCCTCGCGCTATCCGCAGGCAGATGCCTATTCGATCCGCGTGTTTACCCACGCGACCCTGGGCGCCGGGCAGGCAGCGTTTGATACCTGGATTGACCAGCTACCCGATCCTGGCGCCTCGGGACTCCATATCTCCGATGAACTCATCAATTCCTTCCACCGGCTGATCACCCGCGCCATGGAAATGCTCGACGCGGGTTTTGACTCGCTGCTCTTAACTGCCTCAACCTCGCCTCAGGAAGACTAAGCCATGGCTACATACCTCTACCGCCTCGCCTCGTGGGCGCATAAAAACCGTCTACGCATGCTAGCCATGTGGATTGCCGCCTTCATCGCCATCGGTGTGTGCGCCTCCCTCTTCATGGGACAGCTGTCTAATACCTTCACCCTGCCGGGCACCGAAACCCAGCGCACCATGGACCGGATGAAAAATGAGTTGCCTGATTTGGCCGGCGGCCAAGGCACCATCGTCTTCCGTGAAGGTTCCAACCGGGCGCTGAACGCAGATCAAAAGTCCGCGATTCAGGATTCCTTGGAGCAGCTGGCGTTGCACCCACAGGTTGTCGAGGCCATGAGTCCCTTCGAGCTGCAAAAGCAGCTTGATGATGCCAAACCGGAACTGGATAAGGCTCAGCAAAAACTGGTTGACGGACAGCAAGACCTTGACAAGGCTAAAGAGCAGATAGCCGACGGCAAGGTGCAGCTGGCCGATGGTAAAGAGCAGATCACTCAAGGGTGGTCCCAGCTCTTTGACGGCACCAAGGAAATCGAGGATGCCCAGCCACAGATTGACGCGGCAGAAAAGAAACTTGCCGCCGGGTGGAGTGAACTTCGCGCAGGCGAGGCCCAGCTGAAAAGCGGTCAGGCACAATTTGATGCGGGTGAAAAGAAATACCAGTCAGGTCTGGCAGAGTACAACGCTGGATACAAGAAGTACCAGTCAGGCAGCAGCCAGTTAGCTGCCGGAGAAAAACAACTTGATCAGGCCGATGCCAAGCTCGCCCAGGGCGAGAAGGAATACCAAAATGGTCTGAAACAGCTTCTAGATGGCAAGTCGCGTGGTGCCTTGGAAAAGGAACTTACCGCCGGCAAAAAGCAGGCCACCGAGGGCCTGGCGAAGGCTGAAGAGGGTCTTAAAACCATCGAGCCGCAAATCTCGGAATTGAATACCCAAATCACCGGTGTTCAGCAGCTGCTGAAGCAGGCCGAAGCCGAGGGTAACGACGCAGATATTGCTAAGCACCAGGCCACCTTGCAAGGCATGCAGGCAGGTCTTGACCAGCTCACCGCCGCGAAGGCCAAAGCCACCGAAGGCAAAACGCAGGCCAACGCCGCGCTGAAGCAAATTGCCCAGGCTCAGTCCGGGCTCAAGCAGTTAGATGGTGCCCGTAAGGAACTTGACGCCGGTGCTAAACAGGCCACCGAGGGACGCAAGGAACTCGAAGCCAACCGTAGCCAACTAACTTCCGCAAAAAAGCAGCTTGATCAGGCAAAAACCCAGCTTGCCTCGGGCAAAAAAGAACTTGATGCGAATAAGGCAAAACTTGCCCAAGCCCGGGTGCAGCTTGCTTCCGGTCGTGCAGAATTGAACTCCGGACAGGCCCAGTTCGACAAACAAAAGGCCACGTTCGAAGCGGGCAAGGCTCAGCTGGTGACTGCAGAAAAGACGCTGCGCGACTCTGAGACCACGCTCAAGGAAAAGACCAAGGAGCTGGAAGACGGAGAAAAAGAAATCGTCACCGGCGAAAAGGAGCTAGAACGCGGACGCGCAGAGCTAGAGTTCGCCTCCCGTCAGGTCGGCGCCAGCGGCGACATGCGCTTCGTCTCCAAGGACGCCTCCACCGCCGTCTCCCAGGTCAGCTTCCGCATCCAAACCGACGCGTTGACCGCCTCTGACCGTGAAGCAATCACCGCGATCGCCGCAGGCCCACAGGCCACCGGGGTTGAAGTACTTTTCTCCAAGGAAATCCTGCAAGATATTTCCGAGGTCTTTGGTACCGCAGAAATCATCGGTGTGGTCATCGCCGCCGTGGTGCTGATGGTCATGCTCGGCACGCTCATCGCGGCCGGGCTGCCACTACTCCTGGCACTTCTTGGCGTAGGCGCAGGTGTAGGAACCACGCTGGCCTTCTCCTCAATGTTCTCAATGGCCTCAATTACCCCAGCGCTGGCATTGATGTTAGGCCTGGCCGTCGGTATTGACTACGCACTGTTCATTATTCACCGCCACCGTACCCAGCTGCTGTCCGGCATGGAGGTCGGCGAATCCATCGCCCGTGCGGTAGGCACCAGCGGCAACGCGGTAGTCTTCGCAGGCTTGACGGTCATTATTGCGCTGGCCGCGCTGGCCGTACCAGGCTTGCCATTCCTCACCGTACTGGGGCTGTCCGCGGCCTTCACCGTGCTCTGCTCGGTACTGCTGAACATCACCTTGCTGCCGGCCCTGCTCTCCTTTGCCGGTAACAAGCTGGTCTCCAAACGTGCCCGAAAGCACGCGAAAAAACCGGTGACCAAGGAACCGATCTCGGCACGCTGGGTGCGCATGGTTACCAAGATCGCGATTCCCGTCTCCCTGCTGGTGATCGTGGTGCTCGGAGCAATTGCACTGCCGGTCTCACAGATGCGGACCGCCTTGCCCGACGGCAGCGCCGAAGCCGCCGATTCGCAAGCCTTCCAGGCCTACCAACAGACTAGTGATAAGTTCGGCGCCGGCTACAACGGCCCACTGCTGGTACTCGCCGACCTGCCCGAGGGACTCTCCCAGCGTCAGGCGGATACCAAGTCACTGGATATCGCCGATATGTTGCGCGAATACCACGGCGTGGTAGCAGCCATCCCGGTCACCATGACCGATGACCGTTCGCTGTCCGCCATTCAGGTGATCCCGGAAGGCGGTCCGGCCTCCGCCGAGACCGAGGCACTGGTCCACGAATTACGTGACAACGCCGGAAAGTTCACCGACGCCACCGGAGCGAAGATCGCTGTCACCGGTCAGGTTGCGGCGCAGATTGATGTGTCGGAGAAGGTCACCAGCGCGTTGCCACCGTATCTGGCCATCGTGGTAGGACTTTCACTGATCTTGCTGTTGTTAGTCTTCCGTTCGGTGGTTGTGCCCCTGCTAGCCACCGGCGGCTTCCTGCTATCCCTAGCCGCCGCCTTCGGCGCCAGCGTGATGGTTTACCAGTTCGGTTGGATGTCTTCGGCCTTCGACGTCAATGTCCCTGGCCCGCTGCTCAGCTTCCTGCCGATCTTGCTCACCGGTATCCTTTTTGGCCTGGCCATGGACTACCAGGTGTTCTTGGTTTCGGCGATGCGCGAGCATTACGCCCACGGTGTATCGGCTCGTGATGCGGTACGTTCTGGGTTCTCCATGGCGGCCCCGGTGGTCACCGCGGCGGCGCTGATCATGATTGCGGTCTTCGCCGGCTTCATCTTCTCGCACCTGTCGATGATCCGCCCGCTGGGCTTTGCACTGGCAACCGGAGTACTCTTTGACGCCTTTGTGGTCCGTATGACGCTGATCCCAGCGGTCATGCACCTGCTCGGCGACAAGGCTTGGTACCTTCCCAAGTGGCTGGATAAGATCCTTCCAGACGTTGACGTTGAAGGCGCTAAGCTCAACGCAATGCTTGAACGCAAGGCCGAAGAAAACGCAGCTCACAACCCCACCAAGGAGACCGCCAGCGTATGAGCACCACGATAAGCAGGCCGCGATTGCTACTTGCCTCCGCCAGCGCCGGAAGGCAGAAGTTGCTCCGCGACGCCGGCTTGGCTTTCACCACGCAGGTCTCCAGGGTGGACGAAGATGCGGTGCTGAGCGCTGCCGAAGCGGAGCATGGGCCACAAAGCCCGTCGGCCACGGCGTTGCTGCTAGCCAAAGCGAAGGCAGAAAATGTCGCCGGGGACGCCCATCTTGAGGGCACTCTAGTGCTCGGTTGCGACTCGGTCTTCGAGCTTAATTCCCTGGCCTACGGCAAACCTCATACCGCACAGGTTGCCCGCGAACGCTGGCAACAACTGAGCGGCGCTACCGGGATCCTGCATTCGGGACATTGGCTGATCGATACTGCCAATCCGGAAGCTGCTACCGGAGAGATCTCCTCAACCACGGTGCACTTCGCCACCGTGAGCGACGCGGAAATCGAAGCCTACGTGGCCAGCGGAGAACCGTTGCCCTGCGCCGGTGCGTTTACCATCGACGGTTTGGCCTCGGCCTTTATCGAATCCATCGAAGGCAATTTCCAAAACGTGGTGGGTCTCGATATTTTTGTGCTTCGCAAATTGCTGACCCAGTCAGGTATCAGCATCACCGAGCTATGGAAATAGTCTCCATACATCGTGCTGAACGGCGCTTGGCGCGGCATCCCCTGCAGCAAGCGCCGTTCGCTTACCGCTAGACCGAGAGAACTTAGATCATTGAGTGTCCAACGACGTTTCACCTTGCCCGCAGTGGCCACCGCCGCAGCGTTAGTCTTATCCAGTTGCGCTTCGGATGCCGGCTCTAATTCAGGCTTCGAGTCCACCCCAGAAGACACGGTTTACTGTGTTGATCAAGACAACGTCGTAGTTGACGAAGCACAGTGCAATGACGCTCAAGGCTCCTCCGCGCACCATGGCGGCTCGGGCATCGGCACCGCACTCATGTTCTTCATGATCGGCCGCTACGCCGGCGGACTGCGCCCGGGCACCAGGCTTGATCCTACTCAGTCCACGCAGCGTTTTAGCACCACAGACAATGCTGCCCGGACCAAGGCTGGATTATCAGGCACCTTCCGCAATGGCTATTCGGCATCCACCGGAAAACCGGCAGGTTTTGGCTCCAGCAACAAGCAGCGCAGCGGCACCGGTCATTCCGGTGGCTTCGGCGGCGGACACACCGGAGGCTAAGCACAGTGCAACGCAAGATGACCACCGCACGTCCAGATTATCTTTCCAAGGTCCAAGCCGCAGGGCTGGTGTACACACACGATGATGCCCACAGTTCCGCACCGCAGCTCTACAGATACTGGCGCGATGACGCCTACTACGAGCTGACCCCTCAAGAAATCGAGGTGCTGCACCAGGCAGCCACCGCGGTGTTTTCCATGATGGAGGAAGCCGGAGACTATCTGCTCTCTCCCGCTGGCGCCTCGGATCTAGCACGCTTTGGCATCCCGCACCGCGCCATGCGCGCTATCCGCGATAGCTGGAATGAAGAGCCAGCTGCCGGATCTGTCTACGGCCGTTTCGACTTCCGTTTTGGCGGGCTGACCCACCCCGAGCCGGACCAGCGCATCCCCAAACTTTACGAGTTTAATGCCGACACCCCCACCTCACTGGTCGAGTCCCTAGTGCAGTGGCAATGGTTCGAGGATCAGCCTCAGCTAGGCTCCAGCCAATGGACCAATATGTATGAGGACCTGGTGGCGGCCTGGCAGCGAAACCTTGAAATTATCTCGCGCAAGATTGGTGCCGTGCCCACCGTCTACTTTGCCTGCAGTGAAGAAGATACCTCCCACGAGGATCAGATGAATACCCTGGTGTTGCGCGATACCTGCGCCGCGGCCGGATACCGTACCGAAACCATCTATATCGAGAATCTCTGGGTCGATGAGCAGGGACGCTATTGCGCGGGCGAAAACGGCCCGCACATCCAGGTCATTTTTAAGCTGTACCCCTGGGAGCATATGGTGCACAGCGAGAATGCCGATGAGCTTTTCGAGGATATGCGTGACTCGGGATTCGACGGTGCCAGCTACCGTGGTGGCACCATCTGGATCGAACCACCGTACAAGATGCTGTGGAGCACCAAGGCTATCTTGCCGGTGCTGTGGAAGCTCTTCGGCGAGGATCCGGATCGCTCCCAGTATCTGCTCCCAGCATGGTTTGACGGCCAGGCCCCGTACTACATCCAACGCCTTGGCTACGTGCGCAAACCATTACTCAGCCGCGAAGGTGCCGACATCACCATGTACCTGCCAGACGGTGGCCTCACCCTAGGCGAAGCTCAAGGTTATGGCGAGGAAGGGTTCATCATTCAAGAGCTCGCCTTGCCTCCGGTGTTCCGCCGCGCGGATGAAGCAACGGATGTCAGCACGGTGTTGGGCATCTGGATGATCGATGGCGAGCCTTCTGGTCTTGCGGTGCGTGAAAGTCAGGGACCGATTACCGATAATTTCGCCAACTTCATCCCGCATGTGATTTCCCACTAGCCGGTCCGGATTAAATGCCCCACGTTTTTGTAGGAACCCTCTAAAATTTTTGGTCTAACACCCCGGAATTTGCGGATAAGTACATATAGTTCCCACAAAACCGATAGGCTCCTAGGTGAGAAACCGTAACTTTTTAAAGACAAGGTTCACCCATGAATCCATTGACGAAGGTGCTGGTCGCCAACCGCGGCGAGATTGCAGTGCGAATTATCCGTGCGGCACGCGACGAAGGAATCGAGTCGGTCGCTATCTACGCCGATTCGGACCGCGACGCACTGCACGTGCGACTGGCCGATGAGGCCTACGCACTGGGCGGCACCACGGCCGCCGAATCCTACCTTCGTATCGAGAAGATTCTGGACATCGCGCAGCGCTCCGGCGCCGACGCGGTACACCCCGGCTACGGCTTCCTGGCCGAGAATGCCGACTTCGCGCAAGCGGTTATCGATGCCGGGCTGACCTGGATTGGGCCAAGCCCACAGGCCATTGACCAGCTTGGTGACAAGGTCAAGGCGCGTCATATCGCTGAAAAGGTCGGCGCTCCACTGGTTCCAGGCACCAAGGATCCGGTGGCCTCGGCCGAAGAGGTATACGCTTTTGCCGACGAATTCGGTTTGCCGCTGGCCATCAAGGCCGCCTACGGCGGCGGTGGCCGCGGAATCAAGGTAGTGCGCAACCGCGAGGACATCGGCGAGATGTACGAGTCCGCAGTCCGTGAAGCCATTGCGGCCTTTGGCCGCGGTGAATGCTTTGTCGAACGGTTCTTAGATGCCCCGCGCCACGTCGAAACCCAGTGCCTAGCAGATAACCAAGGCAACGTCGTGGTCGTTTCCACCCGTGACTGCTCCTTGCAGCGTCGCAACCAGAAGCTCGTCGAGGAGGCTCCGGCTCCCTTCTTGAGCGAGGAGCAGGTCACCCGACTCTACGAAGCTTCCAAGGCGATCCTGCGCGAAGCAAACTACACAGGTGCCGGCACCTGTGAGTTCCTCGTCGGACAAGACGGCGTCATCTCCTTCCTCGAGGTCAACACCCGACTGCAGGTCGAGCACACGGTATCCGAGGAAGTTACCGGTCTTGATCTGGTGCGCGAACAGTTCCGCATTGCCCGCGGCGAAGAGCTGGGCTACACCGACCCTGAGGTCCGCGGCCACTCTTTCGAATTCCGAATTAATGGCGAAGACGCCGGCCGCGGCTTCGTGCCAACCCCTGGCACCATCACCAAGATGAGCCTGCCTACCGGTCCTGGCGTCCGCGTAGATTCGGGTATCGAAGCCGGCGAGAGTGTCTCAGGAAACTTTGACTCGATGATCTCCAAGCTGATCATCACCGGCGCCACCCGGGAGATCGCCGCCGCCCGTGCACGCCGTGCGCTGGAAGAATTTAAGCTCGAAGGAATGGCAACGGTATTGCCATTCCACCGTGCGGTCATGTCAGATGCCGCGTTCGTGCCAGAATCAGGCCCCTTCAAGGTCCACACCCGCTGGATTGAAACCGAATTTGCCACCGTCATTGAACCGCACCCAATGCCGATGGCAGAAGCGGAAGAAGCCGACGAACGCACCTCGGTGACCGTAGAGGTTGCCGGCAAGCGTCTGGAAGTCACGCTACCTTCCTCGCTGGGGTCGGTATCGGCCACCGCAGATAAGGGTGCCAAGAAAAAGCGTAAGCCAGGGCGCAAGGCCGGCGCTGCCGCCGCTGGCAACAGTGCAGAGCTGCGTTCGCCGATGCAGGGCACTATCGTGAAAGTTGCGGTGGCCAACGGGGATACCGTCGCCGCCGGAGATCTGATCGTAGTACTTGAAGCAATGAAGATGGAACAGCCAATTACCGCACACCGTGCAGGTACCGTCCAAGGCCTAGAGGTGAGCCCCGGAGAGTCACTGTCCTCCGGAGCGGTGATCGCCTCGATCATCGAAGCGGACTAAGTACCCACCGCCAATTTGGGCCGTTCAAACGTTACGCGTTTGGACGGCCCTGGGCGTTTAACCAGTCGGAAAAGGTTTCGCTACCCAGCCGCGCGCCCGGCCCGGGAAGCAAAGAGCCATCACGCATGGCGCGGCTCATCGGCCCGGGTAACGGTATTTCGAACACCCGTTTGGCCCGCCCTGTATCGTGTGCCAACTGGGCCCGCATCAGATCAGCCATGCGTTCCTCACGGGGTCCGGCCAGATCTGCCACCACTCCTTGGGGCTCCCCCGTCGCTAGCCTTACCAGTTCAGCGGCGACCTCGGCGCTGGAGACTGGCTGCGAACGCATGAGTGGGGCAAAGTGCAACGCCCCGATTCCCATCCGTTCCGTCAGCTGTCCGGCAAACTCGTGAAATTGCGAAGCACGCAGCAAGGAGAATCCTCCTGTCTGGTCCATCAGCAAACGCTCTTGGGCTGCCTTACCTGCGTAGTACTGTGCGTCAACAGCCAACGCACCAATTATCGATAGTGCAACGTGGTGAGTACTCCCCACCAGGCGTCCTGCTTCCAGTAAATTTTTGGTGGCCTGGGTAAAAAACTCCACCGCGGCCTTTGTGCGCATACTGGAGGTGCTCGACACGTCAATGACTGAATCAACACCACTCATCGCGTCAACCAGCCCGACACCGGCCACCACATCGATTCCGGTGCGTCGCGACAGAACCAAGGGAATATGCCCGGCTGATTCAACCGCCGAAACGACTTGACGACCAATGGTCCCAGTTCCACCTGCGATAGCGATTTTCATGGGCTCAACCTATCTTGGGGTCTTACACGACACCGTAAATATGAGGCCTTATATTTCTCTTCAGACTGTACGTCGCACCAAGATTGTTTCGCAAGGCAACCGCCAGCCTCGTGTGCGCAAACAACTTTCAAATGCGAAACAGGTTCGTTTCCTGGCCCTTGGAGACGATTTCTATTCCTATAAGAAGACTTAAAGCTAGGATGACATCATGCTAAAAGATCTACGATGCAGAGATATAACATCTTTACCATCGATGCCATTATTTTTGGTTGCCTTCGGCGTAGCTGCATCCATGAGCACAACGGTTAATTGGTGGGCGCCAGGGCTCGGGCTTCTTGCTAGCTGCGGCGTTTGGATGTTAGCCAAGATTTTTTCGCTTTCGAAGAATGATGGAAACAGTGCACCCGCACTAATAGCCAAGCAGCATGCTCTTTTGTGCGCGTTGGCGGGGCCGCTTGCTGTTATCGCCGGTTATTACTGCTTTAACGCTTCGATTTCGCTGATTGCTGTATTGCCAATATCTTCGATATTTGGGGGCGCTTTCATAAGTCGACTACTCGATGACTCGACAGCACTCAAAGCTGGTTATGCTTGCGCACTTGCTGGCGTGCTGGTTCTAATTATTGAATCCGCGGGAGTCGTGGAAAGTTTTAATCTACTCATACAAGGATCAATAGTTTCGTTTGTCGCCATGGCATTTGCGGGAGTGTCGTTCATTTTAGTCCGCAAAGTTTTTGTCGATCACCAATAACACAGAGTACGGCGAAAGTGGATTTTGGTGTTTTGGATATGCAGCCCACCAGCTTCCCTTTGATTTGGAACCCTTGCATTTTAGTGAGACTTGGAGAATATTCGTTTGGTCGAAAGTGGCTTGTCTAAAGTACGCCTCTTGACATGGCTTCCGCAGATCCCCCAGCCAAACACGGTCCCCAGAGAGTACATAATGATGTCAGTTACGGTGAGCGCACGTCCCCAGTTCGTGAGTAACTGAGAAATCTCGATGAGCCCACCGAATCCGATAAGAAAGATGAATGCGGCACTGGTTCTCATTTTTGTGAACCACAAGGTAAGAATCATGCCAGGTACAAAAAGAATCGCGTTGAGCGCGGATTCTCGTACAGCAGTTAGATTCAGGCCATACTGGTCAAACCATCCATCAAGGGGAACTAATGAGAATCTTGCCCTGTCCTCTCCTTCGAATTGAATCGGAGCACTTCCACCGTTGGGAATGATGGTAATCATGACGACACCGATATACCAGCAAGCTAAGCACCATAAACCCAGGGTTTCCCGAACGTCTCGTTTGTTTGGCCGCTTCGAAAATCGGCTAACAAAGAGCATCACAATTAACACGATGACGCTAACGAGAAAGAACCAGGGAACGAGCCAACCAAAAGCCCGAATTGCGTTTGTCACGTGTTAGTAGCCTTATCTCCGGTGTAACAATTTTTCCATTGACAGTAACATATCCGACGTTGTCAAGCACATAAATATGGAATTTGAAGGACCACTTTCGCGTGTCGTCAAAGCGTCTTGCACCCGCAGAACCGCAATTCAATGTGAAGTCACCGTTGTTGCGCCGGATAAGACCCGTGGGTTGATTGCTGATTCTCTAGATCTGTACTTTGAGTGAACGAAAAACTCCGTCAGCGTCAGAACGTTTAGGCTCTGGCTGGATACTGAAAGCTGGCATAAGTGAATGAAATTTTCGTTCACTTATATGCCCGATCCCTTTAGAACCCTGTTGCTGGCTAAAGCCAGCGCGGGCGGCTTGTTTCGGGTATTTCATCGTTGCGTACGTTACTGGTTCTAGGTTTCTAACCCGAACGAAAATATGGCCGGGTCCCTTCTCCCCCACCTAAAACAACCTGTTCGGCTATCAGCCCTGGATATAAGTTCGAACCTGCGGTTGATAGTGAATGAAATTTTCGTTCACGAAATTCTCTGAACCGGAGGCAGACCCGCAGCAGCCGTTTTGCCCTCTAGCCACGCCCAGGACAAATGAAAGATGGCGTGTAATGCGAATCCTTGCGGACTGCCTTACACGCCATCTTGAAGATTTTTCAGCCGTTATTACTCGACGAATTCTTCCATATCTACATCTTTAGTATCGCGGGTAAGGAACAGTGCCACCAAGGTGAGCACAGCGGCAATTGCCAGGTAGATGCCCACGCCCGTCGTGCTGCCATTTCCAGCGCTCCACAATGCGATTGCCACGAATGAAGCCGGGGCTGCACCAATGACCGAGGACAGGTTGTAAGCAACCGCGGATCCGGTGTAACGCACGTTGGAGGGAAAAAGCTCCGGCAAGTACGAGGCCATCGGACCGAAGGTCAGACCCATGAGGGTGAAACCGACAATCAGACCTGCCATCGCTGCGGCCTGTCCAGGGCCGAAGAATAGCGTCCAGGCTAAACCGAAAATTAGAATTCCAATGGTAACCCAAATCAAGAACTTGCGACGGCCATATTTCTCGGCCAACGGTCCCGAAACCATAGTGAAAATACCGAAGAATACGACGCCGATAATCAGCATGGTGAGGAAGGTCGGGCGGTCAATTCCCAGACCTGGAACGAATCCTTCAGCGTTAAAGGTTTTGCCGGCCGCTTTCGCAGTAGCCTGCCCTTGTTCAACGGATGATGCTGTAGTGCCGTATGTCAGGGTGAACGAGGTCATTAGGTAGAACAGCACGTAGGTGGCCAACATGATGAAGGTACCGGCCAGAGTTGGACGCCAGTGATGTTTCATCGTGACCGAGAAAGGTGACTTTACGACCTTCTTCTCGTTAAGTACCTTCTGGAATGACAAGGATTCAACGAGCTTCAAACGTACCCACAGGCCAATGATCACCATGACAGCGGAGAAGTAGAACGGTACGCGCCAGCCCCATGCTAAGAACTGTTCTGCGGTCAGGGTGGTCTGCAGGACCACGAAGATCAGGTTAGAAAGAATAAAGCCGACCGGTGCCCCCAATTGTGGGAAGGTGCCGTAGATAGCTCTCTTATTCTTTGGAGCGTTCTCCGTCGCAAGCAATGCCGCGCCAGACCATTCACCACCAAGCGCCAGTCCTTGAGCGAATCGCAAAATCACCAAAGCCAGAGGAGCGAGGACCGTCCAGTGCCCCTGCGCAGCAGGTAGGAAGCCCATCAGGAAGGTAGCGATACCCATCAATAGCAATGACGCAACCAGAGTTCCCTTACGTCCCAACCTGTCGCCGTAGTGGCCGAAGATTATGGAGCCAAGCGGACGCGCAACGAATGCCACACCAAAGATGGCAAAGGAGGACAAGATTGCGTTAATCGGCGTTGCGTTAGGGAAGAACAGCGTAGGGAAAACCAATACCGACGCGGTGGCGTAAGCATAAAAGTCGAAGAATTCGACGGTGGTGCCGATCATGCTGGCGAACAGCACGCGACCTCTGGTGTTTTCCTTTGGCGCTACTGTCTGGTTAGCCTGCGACATGCTGGCGGCTCCTTCTAAGATGCGAATAAAGGCTCGTTTATGACTTCATAATGGTACGTCGAACTGACCAGCATGTGGATATTTGTGTCCAACATTCGGACACATTTCTTCCATCAAGTCATTTTGAACCTGAGTTCGGACACTGACCTGCAGAAAAAGCGCTTCCAAATAATGAGACTAATGAACCTAGATCTCTGCGGCACTTGTACCAAAGATAGAACTTCCTGTGAGGTGATTCGCAAAAGTTGTTTCAAATCCGTCCGTGGCTAGCAACGCGGAACACCATAGAACCTAAAAACCGAAAAAGCCGAGCTTCCCGATCAAAATCAGGAAGCCCGGCTTTTGCTCGGAACGGGTAAAGCTACATGCGGCGGTGCAACCGTCGAGCAGCTTCGGCCAACGAACCTGACAAGGATGGGTAAACCGAGAAGGTTTCCGCGACATCGTCTACGTGCAAGCTATTTTGCACGGCGAGCGCGAGCGAGAAGATGAGCTCACTGGCACGTGGTGCAACGACAACGCCACCAATAACGGTTCCCGAACCCTTGCGTGAAACGATTTTCACGAAGCCCTTTTCAACGTTCATCATCTTCGCACGAGCGTTCGTGTTCAGATCTACCTTGATGATGTTGGCCTGGTATTTACCTTCAGCTACTGCACGCTGGGAAACACCAACAGTGGCAATTTCCGGCGAGGTAAAGACGTTCGAGGAGACCAGATTCAAATCCAGTGGCTTCACCGAGTCACCTAGCAAGTGAGCTACGGCGATACGCCCCTGCATAGCCGCTACCGAGGCCAGTGCGAAGACTCCGGTGCAGTCACCGGCAGAGTAAATGTTGGTCACGGTGGTGCGCGAAACGCCATCAACCTTGATATGGCCAGAATCAGTCAACTGCACGCCAACTTCTTCTAGTCCCAGACCTTCGGTGTTAGGGATACCGCCAACTGCAATCAAGCAGTGGCTTCCTTCAAGCACTCGTCCGTCTGCCAGCGAAACGAAGACCTTATCGCCCTTACGCTCAACACCCTCGGCGCGAGCCTGCGAGACAACGTTGACACCGTTTTCTTTAAAGGTGTCTTCAAGTACCGCCGCGGCATCTGCGTCTTCGCCCGGAAGCACACGATCACGCGAGGAGACTAAGGTCACCTTGGCGCCAAGAAGATTGTAGGCGGAAGCGAACTCGGCACCGGTGACACCGGAACCAACGACGATCAGGTGCTCTGGCACCTCGTTCATGTTATAAATCTGAGTCCAGTTGAAGATACGCTCGCCATCTGGTTTGGCGGTAGGAAGTTCACGCGGATGGGCACCGACGGCCAACAGGATTGCGTCTGCTTGGATGGTCTGTTCCGAACCATCAGGGTGACTTACGGCGATGTTTTTACGGTCTAGGAGACGGCCTTCGCCGACCACAATACGCACTCCGGCACGTTCTAGGCCGGTACGGATGTCACTGGACTGCTCCTTGGCAAGTTCCAGCAATCGGTGGTTGACCACCGAGAAGTCGGTTTGCGCGTCATCGATCCCCTCGATGTGGACACCGAAGGTTTCCGCGTGCTGTACACGGCGTACCGCGTCAGCGGTGGCAATGAGGGTTTTTGACGGCACGACGTCGGTTAGAACCGCCGAACCACCCATCCCTGCACGTTCCACCACAGTGACATTGGCACCTAGTTGGGCGGCTCCCATGGCAGCTTCATAGCCACCTGGTCCACCACCGAGGATTACTAAACGGGTTGCTTTATTCCTAGGATCTGCGCTCACATTTTCCATTGTTCCCCATGCACAGCTTTTGCGCACATCACGATCGAGTGAATTTCCTCCATTTGCCACGGGTTCCACCTGACAAAGGGGCTACCTACCGGTAGCGTATTTCACGTGAATGATATGCAAAATGACCCACAGGCGTTGGCGGCACAGGCCGCCCAGGTAATTGCCGAGCAAACTAATGTCGAAAAGCACGACATTGCTCTGGTCCTCGGCTCCGGCTGGGGCGAAGCCGCTGAGCTAATTGGCGAGCGAACCCACACACTCGATGCCACCACCATCCCTGGCTTCCACGCTGCGGCGGTACCTGGCCACCGCGGCACTATTTCCTCGATTCTGACCGAATCGGGCAAGCGCATTCTCGTACTTGGCGCGCGCACCCACTACTACGAGGGACGCGGTGTGCGTTCGGTAGTGCACCCTATCCGTACCGCAGCTGCCGCCGGTTGCACCCAACTGGTGCTGACCAACGGTTGCGGTGGGCTGAACCCGAATTGGACCCCGGGCACCCCGGTCCTGATCTCAGATCACATCAACCTCACGGCGACTTCTCCGTTGGAAGGCGCCACATTTGTGGATCTAACCGACCTATATTCTTCGCGTCTACGCGAGGTGGCTCGTGAAGTTGACCCAACTCTGGACGAGGGCGTCTACGCACAGTTCACCGGCCCACATTACGAAACCCCGGCAGAGGTGCAGTATGCCAAAACCATTGGCGCCGATCTGGTAGGCATGTCCACCGCGTTGGAAGCCATTGCTGCCCGCCACGCTGGAATGGAAATTTTCGGTATTTCTTTGGTCACTAATTTGGCTGCCGGTATTAGCCCCATCCCGCTAAGCCATGAAGAGGTCATTGAAGCCGGTCAGACCGCCGGGCCACGCATCTCCAAACTACTGGCACAAATCATCGCCCGCCTCTAGGCGAGAAACACTTTCACCTGTAGAGCCAAGGAAAACGATGAATCAAACCGAGAAAAACCAACTCCTCGCGCAGGCAGCCGACTGGGCCGCTCAGGATCCTGATCCGGCCACCGCTCAAGAGCTTCGTGCACTGATCTCCACCGTTGAGTCCGGCGATGGACCTGCCCTGGAAGATCTAGCCGATCGTTTCAGCGGAGTACTCGAATTCGGTACCGCCGGGTTGCGAGCCGAGCTTGGTGCCGGCCCAATGCGGATGAACCGGGTAGTGGTGATGCGCACCGCCGCCGGAATCTCCCGCTTTTTGTCCGAGCGTGCCGCCGGGGAGTACACCCCTAAGGTGGTGATCGGTTTTGACGCACGTTATAACTCGGATGTGTTCGCCACGGATTCGGCTGCGGTGTTTACCGCGGCCGGATTTGAGGTTTTGCTGATGCCCTCGGCTCTGCCAACACCCGTATTGGCGTGGGCAGTGCGCACCTTTGGAGCCGAAGCCGGCGTCATGGTCACTGCCAGCCACAATCCGCCGCGTGATAACGGTTATAAGGTCTACGTCGGAGGAAAGGTCGCCGACGAGGTGGGCCGCGGCGCACAGATCGTCTCCCCCATCGACGCACAGATCGCCGCGTTGATCGATGCAGATCAACCCGTAGCGGACATTAAACGCGTCGACTCGGGCTGGACGGTACTGCCGGGGGCCGCAGAGGATCGCGACATCGAAGCGTCCTACCTCGATTCAATCGGCAACGTCATTCCGCGCGCCGATGGTTCGCTTGCCGCCGCGCGAAAGAACTTGAAGGTGGTAGTCACCGCGATGCACGGCGTCGGCGGGCACACCATGCGTTTAGCACTGCTCAACTCCGGGTTCAGCGACGTACATATGGTCCCGGAGCAGGAACATCCGGATCCAGATTTCCCGACCGTGAAGTTCCCTAACCCAGAGGAGCCAGGGGCCATTGACTTGTCCCTTGAACTAGCTCGGAAGCTCGGAGCGGATCTGGTCATCGCTAATGACCCGGATGCAGATCGTTGTGCCGCAGCCATTCACGACGGTAGCGCTTGGCGGATGTTGCGCGGCGACGAGGTCGGATGGTTGCTTGGAGACCAGCTTTCGCGCATCCTCCCGGCCGAGCAGAAGTTGGCAAATTCCATCGTTTCGTCTCGCATGTTGGCGGCTATCGCCAAGGACAGCGGAAGAGAACATGAGGAAACGCTCACCGGATTTAAATGGATCGCGCGCGTGGAAAACCTCGGGTTCGGCTACGAAGAAGCGTTGGGCTACGCGGTGGCCCCTTCGTTGGTGCGTGATAAGGACGGCATGTCCGCGGCGTTAGTTCTCGCAGATCTTGCGGCGGAGCTGAAGGCTGGCTCAAACAGTATCCAGGGCAGGTTAGACGAGCTCGCGGCAAAACACGGCGTACATGTCACTGACCAGCTCTCGATGCGCTTCACCGACCTGTCGCAGATCCCGGTACTGATGGAAAAGATCCGTACTCAGGCTCCGGCGCAGCTTGCCGGAGCGGAAGTTACCGAGGTCACCGACCTTTCTCAAGGCACCGAGAAGCTGCCTGCCACCAACGCCATGGTGCTACACACCTTCACCGGCGCACGCGTTATTGTGCGCCCCTCGGGAACCGAACCAAAACTGAAATGCTACCTGGAAACCGTGGAGCACGCCGAGGATCTGGCCGACGTTCCGGCGGCTCGCGCACGGGCCACGGCGCAGTGCCAAGCGATCAAGACTGAACTTGAAGCATTCCTCACAAACTAATCCGAACCTACGAACGAACAAAAGAGGATCACGATGTCCGAATTAAGTGCTCGCGAAATCGCTGGCTACATTGACCACACCCTGCTAGCGCAGAATGCCTCCCGCGAACAGATCATCACGATCTGCGAAGAAGCGAAGAAGTACGAATTTAAATCAGTCTGCGTCAACCCACTGTGGGTATCAACGGTCTCGCGCGAACTGGCAGAGTCCAACGTGTTGACTTGTTCGGTCATTGGATTCCCACTGGGCACCTCCACCACCGCAACCAAGGTCTTTGAAACCCGCACCGCGGTATCCGACGGAGCCGACGAAATCGACATGGTCATCGATGTGGCCGCAGCGCTGCGCGGAGATCGTGATTCCCTGGTCAACGAGATCTTCGCCATTGCACAGGCAGCCCATGAGGGTGGCGCAATCTTGAAGGTCATCATCGAAACCTGCCTGCTCACCGACGAGGCAAAGGTGCTGGCTTGCGAGGCAGCGAAGGCCGCCGGAGCCGATTTTGTGAAGACTTCAACCGGATTCTCTACCGGTGGCGCGACCGTTGAAGATGTCGCGTTGATGCGTCAAACCGTTGGCCCAGATCTCGGAGTGAAGGCCTCGGGCGGTGTGCGCAGCGTCGAAACCGCGCGGGCAATGATTGCTGCCGGCGCAACACGTCTCGGTTCTAGCTCAGGAGTTGCTATCCTAGAGGGAGAGCAAAGCGGATCCGCTTACTAAGATCCCGCACCCATTCGTTTCCTCAAGGAGAAAAAGTGTACTCGAACGGCAAGAACACCGCCCACTCAGGTGAAGGTCGCCTCGTTGGCAACATCGTTAATACCCTAATCTTCACGGTGATGTTCGCAGCCGGTCTTTACGCCCTGTCTTACTGGACGTTGGAGACCGCTTGGTGGCCAACCATTGCATGCTTCGCGCTGTGCTTCTTGGCCTTTGCGATTCCAATGCACCTGATGGGTCGCGCGGACTCTATCGAAGAGGCAGCCGCAGCAAACGCTGCCCTGTAATTTACGCTTGAACATTGTGGGGAGGCCGAGAGGCCTCCCCACAATTCGTTAACCGGGCGTTCTGCCCTTGCCCGAGATTATTACGCGCACTAGCCTCGACTTATGATCGGCACCCTCAATGAACAGATCGAAGCCTTCTGGCGCAGCGCCAAGGGGAAAAGCTCGCAGAAGCTACGCGAAGAACTCGATGAACTACTCGCTCAGCGGCCAGCCGGCGACGCAGTGGTACTTTTTGAGCAAGCCTCACTCCACGACTATCTCGGCGAAGAAGCCCAAGCGGTGGAACCCTACCGGGCGGCGATAGCCACCGGCCTTGATCCAGAAAAACTGGACGAAGCGCGTATTCAACTAGCCAGCACGCTACGCAACTTAGGCGAAACCGGCCAGGCCGTGCAACTGTTGCAATTGATCCAGGCATCAAGCCACGTGTACCGCGATGCTCAGGCGTTCCTTGCGCTCGCCCTACACGACGCGGGAGATCACCAGGAGGCACTGCGTGTAGCTTTACAGACGCTGGCGCCCACCCTCAGCCTTTATGGACGCCCGGTACATGACTACGCCAAGGAACTGGCGGGCACCATTTAATCGGCACCCGCCACCGGCTACTTAGCGTTGCCCTGCACCGCCGGAGCAGGTTCGAAGATCCCGTAGAGCAGACGCTCGGCCCATTCAAGGATTGCTTCGTCCGCTAGGTCCTTTCCACCCACAGGAGAGGTGCGCGGCTTCGGAATGAAGATCGCGTTGAGCGCAGGCTTGTTGACGGAGCCCGGGTAGAGACGCTCCAAACGAACCTGACGGCTGGCCGGAAGATCCTCAATCTTCGCCGGGGACACCTTGATATGGTTACCGATCTGCTGAATATCACGCAACCCCAAGGCCCTGGCACGCACGCGTAACGCCGCCACCCGCATCAGATTCTCTACCGGCTGCGGAAGCTTGCCGTAGCGATCTTCGAGTTCTTCTTGGACCTCGGCCAGCGCCTCCGTACTTTCGGCGGCGGCAATATTTCGGTAGGCCTCTAACCGCAAGCGTTCGCCAGGCACGTACTCGTGCGGCAGGTGAGCATTCACCGGGAGCTCAATCTTCATCTCGGTGGCTTCTTCTTCGCCCTCACCCTTAAAGTCTGCGACGGCCTCGCCGACAAGACGCAGGTACAAGTCGAAGCCAACCCCGGCGATATGCCCGGACTGTTCGCCACCGAGCATATTGCCCGCCCCACGCAACTCCAGATCCTTCATGGCCAGCTGGTAGCCGGAGCCTAGTTCGTTGTGCGCCGCGACGGCTTTCAACCGTTCCAACGCTACCTCCCCCAATGGCTTCTCCACGTCCCAGAGGAAGTAGGCGTAGGCACGCTCGCGGGCACGTCCCACACGGCCGCGCAACTGATGCAGCTGGGACAAGCCATAGTTATTCGCCCGGTCCACAATCAACGTGTTGGCGTTAGAAATATCCAGCCCGGTCTCGATGATGGTGGTGGACACCAGCACGTCAAATTTCTTCTCCCAGAAATCCTGGATGATCCGTTCCAACCGTGTTTCGCTCATTTTGCCGTGAGCCACCTCAACGCGTGCCTCGGGAACCAGCTCGCGCAGTTCGGCGGCAACACGGTCGATGGACGATACCCGGTTGTGCACAAAGAACACCTGGCCATCACGCATCAGCTCGCGCTTAATAGCCGCAGAAATCTGCTTGTCGCTACGTGGCCCGACGAAGGTGAGCACCGGATGGCGTTCTTCGGGCGGGGTGGCAAGCGTGGAGGTTTCACGGATGCCGGTAAGGCTCATTTCTAGGGTGCGCGGAATCGGGGTGGCGCTCATGGCCAACACGTCCACGTTGGTGCGCATCTTTTTCAGCTCTTCCTTGTGCTCTACACCGAAGCGCTGTTCCTCATCGATAATCACCAACCCAAGGTTCTTAAACTGCACGGTCTTGGACAGCAACCGGTGGGTACCGATGACGATGTCTACCGAACCGTCCTTAAGTCCGGCAAGGATTTCCTTGGATTCCTTGGCGGTTTGGAAACGTGAAAGAGTGCGTACGCGCAGTGGGAAACCCGAGTACCTTTCAGTGAATGTTTGGTGGTGCTGTGAGGCAAGCAGCGTGGTGGGTACCAAGATGGCAACCTGTTTTGAATCCTGTACTGCCTTAAACGCCGCACGCACCGCAATTTCGGTTTTGCCGAAGCCGACGTCGCCGGAGATGAGCCGGTCCATCGGGACCTCGCGTTCCATATCCTGCTTAACTTCATTAATAGCCGTCAGCTGGTCCGGGGTTTCGACATAGGCGAAAGCTTCTTCCAGCTCGTTCTGCCACGGGGTGTCCGGACCAAAGGCGTGACCACGGCTGGCCATACGCGCCGAATACAGCTTGATCAGATCCCCGGCGATCTCCTTGACCGCCTTGCGCGCCTTGGACTTAGTGCTCGCCCAATCTGAACCACCCATCTTGGACATGCTCGGGGCTTCACCACCCACATATCGGGTAATGAGATCCAGCTGTTCCATGGGGACAAAGAGTCGGTCCCCCGGTGCCCCACGTTTGGACGGCGCGTATTCCACCACCAGGTATTCGCGCTTTGAATCCTTGGACGAACCTGAGACCTTACGGGCGACCAATTCCACGAACTTACCGATACCGTGCTGTTCATGCACGATGTAGTCCCCGGTCTGCAACGACAGCGGGTCCACGGCGTTACGCTTGCGCTTGGCACTGAGCTTACGGGTTTTACGGTTTCCGTAGGCACTGGAGCGGCCTAGCAGGTCGGCCTCGGTGAGCAACCCAAATTTCAGTGCTTCGAAGACGAACCCGCGTCCGGCGGTAGCCTGGGTGATTTCGATCAGGCCGGC
This sequence comes from Glutamicibacter sp. BW77, assembly GCF_002332285.1. NCBI lineage: Bacteria > Bacillati > Actinomycetota > Actinomycetes > Micrococcales > Micrococcaceae > Glutamicibacter > Glutamicibacter sp. BW77. The sequence goes on along the minus strand of NZ_NRGT01000073.1, from coordinate 174,907 downwards.
GGTGGGGGCTTCAGTGAGCAGTTCTACCCGGTGCGCAGGGATCTGGTATTCCTGGAATAGCTCGGAGAGCCGGGCCGCCGGGCCTGGACCTTCGGTGGCAACAACAATCCGCCATTGGTCTTTGATGCGGCCGGAGATGAATTCCATCATCGCCTCGACATCACCTTGGTAACCGCGCGGTTCGCGTGCCTCGACGCGGATTATTGCCGCGCCCAGGTCCAGATCCTCATCGGCACCCAATGAGGTTAATGACCACCAGGAGACCTGCGCGTTTTTGGCATTTTCCACTGTTTGCGCAAGTGACGCAAAATCACCGGATGCGAGCTTGCGCCCCGACTCGGCGGTACTTAAATCTAAAGGCGCGGCAGCCCCATCGGAAGCCGAAGCCCAGGCGGCGGCGAGGAACTCGGCGTTAGTCTCATTGAGGTCGTGGGCACGGGTGCGCACGCGCTCGGGTTCCATTACCAAGGCAATGGAGGACTGTGGAAGTAATGACAGCAGTGGGACCATTTCATCGACCAGCAACGGGGCCAACGATTCCATTCCCTCTACCGCGATACCGCCGGCAATTTTAGTGAGCATCTCGGTGGCCGCTGGGAAATGTGCTTTTAGGTTTGCCGCACGGCCCATCACCTGTGGGGTGATCAGCATTTCACGGCAGGGGGTAGCAATAATTTTTGTTGGGCCCGCGCCATCTAGCGAACGTTGATCAGCGATAGAGAAGTAGCGCATGGAGTCGATTTGTTCACCGAAGAAATCGATACGTATCGGATGCTCGAGCGTCGGCGGGAACACATCGATAATGCCACCGCGTACGGCAAATTCGCCACGGTGGGTCACCATATCCACGCGTGCATAGGCGGCCGCCGCCAAATCCCGGATGACTTTTTCGAAACCCGGCTCGGCGTCTAGTTCCAGCAGCACCGGACGCAGCTGGCCGAGTCCGGCCACCAAGGGCTGGAGTACGGCGCGAATGGGGGCGATGATGACCTTCAGGTCCGGGTCTTGATCGTTGAGCCTACGTAAAACCTCCAATCGACGTCCCACCGTATCGCTGCGTGGTGAGAGCCGTTCATGCGGCAAAGTCTCCCAGGAGGGGAACTCGGCGATCTGAGATTGTGGCATATAGGCGCTCAGTGAGGCCGACACTTCTTCTGCTTCGCGTCCCGTGGCCGTGACAATGAGCATCACCGCGTGGTTGTTCCCCGCGATAAGTCCTTCGGTTGCGTGCGCCCCAAGAATGGCGCGCATGCCCTGCGGCGCAGCAATCTCTAATTCTTCGCTACGCATTGCGAAGGGTTGGGAGGCGCTTTGCTGGATTCGCCTAAATGACGGTTCCTCGCGCAGGAAATCATGAAGTCCGGATAGGCTCATGTTGCAAAAGTTCCTCTCACTGAAGGCAAAACAGCTACGTGGCGCACCACAAACAGCAACCGCAAAATCTTTCCGCGGTCGGCGCAATGCCAATATGTTGTTTTATGTTGCCTTCCTAGCCTACCTAACCGGTGAGAGCAGATAGGGTTAATACCGACCAGAAACGGCACGGAACCTAAGTATGTTCCGCACGACCGCCGAACCTTTTTAGATTGGGATTCGCATTCATGGCATTGAACGCAAGCACGCAGATCGCCCACCGCGCGGACCAGGTCATTGCGACCCTAGCCGACCGTGGTTTCGCCGAGCACCTCACCTCGCTCGCCAAGGGCAGCTTAAGCAGCTTCACCGTGGACGGTGACACCGCAGGGGCATTTACCCTGACCACGGTCCGTGCGCTACCCACCGACCGCGTACCAGACTTCGCCCGCAAGTTTGTTGGTGCCTCCATCGACGTCACGCAGGTTGAGCAGTGGAGCGCACCGGATGCTGCAGGAAACCGTTCGGCGACAGTGAAGATCACCGTGGCAGGTGTCCCGGTGACTGTTTCCGGAACTGAATCTTTAAAAGCGGCAGGCGAGAGCACCAACTTCGCAATTGATGCGAAAGTTTCTTCGTCGATTCCCTTCATTGGCGGCAAAATTGCTTCGGCAGCCGAGCCCTACCTGGGCAAGGCACTGAACATGCAGGCCGCACAGGTCAACGAATGGCTGTCTAAGTAAGCAAGCCGTAGTTCAGCACAAATTCCCGGGACAGTGTGAAGATGCATTGGCCCGGGATTTGTGGTTCCAACCACTTTTCACGTTAGGGTGGAACTGAGGTGTGCCGGGAAGTCTGGTCGGCGAACAATTTGTCATTTAACGAAGTAAGCGAGTTTAGCTATGACTCAAACGCCATCTTCGGGTTCGCCAAAGAACCTGTTTTCGCGCCCAAGTTACAAAGAATCTGTGCGTATCGGAGATATCCTACGCAAAGAAACAGTCGGCGGCATGGTTCTCATTGCCGGTGCAATCCTGGCCCTGATCTGGGCCAACACTCCAATGCGAGATTCTTATTTTGCGTTGCGTGATTTCCACTTCGGACCCACCTTATTCGGTGTGGATCTGAATCTCTCCATCGGCCACTGGGCCGCGGACGCCCTCTTAGCGGTGTTCTTCTTCCTGACCGGTTTGGAGTTGAAGAAAGAATTCGCCATTGGCGACCTGCACAACATCAAAACCGCTGCCGTTCCAGTGGCCGCTGCCTTTGGCGGTGTTTTAGTTCCGGCACTGATCTTCGTGGCCATTGCCGCCGGGTCCGGCGGAGGCACCGAGCTACTTCGTGGCTGGGCTATTCCCACGGCAACGGATATTGCCTTTGCCGTCGCGGTCCTCGCGGTAATCGGTTCGGCGCTACCAGCCTCCCTGCGTATTTTCCTGCTGACTCTCGCCGTGGTCGATGACCTGATCGCGATCGTCATTATCGCCTTTGTTTTCACCGATGACCTGAAATTTGAATACCTCGGGCTGGCCATCATTCCGATTATTCTCTTCACGATTCTTGCCCGTTACCTTGGCAAGTTCTTCGCAAAGCGAGCCTGGGCCGCATGGCTGATCCTGTTGCCGCTGGGCATTTTGACCTGGATCTTCGTCTTTGGTTCGGGTATTCACGCAACAATTGCCGGTGTAGTTTTGGGCTTCTGTGTGCCGGTGAAACGCACCGATGGTCGCGAAGGAATAGGTCTAGCCGAACGCTTTGAACACCGATTCCGACCATTGTCCTCGGGCTTCTGTATCCCCATCTTCGCCTTCTTCGCCGCCGGAGTCACCGTCATTTCTCCCGACAAGGGCAGCGGAGGGTTACTAACAGATCCAGTCTTCTGGGGAATTGTCTTGGGCCTGATCTTCGGCAAGCCGATAGGCATCATGGGCTCTACCTGGCTCTTGACCAAGTTCACTAAGGCTTCGTTGGATAAGGACGCACGATGGGGTGACCTCTTCGGGGTGACGCTGCTGGCCGGTATCGGTTTCACCGTCTCGTTGTTGGTCTCCGAGCTATCATTCGGCTTGGAGTCGGCGCATTACGAGCATGCGAAGGTCGCGATTTTGGCCGGTTCATTTTTAGCCGCGATCCTAGGTGCCATCTGGTTGGTTCCACGTAACCGCCGCTATAAGGAGATCGCCGCGCGAGAATCGCGTGATGATGACCAAGACGGCATTCCTGATGTTTATCAGTCGGACGACAAATAACCCACTGACTACGAAAACGGCTTGGGCCTTCACACAAGTGAAGGCCCAAGCCGTTTTATTTTAAATACTAAGTTGCTAGGTCTTGGCCTGTTTAGGCGCTTGCACCGAGCATAGCGGCCTCTGCCGCAACCCAAGCGAGCATTGCGCACTTGACTCGTGCAGGGAATTTAGAGACCCCCACAAAGGCCGCAGCGTCTTCGAGCACCTCTTCATCGGGCACCATGGCCCCACGCGAACGCATCATTTCACGGAAGACTTCCAGCTTGTCCAAAAACTCGTCTTTGGTAAGTTCCGGAAGCATCTCGCTGAGCACCGAGGCGGAAGCCATAGAGATCGAACAGCCGTCGCCTTCCCAACTCATCGCGGTGAAATGATCATTTTCGCCGACTGCCACCCGGACTCGAATCTGGTCACCGCAGATTGGGTTGTGCTGGTGCGATTCACCATGCAGCTCACCGGCGGCAGGGTCCACCAGAGGTGACCCAATGCGCCTCTTGGCGTGATCGAGAATTACTTGCTGGTACAGCTGATCTAATTCATTCATTTAGACTCCAAAGTATTCACGCACGGAGGCAACTGCCTCGATCAGTGCGGTAATGTCTTGCTCGGTGTTGTAAAGGTAGGTGCTCGCACGAGTTGTAGCCGAAACGCCTAAGGCTCGGTGCAACGGCTGGGCGCAATGGTGTCCCACACGCACCGCGATACCGCGCGAATCCAGGTATTGCCCCACATCATGCGGGTGCACTCCGATCACTTCAAAAGGCACCGTGCCAATACGTGCAATGTCTGAGGGTCCAAAAACGCGGACTCCCTCGATGTTGGAGAGTCCTTCAAAGAGCATCGCGCCGAGGTGTTCTTCCCAGCTGGCAATGCGATCCATGCCGACCTCATCCAGGTAGCTGGCGGCGGTAGCCAATCCGTGAGCCTGTGCCACACGCTGGGTTCCTGCTTCGAAACGCTGCGGAGAGGGGAGGAATTCTGCATGTTCCATATCAACGACGGTGATCATCGAACCACCGGTGAGGAACGGTGGCATAGCGTCCAATAGTTCAGCACGGCCATACAAGGCGCCGATGCCTGTGGGGCCTAGCATCTTGTGACCGGAGAACGCCATGAAGTCTACGTCCAAAGATTTCACATCGATCGGCATATGCGGGACCGACTGGCACCCGTCCAATACAGTCAATGCGCCGACCGCTTTAGCGGCGGAAACAAATCGTGCTACATCGGTGATGGTGCCCAACACGTTCGATACGTGGGTGAAGGCCACCAGCTTGGTCTTGCTGTTGATTAGTTCATCAAGCATCTCGTAGCGTAGTGCGCCCTGTTCATCGACGGGGACGTAACGCAGCGTTGCTCCGGTGCGAAAAGCCAGTTCCTGCCAGGGGATGAGGTTTGCGTGGTGTTCAAGTTCGGTGACTAAAATTTCATCGCCGGCCCCTAAACGGAAGCGCTGTGCTTCGTCCCCACCGCGGCCGAGCGACGCGTTGGACATGGAGTACGAGATGAGATTTAACGCTTCGGTGGCGTTGGAGGTCCACACCAGTTCATTGCTGCGCGCACCGATGAACTTCGCTACCGTTTCACGGGCCTGTTCAAAAATATCGGTGGCTTCCACCGCAAGGCTATGAGCCCCACGATGCACCGCAGAGTTGGCATTCTCGTAGTAGTGCTGTTCGGCTTCGTAAACACAACGAGGCTTTTGGCTCGTCGCTCCAGAATCCAGATATACGAGATCCGTGCCGTTGACTTGGTGCTCCAGGATTTCGAAGTCTGCTTTGATGCGCTCAACCTCTGAAAGAGAGAGCGCCTCGGTTGCTTCTGGGTGACCGATTACCGTGTGCACTTGGTCCTCCGAGGTGATGGATATGATTTGCCCGCTCAGATTTGGCGATTAGGCAATGGGTACATTAGCTAATTATTCCACTCTAGATCTCGAATCTCATCTAAGTTTGCCCTTAGTAAGCAATGCCTCATCCAAAAAGAACAGCGCCCGGTGCACTGCCCACTAGGGGAAGTGCACGGGCGCTGTGTCTAAGTTAACTTTACGAAGTGTGAAATTTGCCCTGTGCGGTTTCTAAACCGGAGGAAATCAACAGTTCGACGGCGTCAGCCGAATTATCGATCAGGAAAGGCAAATTTTGTTTCTCTGATTTGGAGAAGTCTTGCAAGACCCAGTCGGCAGTATCCATACGACCGGTAGGCCGTCCAACACCTGCGCGAACTCGCAAGTAGTCTTTAGAGCCCATGGCTTTAGAGATATCGCGCAGTCCGTTGTGGCCGCCTTCTCCCCCGCCTCGCTTGAGCTTGACGGTGTCAAAAGCAATGTCGATTTCATCGTGCACCACGATCAAATTCTCGACACCGATGCCGAAAAATTTTGCAAGATTCGCAACCGGGCCACCGGAAAGGTTCATGTAGGTCATAGGTTTGGCCAGCACCACACGTGGTCCACCAACGTTTATTCGTCCCTGAATGATCTGGGCACGCGATGGATGCGTCTTAAATTTCGACCCGACGCGTTTGGCCAATTCGTCGAGCACCATCTGCCCGACATTGTGTCTATTGCCAGCGTAGCCGGGCCCAGGATTCCCGAGCCCGGCTACCAGCCAAGTATCACTACTCATATGTTTTAGCTACTAAAAGCTGTATTCGCTCCGAAGACCGAACTTACGCAGCGATCAGTAGGTCCATGTGATCAACGGTGCGGTTGATTGCGTGGATCTGGATGTCCTTGATGGAGGTCTTAACTTCCTTGCCATCGATGTTCAGAACCAGCTCAACGCCGCGGTCACGGATAGCCAAGGTGGTCTCGTGGATTGGCAGCAAGATGTGCTGTGGCTCGGAGCCTGCACCGTAGATTACTGCTGGGATCAGGCCGTCGCGACGAGCCTGACGGGCTGCGCCCTTGCCGAAATCGGAACGAACTACGGCGTCAAGGTTGACAGATGCCATGATGAATCTCCTTATAGTGATTGAATGCTTCTTTTTACGCCCTGCGTGGACCTGGGAAGCATCCATCATCTGGAGATGAAAGAGCTTTTCCGGCCTTGTCGATAACGGTCACATCAAAAATGATGATTCCCTCGCCTGAGCACAAGTAGAAATTCTACCAGCAAGCGGGCGAGAGTAAAAAATCTGTACCCTACGCCACAACCCTGAAAGACCCCGGCGGCGTTAGCAACAATGCCCGGTAGTGTGGCACGAAAGATCATTCTTCGGTGGCGTCAAGCCATCCGATATAAAGGAGTACAAATGAGCGTCAAACAACCAGCGATGTCACCGTCCGAAATGCCCGTTGCCGAGGTACTCTCCCGTGCCCCGGGCACACGTCGTGACGAAGCCGAGCAGCTACTGGCACTCTTCCAGGAAATCACTGGCTTACCCCCGGTCGTCTGGGCGGAGCGCATCATCGGCTTCGGTGACTACGAATACCGTTACGACAGCGGACATAGTGGACACGCCCCGTTGATGGCATTTGCGCCAGGCTCTGCAAAACACACTATTTATCTGCAAAGTGATTTCGCGGTAAAATGGCCCGAGCTTCTTGGCGCGCTTGGCCCGCACAAGGCCAGCAAGGCATGCCTTTATCTAGGCCGCTTGTCCAAAGTAAATTTGGAAGCATTGCGCGAGCTACTGGCGGCTTCCTACGCCTTGGCCCTCACCGAAGCCGGTCAGTAACTTACTTGTGGTGGCGCATTAGCCAAAACGGGGAGATCAGATGAACGCTAGTCTGCATACGGTCGCTATTGGCGGTTTGAGCCGGAGCGCACTGAAATCTAAATTACGCGACCGAGGAATTCAGCTTAACGACTTTGCCAACCAATTAGTGCTGCATCCGGTATTCAATAACGTGCAAGCTCCGATAGTGAAGCACTTTGCCATCCGCAGGCTCGCGGATCTGGGCTTGAACGACGGAGCATCCTTGTCTGAGGTTTTTTCTGCCGCACAGCGTCATCATCTGAGTTTGTGCCCGGTAACCGCGGGCCCATATTTGCGCCTGGCCTATACGAACCAGCCCATGTCTAAGCACAGCGTGCTCAACGTTGGGAAAGCTCCGAATAGCTCGCTCACGGTAGCTTCTGTGGCACTAGGCGACGATGAATTCCCCAAAGGATTTTATCTTCGTACAGTCGATGACCAACAGTGGTTACGCGGTTACCGATGCACCGACGAACACCTTTTCTCCGCCGACGACCATTTTATTTTTCTCGCGGCCAGTTAGCCCGATCATCACGGAATGACCGCCGGGAATCAGTGTTTTCAGAATCCCGTTAAATGACCAATGGCCGGCACCCGAAGGTGCCGGCCATTAGCTTGCGAAACGAGAACTACTAGGCGCGACCGTCGAATAGGTTCGTGACAGAACCCTCGTGGAAGACCTCGGAGATGGCGCGTGCCAACATCGGAGCGATCGAAAGAACCGTGAGGTTTGCGAAGCGCTTCTCTTCTGGGATTGGCAGGGTATTGGTGACCACAACTTCGGTGGCACCGCACTCGGCCAGACGCTGCGCGGCAGGGTCTGAGAAGACTGCGTGAGTCGCCGCGATGATGACATCCTTCGCGCCGGCTTCCTTCAACACGCGCACTGCGCCTGCAATGGTTCCACCGGTGTCGATCATGTCATCGATCAGTACCGCGGTACGGCCGGCAACCTGGCCTACTACGGTCTTGGACTCGGCCATATTAGGCACGGTCAAGTCACGGGACTTGTGCACGAATGCTAGTGGGGCGCCGCCGAGGCGTTCGGCCCACTGCTCAGCCACACGCACACGACCGGTGTCTGGTGAGACCACGGTGATTGGGTCATCGCCGACACGGTCACGGATGTAGTCCGCCAACAGTGGGAAGGCGAATAGGTGGTCCACCGGACCATCAAAGAAGCCCTGGATCTGCGCGGTGTGCAGATCGCAAGAAATAATACGGTCGGCACCAGCGGTCTTGAACAGGTCCGCTACCAGACGAGCCGAGATTGGCTCGCGGCCACGGCCCTTCTTGTCCTGACGAGCGTATGGGTAGAACGGTGCAACCACGGTGATACGACGCGCCGAGGCACGCTTCATCGAATCAATCATGATCAGCTGTTCCATCAGCCAATTGTTTAGTGGGGCTGGGTAGGACTGCAGCAAGAAGACTTCCTTGCCACGTACCGACTCGTCCGAACGCACATAGATCTCGCCGTTAGCGAAGTCGTAGGCGTTCAGCGGGAGCAGTTCGGTGTCCAGTTCCTTAGCAACTTCTGCTGCTAGTTCCGGGTGTGCCCGGCCGGTGGCCAGGACCAGCTTTTTATCGACATTATGGCTGATTTCACTCATGGGGTTTGCTTTCTCGCTCGCTTCGCTAGCACGTATGAGGTGGTCTGAGGAAATGAATTCCTCGATTGAATTATTCGGAAGCCGAGTTATTCAACGAGGACTTGAATGCGGCATCGGCCGAAGGGGTGCCTGGACGCTTTTCCAGCGTCCAACCTTCGGTGTTCCGCTGCGGAGCCACGGACAACGCTAGTGCGCCAGCCGGGACGTTTTTACGGACGATGGCACCAGCACCGGTGTATGCGCCGTCCCCGAGTTCCACCGGTGCGATGAACACGGTGTTCGAGCTGGTGCGTACATGTGAACCAATCTTGGTTCGGTGCTTCTTTTCACCGTCGTAGTTTGCGGTGATATTGCCACACCCAATATTGGTGTACTCACCGATTTCAGCATCCCCGGCATAACCCAGGTGCGAGAGCTTAGAGCCGCGACCAATGGTCACGTTCTTGGTTTCGTAGAAAGCGCCAATCTTGCCGTCCGGACCCAAGTCGGTTCCGGGACGCAGGTAAGCGAAGGGACCAACGCTGGCGCCTTCGGAGATCCGCGAGTCAGTAGCGTCGGTGCGCTTGACCGTAGCGTTCTGGCCAACAACCACGTTGGTCAAGGTGGTGTCTGGACCAACCACGGCGTTGCTGCCGATGATGGTTTCGCCGTGTAGCTGGGTACCTGGCTTCAGAGTGACATCTTGGCCGATGATGACCGTGGCGTCGATCCACGTGGTCGCCGGGTCAATGATGGTCACACCTTGGCGCATCCAGGATTCGGTCTTGCGCTCGTTGTAGATGCGGGCCAGGTTGGAAACCTGAACGCGATCGTTCGCTCCCTCGATCTGCCAGCGGTCGGCAATCTGCGAGGACGCGACTCGGCCACCGCGGGCACGGGCAATGGCCAGTACATCGGTCAGGTACATTTCGCCCTGCGCGTTGTCGGTGGTGACCTCGGTCAGCGCCGAACGCAGCATGGCTGCATCAAAGGCATAAATACCGGAGTTGATTTCCTTGACCGCAAGTTCAGCCTCGTTGGCATCCTTCTGCTCGCGGATCCCGGAAACTTCACCGTTCTCATCACGCAAGATTCGACCGTAACCCGATGGGTCATCCAGCTCGGTGGTCAACACGGTGACAGCGTTACCGCTCGCTTCGTGGGTGACCACGAGGCCTGCCAGCACTTCACTGGTGAGCAATGGCACATCACCATAGGTCACGACGACGGTGCCTTCGAGGTCTGGATCTACTGCGTCGAGGCCCTGCTGCACAGCACGGCCGGTGCCAGGAATGTCATCCTGATCGGCGATGGTGATGCTTGGGAACTGCTCAACGATATGAGCTGCAACGAGGTCACGTTGGTGACGCACCACGGCGACCAAGCTCTTCGGTTCCAGCGCGGAAGCGGCGTGCAATGCGTGAGAAATCATTGAACGACCTGCAATTTCGTGCATGATCTTCGGCTTAGCCGATTTCATCCGGGTTCCTGCGCCTGCGGCGAGGACGATAACGGCTACTGGTGCGTTGACCTGATCGCTCAAGTGCTTTCTCCTGCGAAGTCGAGTATGAGATTTCTGGCATCAAAATAAAACCCCGCTGACAGTCTATCGCGATGAGGAAGATCGGCTTAACTGGCGTTCAAAAAGAAAAGCGCCCACGAGGGGCGCTGAGAGCTAAATGGTTCCGCCCGTAGGATTCGAACCTACAATGCACAGCTCCAAAGGCTGGCGTGTTGCCATTACACCAGGGCGGAAAACGTACCTGACGAGCATCACCCGTTAAGCACGCTAATTATTCTGCCACGATCTAGAGTCTGAGTGAAATCGCACAACACGTTAACAAAAGATAATCTCCTCTGCGGCGTTCAGATCGGTACTAAATAGTTCTCGATTTGCGTCGCTTCGTAAACTAGAGGTGTGGCTCATTTACTCGGAGGCGAAGCCCTCCATCTCGAATATCCCACCCACGTCGTATTTGACTCGGTCACCATCGGTATTTCCGAAGGCGACCGTATCGGTCTGGTGGGACGCAATGGCGAAGGCAAATCCTCGCTACTACGCATGCTCGCGGGCAAAATCGAACCTCACTCAGGGCGTGTGACCCGACGTGGAGACGTAACCGTCGGGGTACTCGATCAGAGTGACACCCTCGATTCAGACTCCACCGTGCATTACGCACTGGTAGGAGACATGGAAGCTCATGAATGGGCCGGTGAAGCTCGCATTCGTGATGTCATCGGTGGACTTGTTGCAGACCTGGATTGGGAAGCACAGATCTCAACGCTCTCCGGTGGACAGCGACGCCGTGTCGCCTTGGCTGCACTGCTAGTTCAAGACTGGGATGTGGTCATCCTCGACGAGCCAACTAACCATTTGGACGTCGAAGGTATCTCCTGGCTGGCGACTCACCTGAACAATCGTTGGTCCAAAAGCTCCGGCGGACTGATGGTTGTCACTCACGACCGTTGGTTCCTCGACGAAGTCTGCACCAATACCTGGGAGGTGCACGACCGCTTAGTTGAACCTTTCGAGGGTGGCTACGCGGCCTACGTACTACAGCGTGTGGAGCGTGACCGCATTGCGGCGGTCACCGAAGGCAAGCGCCAGAACATGATGAAGAAGGAACTTGCTTGGCTGCGTCGTGGTGCCCCTGCGCGTACGGCCAAACCAAAGTTCCGTATTGAGGCAGCCAACCAGCTGATTGCCGATGTCCCTCCGGTTCGTAACCCGTTGGAATTGAAGAAGATGGCCACCACCCGTTTGGGCAAAGACGTGGTGGATTTGCTGGACACCGAGGTCAGCTTCGGCGACAAGCGCATCTTGAAGCCGTTCACCTGGCGTATTGCTCCAGGTGAGCGTACCGGACTGCTCGGTGCCAATGGTGCTGGTAAATCAACCTTGTTGGGGTTGATTGCAGGCACCGTAGTACCTACCGGCGGTACAATCAAGCGCGGTCAGACCGTGAAGTTGGCAGTGCTCGATCAGCAGTTCCGTGAGTTGGAGAAGATCGGTGAAGACCGCGTTCGCGAAGTCTTGGCTGGATTTCGCACCACTTTTAATGTGGACGGCAAAGATCTGACCCCAGCGCAGCTGCTGGAACGTTTGGGATTCTCCTCCGCGCACCTGTCCACCAAGATCAACGAACTTTCCGGTGGCCAGCGCCGCCGCTTGCAGTTGCTGATGATCTTGATGAATGAACCGAACGTCATGATTCTCGATGAGCCAACGAACGACGTCGATACCGACATGTTGGCTGCTTTGGAAGATCTGCTTGACTCCTGGCCTGGCACGCTCATCGTAGTGTCGCACGACCGCTACCTGCTGGAACGCGTCACCGATCAGCAGTACGCGATCCTAGACGGCAATTTCCGTCATGTGCCAGGTGGCGTCGACGAGTACTTGAAGTTGCGTAGCGCCGAAGGTGTCAAGGGGTCAGGCAATCCAGCTGCTGCGTCCTCGAACGGTACTTCTGCCAACTCCAAGGGTCTCAGTGCCGCGGAGCTTCGCGCCACACAGAAGGAACTGAACGCTAACGAGCGCAAGGTCGGTCAGCTGCGGGACAAGGTTGAGAAGACTCATAGCAAGATGGCCGCACACGACCAGAGTGATTACGAGGCCTTGGGCAAACTAACTGCCAGAATTAACGACCTTCAGTCTCAGATTGATGAACTCGAAGAACGCTGGCTGGAGCTCACCGAAATCCTCAGCTAGGCATAGCTAGTGGTGCAGTAACTAGGTATTTCGATTGAAGTGGTGGTCCAGAAAGTAATTTCTGGACCACCATTTTTTCGTCGCGCCACTGCGTCGATGTTCCTGGGGATGTTCTCAAAGATCATCTTTGACGATTACTCAAATTCGTTCGGTTCATCTGCTACTAAGCTAGTGACGCAATCACTAAATCTCGGCTATCCACGTAGGCTCCGGTAAATGCACACAGCAGAAGGTTCGGTCTCGCTAGAGGCGATAGTTGAGACAGCCGTTTCAGAGCTGCCACTTCGGATTCGACGCGCGCAACGAACAATCATCAATGAGGGTTCAGCTCATGTTGTTGTTCTTCTGGAGGACTACGCGGCCGTTCGAGTGACCCGCGATTCGTTTACTGCTAATAAGCTTCGCCGAAGGCAACAACTCGTTGATTCAATTCCAAGCGACCTTGGGCTGACTTTGCCGCGCTCGCTCGGGCCGGTAGTCGAAATCGAGGGACATGCGGCGGTGGCTACGGAATTTGTCTCCGGCGCTCCTTGCCCTGCCGGTGAAGGCGAACCGGAGGAACTTCAACGCCTGCTGGAAGCAGTTTCTTCAATCGATCCCGGCCCACTTCAGTCGATGCTCAACGAGCCGTTATCGTTCTGTGGCGGCGCGAATTGGTATTCCGTTCAAATTGAAGAGGTCATTCCAAGAATTGATCAGCAATTTAGAAATCTTGCTCGCGAGGCAATTGCGGCACTCGCACATCTTGAACCCGAAGAGCAGGTGTTCTCCCACGGTGATCTAGGCGGATACAACGTCATGTGGCATCGGGGGCAGGCAACCGGAATTCTCGATTGGGATTTATCCTCCATGAGCGATCGATCTACCGACCTTGCTTCTTTGGGGGTTTGGCACGGATGGGAGAAACTCTCAAAAATCGCCGGCGCTGATCAGGTTACTCGAGCCGGCATACGGCGAAATACCTTTCGACTCCAACAACTCGGTTTTTTGATCATCGCTCACAGGCCAGAGTCGGAAGTCTCAGCTGCTATCGGCAGGGCCAATAGTTGGATCGCCGAAAATCTCGCCTAAGACTAAATCTAGCTTCGTAGGTTGTGCAATGGTTCTTCGTAATTTTGGTGAGCCAGATGGTAGTTGCCTGTAATTGTGAGCTCTACTTGGCGGCTATCCTCGAACAACGCTGGCGGTTTTTCTCCCCCTAAAGGCGGGCCTCTTGCGGGACAGTCCTGATTAGTTCTTTCCAGACTCGCTGATCTTCTGAAGGAGCACAAGTTCTTCCGTTCTACTGAGACCTGAACGCCGGACTCTATCCAGTCCGCGCGCACGTTCATCGGTCAGCACGTCCTCAAGAGTCTGTTCCAGGCTTCGTTCGCTCCCACCGGCGGCTTTGAACCGTTCGCCACTACGTTGGGCGAAGGCTGCATCGTCTAAAGGGAGCCATAGCGGCAACGAATGAGGCCCTGCCCAGTAGTTGACATCCTGTTCTTTCAACCAGACATCGTCAGCCGCGATAAATTCACCGGTATAGCCCGCGACCTTCGCGGCAGAAAGCAGAACATCAGAAAAATTGCGTTCACTGCCAACTACGTTGTAGGTTCCGGTGAGTCCGCGGAAACCCGCGTCAAGAACCCATGCTGCCAGATCGCGGACGTCAATGAACTGGACATAACGACCCTCGGTCTGCGGCACAAGGACATTGCCATTCGCTGCAAGGGCAAAGCGTGAGACCCAATAGGAAAAACGATCGCTGGTGTCTCCCGGTCCCGCAATAAGTCCGGGTCTGGCAATTAACAGGCGGTCCCCGACCGCATGCTGGGTGATCTGCTCAGCAACAACTTTGGCGTGCGCATAATCGTCTAGGTCTGTGGGAGCGACGAGTTTGGCGTCTTCTGACGCTCCGGGTTCATCGTTGCTCTCATAAACAGACACGGATGAAACGAGTGTCCAATGCTTCGTTCGATTGGACAAAGCTTCCAGCGCACCCTCAACGAGATCCCGTGCGTAGGACAGCTCTATAACCTCATCCCAATCAACGTTTTTGACCTGGTCGTACGCGCCAGGCAGTCTTCTATCTGAGGCGACGAATGTGGCCCCTTGTGGGGCCGTGCCTGATACACCGCGAGCCAAGACGGTTACATCTTCGCCTTTGGCCACCAGTTGTTCCGCGAGTTCGCGACCGAGCCATGCAGTACCGCCAAGGATGAGTGTCCGTGTCATGATGCCAGTCAACCGCACAAGTGACGCCGATAACAGAAAGTTCACGCGGAGCGCAGATTCCAGACGCGAACAGCAATGAGTCTTTGCACCAGTGAGTTGACGCAGCCGGCCGACTGCCCGTTTCAGTTAGCCATAACTGGAGACGGATTAGACGAGCTTTCTGAAATAGCCCAAATTGTTTCCTTCGGGGAACGTTATGCGGGAGACAGCGGTCAAGCCAACGACTTTAGGACGGAGTGGCCTTAGCTGGGCAGATTGGCTTCGATAGCCTCAATGATGGCTGGATCATCCGGCACCGTCCGAGGGCGGAATCGCATTGTTTCGCCGGAGGGAAAAATCAAGAACTTCTCAAAGTTCCAGCTCACGCGGCCCGATTTTCCTGCGGCGTCCTCGGTCTTCTTTAGTTCTGTGTACAGCGGGTGCTCGTTTCTGCCGTTAACACGTATTCGGTCGAAGACCGGAAAGCTCACCCCGTAAGTGGTGGAACAAAATTGCTCAATCGCCTCATTGCTGCCTAGCTCCTGCAAGAACTGATTGCTGGGGAACCCCAGCACGGTGAAGCCACGGTCCTTGTAGGTACGTTGGAGTGTTTCAAGGGTGGCATATTGCGGTGCCAGTCCACAGCGGGAAGCAACGTTCACCACGAGGATGACCTTCCCGGAGTAGTCAGTCAGGGAGGTTGTGCTTCCGTCCATCTTCACGATGGGAATGGCGTTGATGTTCATACCAGATTCAGCAATCTGCGGTCCTATTACATTCCCGGCGCGCTAGATTGTTCGGTGCCGCCGGGCGGAGGCCGGCGCGGGCTTGGTGCCCGGGAACCCTATCTGTAGACTCCGGGTAGCCAACCCGCTGATAGCCTTTCATTATGCGGATACTGCTTACCCTTCTCGGAATCGTTGCAATAGTCGCATACTCCGTTCTCGGAGCATTTTTGATGAATGACTGGGCTGTGGTGGCCGCGAGCGGGATGCCACTCGATACGACGATCGCTGACATGAAGGCAGCGGACCAGCAGTACAGCACCATTCCAGGTCTGGTCTTCGCTGCGCTGGGCATCCTGATTGCCCTGGTCTGGGGTGCGATAACGATGTGGTGCCGGGCCATACTGCCGGGCTGGGCGAGCTTGGCGCTATGGGCCGGAATCTTGGCATTTGGCGCGCCCGCATACTTTTTCACCTCGTTCGCCAATCTGAACTCTGTAGGCGATACCTATGCCGATTGGAACTCCGAGGCGGCATTCACGCTGGAAGCACCCCTGTATGCAATCAGCGGATTCGCATTCCTGATCGCTGTGGGGGCATTGACTGTACCGCTGGCCAAGACAGTGGCAAGGAAGACATCGACGGGTCAGTGGCATGGCGACAAGAAATCCGCTTAGTTCTAATAGTGCCGTCGCTGGCGATGCAGAACGAACGTCTAGGATCCGGGCCAGATGTACGGGGACGCTAGAAGAGCATTACCAGCTCAGACGCGTGTAGGTCTCTCGTTGGGAAGCCCCGATACCCTGACCTGCAACGTATCAACCGTTGGAAGAGCTATCGGTTAAATTTTTTGCATCACAGTGCCTTGGAGGGCTCCGGCTCAATCGACTTATGAGGTGGAAAGATCGAATCTATGACTATTGAGATTGAATATGCACGGGACCCGCACGCTGTCCGGAACATCTTAGAATCACTTCCGGAGTGGTTTGGAGATCTGGAATCGATTGACAGCTATGTTGTCGACGCTGCCAATGAAAATTTCGTGAGCATACTCGCACGCGACTCTGGGGCTACCGTTGGTGTTTCTTTGATACGTCGACACTTTTCAGAATCCGCGGAATTACACTTGATCGCAATCTCTCCGGAAGCGCGTGGCCTTGGAATCGGAAGAGCACTTATCGAGAAGATTACTGCAGACCTAGCCGACGACGGATGTGTGCACCTATCGGTTCATACGGTAGGACCGTCATTCGACAATGACGCATATGCCCAGACACGTTCCTTCTATCGAGCAATAGGCTTTTACCCCTTAGAAGAGCACAGCAACATGGACTGGTCAGGACCGACACTTATCCTCGTCCGCCCAATTACGCCTGCCACATAAGCTAAACCCTCTGCGGGTTCTACAGTTCAACGTTGGCCGGTTAATCACAGGTACGAACAAGTCTCCGGTCAATCTGACAATTCTGGAACCACTATTCAGATGAATTTACGTTGATTTGCTGTCTACGGCTGACCAGCCAGCGGACTCACGAGGGGTCAGCTGCTAGCGGCAGTGTTCACAGAGAACGTCGTAGCATACGTGAATTCGATAGACAGCGCTTTGAGCGATCCCGATGCTTGGCGCGGTTTTCGTTCCTATCTGGAAACGGCATTCGAGATGCAGGCCGAGAACTGCGCGTTCACTGACATACTCACCATGAGTGCTCCTGAGGCCCCGGGACGTCTGCGCCCGGACTTCGTCCACCAGGACGTGGCGCTATTGCTCCTAGCAATCGCGGGCGTCATTAATGCGACTCGCGAAAGCGCACCGGAAGCCTGGAGACGGGTTGCAGCAATATCGATCGAGGCACTGCAGTCTCAACGCGAGCAGCTACCGCCGGCGCCAATCACCCAACAGCTCTATCGCACCTTCGCACTCGAACGGGTCCAGAGCCGAAAGACGGAAAGTCACAGCAACTCACACTGAGCCGCATCGTCCTGCAAGGGGTTGTCCGGACAGAGGTACGGCCGTGTTCCGCTAGAGGAGCGCCCGCAAAGGGAACGCTCGCCGGGACTGTACGAGGTGGATGCAGAGCGCCACCCGATTGCTGAGGCGAGTCGGCATCGGACCCTAGTCGAGTTTCCCGAAGGGGCCGGCAGCGTCGAGTGGAATCCGCTCTGGCTTCCTGGACATGATCAAGAAACCCACCCCCACGAGCAGCACAGCAATGGCAAGGCCAAGGAGGGACGTATCGCCTGATGTCGCAGGGCAGCCCGCAGAACTGTCATCAATCTCAGGACAGCTCCTCCATGGCTGCAAGAACATCACGAAACCACCTGCCGCTCCTGCGAGAGTCAGCAGGAGGCCCAACGTCATGTAAACAATGTTCTTAGAAGCTTTCACGCTTCATTCAAACACAGCAACGCTACTTTCTCAGTCGTCCCGTATGCCGAACCCTTACTGAGACGGTCAATTGCCGAAACTGAGGACATCAAAGTTATCTTCAGGCTAGGCGGATGGCTATTTGTAAACCTCGCGGCGATGCGCCACTCGGACCACCGTAACGACGAGAATATTGTCAATAACCTCGTAGAATACTCGGTAGTCACCAACGCGAATCCACCAGGCGTTAGTTTCGCCAGCTAGTTTCTTGCACTCAGCCGGTCGAGGGTCCTGCTCAAGCTCAGCAATGCCAGACAGAATACGCCGTCGGATACCAGAGTCAAGTTTTTTGAGTTCTTTGGCGGCCGCGGTGGTAAATTCAACGCGGTAAGAACTCACGCGTCGAGTTCAGCGCGCAGTTCGTTCAGGCTGATACGTCCGCCTGCATCAACCAACTTGGCCGCTCGGTAATCGGCGACGTCCCTGAGCATTTCGAGTTGCTCCAGCAGCGCAAAATCCTCGGGTCCAATGAGCACAGCCGCAGGCTTGCCATTCTTAGTGATCTGTACACGTTCACGTCCATAATTGGCGCGACCTACCGCTTCGGCGAGGCCATCGCGAAGTGCTCGAATCGTGACGGACGAGGTAATCGAGTTCATGCAACCACAATATCGCTTGTGTACACATTTGACACAGTAGACCTTTCTCCAGAAGACCATCATCGATGAACGCGGGCGTTTCGCAAGGGAACCCCCTGCGGGAGAGCGGAGTTGGGCATGCTCAAGCGACGGCCCGTTAGCAACCATGGTTGACGGAATCTATTTTAGCAATGTAAGTTGACAACATGAAGTCAGAACAGATCGCAACGCTCGCCTCAGACACCAGCGACCCGCGCGCCGGGCTTCGCGCCATCGCTTCCCTCCGTGCACTCACTGAGAGACTCGAACTCGCTCAAGTTGAGGCGGGTCTGGTTTTAGGTATGAGCTGGCAGAATATCGCCGATGCGCTCGGAGTCTCCAGGCAAGCAGTACATAAAAAGTACGCGAAGAAGGTAGACCAGAGCATCCCCGTTCCAAGGAGGAACCAGTGAGTAAGTTCATCGATGCGGCAGCAACATCGCACACGCTCTCGGTCGTCGCGATGGAGGAAGCCTCCCGCTTCGGCCAGCGCAGCACTGACATTGACCATATGCTTCTTGCCCTGGTGGTCAGCGAGCAGGTCGCCGGGCAGGTATTGCGCAGTGCAGGGATAACGCTTGAAGCGGCACGGGACGCGGTGGCAGGGCAGCATTCGGCACAACTCGCCTCACTTGGTATCAGTACCGGACTCCCGTCGCAAGGCCGGATCGTCTTCCATGAAACTGGAGGCTACGTGTGGAGTGACCGGGCCTTAGAGGTCCTCAAACGTGCCAGCGACGGCGAGAAGCGCGGTGACGCAGCTGCCGTGCTGCGCGAACTCGTCGCGGAGCCAAGTGGCATGATCGACCAAATATTGCAGCGTCTGGGCTTCGCGCCCGATCTGGTGATCGCAAGACTCGATGAAGTTCAGCGATACCCAGCACTCACCCCAAAACGCACCATTCAGTCGGGCCGACGCTCGGGAGCCGTTGGGGCATTTGTGCCAGCTGGGCTTGAGCAGGTCTGGGATCTGCTCGCCAACCCATCGCGGATGTCTGAGTGGGAGCCAACTATTGGCGAAGTCGCGCTCAACAAAACGCAGAAAGAAGCTCAGATCGGCGATCAATGGACCGCGCACTCCCGCACGCGGCGCTCTGATGGCAAACTGATTCGGATCAAGCCAGAATTCCAGACTCAGAACGTCGAACTTGTCGCATGCTCAGACGAAACACTGATCGAGTGGCAGTTCACTTATCCCGATTCAACACAGGCCGACGCGAAGCGAGTTCGGATCGAGTTGGAGCCCGCAGCTGGCGGCACTCAGCTGAGCATCTCTTTGAAGTGGGATCGTAACTCCAATCGCCCTGCTCATCCGATCCGCGGACTGCTGATCCGCCCGCTCGTGCGCTTCGGGATCTGGATGCAGTTGTCGCAACTGAGCGGTGGCATCAGTCGCGCATTCCGCTAATTGGTCCAGAGGAACAAGGCAATAAAACGGGCCGCACCAATTGTTCTCGGCATTGCCATAATCACCGTGCTCTTCGCATGATTGGTTTTGCGGCATGAAAAACCACTCGACGAATGGGCAAATAGCAGCGCTCTTATCCCTTGAGCATTCCCGGAGATTCTGAAGTGGATGACTCGTAATGACGGCATCAATGAATTTGACCAGCGTGGGTTGTGGTGCCCGGTTTAATTTCGTCACAAACTTTAACATCGCATGGTTTAGGCTTTAGAAATGTCGCCACTACGTCTGGGTTTCATCCTTGCAGGCATTCCGCTCGTCGTTATGGGAGCCATTGGTACCGTGCTGCTCGTTCAAGGCGATGCTACCAATGCCCGCAGCACCTTCGCGGTCGGGGTGATTATCGCCGCCACGAGTGGCGCTTCCGTGATCTACAAGGTGGAGCGGTGGAAACTGCTGACCCAGTCATTGATTCATTTTGCAATCATGCTCTGTACCGTACTGCCCGCGCTGTACTTGGGCGGCTGGTTTACCTTGAACGCGCCAATCGATTATCTTTCAGTATTCGGTATTTTTCTCGTCACCGGGGCTGTGCTTTGGCTCGTGTTTTATCTGATTTTTGGTGTCATTCAGCCGAAGATGCAAGCAAAGCGTATGCGTAGTTAACGGTGCAAATGGCTTGGGCCTGTATTCCTTGATCTTTATCATCTGTCCCTGCTTTTCGCTGGAACAGATAATAAACAGCGCGGCTAGCTCTGCCGAAATAGAAATTGAAGGACAGCGAACTGCGACCTCTTTTGAGGAAGGTCTTGCGGCGCAGTGGGCTTAGTCAGCGAAAACTAGTCCCTAGTGGGTGTCATGACCCATGCTTCGTGATGCTTCTCTGCGTTCCAGGCCCGGTTACTTTCATACTCGATAGGGCGTGATTCGCCTTGGCAAAAATCGATTGCCGCTCTTTCGACAGAAATACGACTGACATTGCTCTGCTCAGAAAAGAGCAGCCACTGCATGGATTCCGTCGAAGTCGTATCAAGATTCTGGACGTCCTTGGCAAACGGCTCTGGAACCAGCTTCGTGTCACTGTAGGGGCAGACAATCAGAACTTTTTCCCACAGGGGAATGGGTGCGTCGACGTCCTCTCCTCTTGGAAGGGAGAAGGCACCTTGTGCATTGTCAGCGGCACTTGCTAGCGACTCCTGGTATCCGGAATTTTGCGCGCACCCGGTGAGAGAAACACCAAGGAGTAATGGCACAGCCAGAAAAACCCCTGCGGGTGGGAGCTGAACCGGTTTCTTGTCCTGACTAAATTTCATGGGTCCATCTTGTCGTACGAAGCTGAAAGCTACATGCCCATATGTTCCTTGACCTGATCAATTCCGTTTGGGGAACGGCTAATTTTGTCAGTTCCGCGAGAGGACAACCTAGAGGGGCGAGCGCCCGTAAGCGGAACCCTAAGCGGAAACTCTGACCGGACACCACATTTGGCGTCATAGCTATCGCGGACAGCAGTACCGATCGGCATTGTTCAATAAGGGGCTTACACCGAACTGAAAATCTGCTGCAGTGCAGCTTCAGGCTCCGGATCAAAAACAAAAGCCAATACACCAGATGTCAGAACCATCATGACAGCAATAAATAGCGCAAACACTACACCAGCGATGAGCATGAGTTTCTGATTGTCATTCATCTCCTCAGGGTATCGTCAGCAACGCATCAGACCGGAATCCTTCAGCGGTCCCCGCAGCCAGTCGATGACCACATAGAGAACGTTCACTGAGACAGTTTTGCGCGGACGGGCGCCTTCTTCGTCAGACCGCTGCAGCTCCGATTCGGCCAAGGAGTAGTGCCAGGGCTGCTTGCTCGTCGCGGCTAAGCGGCGACAGGATGGCTCGTTCAGTTTCGAGGTGGTCTGGCAGGGCCTGTTCGATGAGCTTCTTCCCGGTGTCGGTGAGGGCAACGAGCGTGCCGCGGCCGTCGTTCGGGTTTGCCTCGCGCGCCACGAGTCCGCGGGCTTCCAGCTTGTTCAATCGCTGAGCGACCGCACTGGTGGAGATCATGGATTCCCGTGCGAGTTCCGCCGGGGTGATCCGGTAGGGCGCGCCACTGCGCAGCAGCGTGGCGAGCACGTCAAAGGTTGAAGCATCCAGGCCGTGTCGTTCGAAGGTGCCCGCCAGGCGGGATTCGATATTGAGCGCCGTACGACTTAATCGACCGATGACCGCCATCGGGGAGACGTCAAGCCCCGGCTTTTCCTTTTGCCACTGTTCAAGGATGCGATCTACTTGGTCTGCCATGGGTCAAGCCTAGCCTTTTGCTAAGCACTTAGCTATTATAACTAAGTGCTTAGCAATCGAAAGTTCCTGATCCTGGCCACCGCCCTGGCGCCCGCACTATGGGGCACCACCTACCTGACGACCACCATATTCCTCCCCGAGAGCCGCCCGCTGCTTGCTGCGACATTGCGTGCACTTCCTGCCGGGCTGTTGCTCCTGGCGGTTTGTCGCCAGTTGCCGAGCGGTGCGTGGTGGTGGAAGTCCTGGATTCTCGGGATTCTTAACATCGGGGCGTTCTTTGCGCTGCTCTTCATTGCGGCGTACCGACTGCCGGGTGGCGTCGCCGCGATCGTAGGCGGCATCCAACCGCTTATCGTTGCGCTGTTAGCCAGCAGATTACTCCACGAACGACTGACAACCCGCGTCATGGTGGCCGGCTTTACCGGAGTCTTAGGGGTTGGCTTGATAACACTTCAGGCCCAGGCCCGCCTGGACGCCATTGGTGTCGCGGCGGCCCTCGGCGGAACTCTTTCCATGGCCACCGGGATCGTACTCTCCAAGAAGTGGGGACAGCCCGCCCCGCCGCTGACAACAACCGCCTGGCAGCTCATCACCGGTGGACTGAGCCTCCTGGTGGTCATGGTTCTCTTCGAGGGTCTGCCCCTGGCAGCACTGACGCAGTCAAACATCGGCGGCTATGCCTACCTTTCCCTTGTTGGCACCGCATTTGCGTATGTTATGTGGTTTCGCGGCATCTCCAGGCTTCCCGCGGGCACCACGGCGTTCCTTGGGCTGCTCAGCCCGGTGGTGGCCATGCTGCTTGGATGGGCTGTCGCCGGGGAGAATTTCACACCTCTTCAGATGCTGGGAATATTCCTCGTGCTGGGGTCCATCGCTTTTGCGATCATCGCCAAGAGGGTCAAGCCGCGCGCCCAGTGCGAAGTCCTCGTCCAGAAGGAAACCTGTCAGCCGTTGCGCAGCCAAGCTGACATAGGATGGCAGGGAAAGTTCGCCGGAAAGACGGGCGGGTAGGGCTGCCCGCAAGCCGAACCTTCTACGGGGCACCGCCTATCCGCGACTAGAGCGACGATACGTTACGCTCAGAACCGAATTATCAATCGTTCTGTTGCTGCGGTCTGAAAACGGTATTTGAAAGCGGCGCATAGGCATACCAGCCAGTGCTCTCGCCACGACGAGTCGCCTCCCGCGCACGCGCTACTTCCTCTTCAAATTCTTTAAGTTCAATAGCCAAAGAATCGAACACTGCCGCAGCTCCAGGGTTGAGAGCTGGTCCCCTCCCCCGAAATTTGCGTTTCGGTGAGTTTTCAACGAACACGACTAATTCGATTTCGAATTTGTCGCCAAGTTCATCAGCCACACGTTGCGCCAATCGTTCACCCTCTGCACCGAATATTCGGGCCAGACCTGCGGATTTCCACTCATAGTCACGGTTCAAGCCGTCATAGTACGACTGTTCCCACTGCGAAAGTTCACGTGTCAAAGTACCGGACAGCTTGGCAGTGCCGTAGTGAATTGGTTCGTTAAACCAAAGCACCGTGTCTGCATAATCCGGAAACAGGCGCACCGTTGAGGGCGCAGCTTTCTGCGAAGAATTCATACCGCGATCATACCGACACAGACCAGAGACGCATCCTCAGTATTGTCACCCCCATGGGGACTGTAAAGCGGCTGAAAAGGCACAAAGATCGCAGAGAGCTAGGAATGGCTAGAAGGCGACTCTGAAGACGCAATCACACGCTGTTAGCGGCACTCAATATCATGCCCCTACCTAACTATTGATGTGAATTTCTAGGAGTTTCAAACTGCACCAACAAAACTCTGAATAAGCCTTTAAGTGAGATGAAAACGAAAAGCATTAATTGGTTTGCGCATAGGATCTAGTCCTACAGCTCATTCAATTTGCAAAGGCCACCAGTGAATAAAAAGCGCTTTTCAAAGATTATTGCCCCACTACTGCTCCTTCCTCTAGCTCTTGCGGCAGCAGGGTGTTCAGCCGATAGGAAGCAGGCTTGCGACGGAGGAAAACCCGTCAGCGATCCACAAGAAGCTGTTCGAGTACTACTTGAGGCTGCAGAAACAACTGACCACGATAAAGCGTGTTCAGTGATCATGGGCAAATTAGACGAGGAAGTCATGAACACACAGCTGGCTGCGCTGAAGAACGACATGGATTCGGCAGCAGTCACCCCTTCCAACTTCACGATGGTTGAGTTCGAGCGTGGCGGCCCAGCACACTTCTACCATGTGTATGCTGATCAGCCTGATAAGTCCGTGGACCTTACGTTAATGGAGGTTGGCAAAGGATCCAGAATAGTATTTGGCGACAACTACTGAGTCACTACCTCATTATCAATCTCCGCAATGAGGACGTAGGCCCTGAATGAACTTCGGGCCTACGTCCTCACTCGCACTCGTTGAGCATTCCGAATCGGTCTGGTTTTTAAAGTGATTAGGACTGTGGCCGATTAACCAAGTTGGTCGGTTTTCGAGTCCCGTAGCGGGAACGCTCTCACGGCTATGTCTCAATTCTTGCGAGGTAAGATCACACTATGTCCGAGACTGAACCTGTATTGGAATTGACTCCCGCGCCTGACATGATCGTCGATATCGTCAAAAAAATGGTCGATGGGCCTTGGCCACGGTCCGATGAAGAACGCGAAAATCTATTCGCACAGCTCGGAATCAAATCAGGAAGCCGGCACGAGCTGAAGACCGATGCATCAACCCACCAGATGACTGAGCTGGATATCGGCCTCGACGGAAAAATACCGGGCTCATGGGACACCTATAACAATGAGTTTCTAGGTGTGTCCGTCCACCTCTACGGCACTCAAGAATCAGCCGATCCAGCTGCTCAAAGTGGGTTCGGCAAACTACAGATGCAACTCACCGAATTCTTCGGCGAACCGAATCGTCCATGGGACAACGAAGAGACGCCACCCTGCATCTGGGAGACAAATGGTCGGACAATTACTACACACCTCTTCAACCATCGCGACAGCAACGTGATGTTGAGTGTGGAAGATTCAGTTCGCGCCGCCATCGCAGAAGCCGATTCAAATGCCAGCTAAGTAATCACAGGTATTCCGTGAGGAAAAACGTATGACGACTCCCCCTGAGTTTCAGCGGGGTCCTGTAAAAGAGTTGCCCGAATAGAAACTCGTGTGTCCGGTAAGTCAGCCCGTTAGGCGGACGCTGAACGAGGCTTAGCGCTTGCTAGGATTCCCAGCGGACCTCGCCGTCTTCCAACATGAGTGTCGGATGTAGTCCCTGATTTCGCGCGACGCCGATGGAAGCGAAATGCGCTGGATGCACGTACGCTACGAAACTGTTCACGCCTTTGGACCGCAACCAACTGTTCATTGCGTTGGTGGCTTCGGACGCTATCCCCTGACCTTGATGGAGTGGTGAGATAACCCAGGCGATGTTAGCAACGAGTTCCGGTCCACTCTGCTCCACTGTGGCCTGAACAAATCCGATTGGTGCGTCGCTGTGTTTCAGTTTCACGATCCAGTTGAACCACCTCTGCAACCCGTCTTCGGATTGCTCGACTAACTGCGCCGCGTATCGACGCTGCAGCTGTTCAAGCGAGGGTGCTTCGCCGCCCGTGTATTCATACAATGAAGCGTCCGCCAAGACTTCGACCATTCCCAGTGCGTGCTCCATCGAGAGCGGTTCCAGACGCAATCGCACCGACGTGACGGTTTCAATTTTTGGCCAATCCATTAGCTAAGCATGACAGACCAGGCCGAGCCGCCCGCAAGCCGAACCCGATGCGCGATGGGCCACCAGGCAGGCGGTCAGCGGACGCTTCACGCTACGCCAGCGTGTAGTGATCGAGCCCTTCATGGTGGGATTCCAGCTTGAAGCCATTCCGGGTAAGAAGCTTCGCGGAAGCAGCATTGGCCGGGTCAACGCGGGCGATAAGTTCCTGAGTTCCGTAGACTTCTGGAATCGTGACTAGTGCACTATTGACCATGGCTCCGGCGATGCCCCGGCCCCAATGATCGGGCGAGACCCAGTACCCGATCTCTATGCCCTCGTCCTTGCGGGTTGAAACGACGATGCCGACAGGTTCTGTAGCCTCGGCGGCCAGAAACCAGCGGGAGGATCCTTCGGCGTCGAGTGGATCTTGTTGAAGGGCTGCCCGAATGCGGACTTGGATGGTTTCTTGGTCCCAGGGCTGGCCGTCGCCGATGAAGCGGGTCACCCGTTCGTCTGCGGCCATGCCCGCGAAGAATTCCGTGTCTGCCTCGTGGAATGGGCGCAGATTGATCGAGGGAGGAATCGGCATGGGGACCTTTCAATTTTGGGGGTCTTTATCAACTTATCAAGTATGTGGCCCGCTCCTGCCAGCGCCTATTGAGGAACGTCGAACGGACGCATGTCCCTGCTCTCACTGGTGCTGGAAGTTGACCCAACTTACCGATTCAGATGGAGAATGCACACGGACAGCTCTGCGACCGGTCAAGGAAGCAACTTTGGCTGCCCGTCTGAATCGCGACCGAGCCAGGCGAAGAGTATGAGCACGAGGGCTGTTCCGGACAACACTCCATCGATAATGCCCGCAGGGAGCATGAAGGCCATCAGCACGACTGTCACGGTGCAGTTGATGATGGAGAGTCCAAGCCCCCACAAACGGTTGCGTAATAGTCCGATGGCTCCGAGAACGCGTAACGTCGCAAATATCCCGCTCATCGCCATCATGAGGTATAGGTTTTCCTGCAAATAAGGTAGGGCGAACACATTAGCATTTTCAGCTATCGATGACTGAGGGATATTGAGCCCGATGAGCACGAGTAACCCAATGAACACTAGCCCCTCCATAAGCACTCCCTGAGCTAAGAGCAACCAAGCAGCCCACCGATACTGAAGTTTTCGAGTCGTATTCACATAGCAACTATATCGGCGTTGTCATAGCCGGATAGCTGAACTATCAGCGACCGTAATCCGAACTTCGCTGTGTCGGCCTTAGCCGCCACCGCCAAGTTCCATAATGGGAACGCTCTGCGGGACGCTCTGCGGGACGCTCTGCGGGACGATAAATTGATGTATGTGCCCGATGGGTATTCGCCTTGTGAGTAAGGCGAGATTCCTCCAAAGAAAAGCTCCCCACCTGATATCTAGAAATCTGTTGAAGGCCGACGGGGAGGCTTTCGGGCGTTACGACGTTAGCCGAGTGGCTGTTAGCATCGGGTCATGACAGACCTGATGTCCGCCCTGCCTCGAACCACCATTGGCACGACAACGTTTTATATCGACGAGGCACGCCCCGTGGCCCTGGTCCGCCGAGAAGCCATGCCGGATCTCTTCCTCACGTGGCCGGATCTTGACACGGGAATTCTGGCCCCAGATGTTTCCGTTTGTGCGGCGACCGACGCCCTCTGGGTGCTGTACCAAAGCGGCCCCGATGGGCAGGAAATCGACTACCCGGCTTTACACAGCCCCACCGTCGTGGTCGCTGTAAGGATTGGTGTGGACGGTTCACTGGGTTTTGTTCGCACTGAGGAAACCACCGTCGTGGGAGCAACAAGCGCCGGACTATGGACGAGTACATCCATAGTCGAACAAACGGACGACAACTATCGGGGCGGCGAGCTGCCGGCGGACTGGGCTGCTCCATCGACATTGCAAATCCTGTTGCCAGGTCAGGTCCAACGAACGCTGGAAGTCGACCGGTACGTCAACGCCGTCCGCGAGGACGAGCACGGTCATGTGCTATTCGTGAACCCGTCGCCGCCGGTAGCCCACCATGACTCCGACACGATCAGCTATGAGTACCGATGTACGGCGATGGTAATAGGTACGGTCGACGAAATACCCGAGCATGTGAAATTTAGGGAATTTGTTCCCCAAGGATGGGGAACCCTCGTTGCGTCGGAACAGCTCGGCCTTGACTACGATTCTTATGGACCGAGACATGATTCTGCACGAGTCGACCTTTCCGAGATCGCCGGGACGCACTGGAAACGCGTGAGCTTGACTGATGCCCAGAAGACCCAAGCTGTGAAGGCGCTAACGGATCAGTTTGCCGACGCTGACGCCTATTGGCGCGCAGCAGATGGAACTACCGCCCCGCTCGCTGATGGCGTCCAAGAAACACACGTGGAAACCATCGGAGAATGGCCTGAATCCGAAGTTCATGTGACCTGTCGCCACCCGTATTTTCCCGCGGGCTGGATCCGCCGCAGGATCAGGGTCTTTGACGATGCTGGACGCATCAAGTTCGACCGATACGCGAGTCTTGAATTCATGGAAGACCTCGACACACATGCACTCCCCGACATTCGTGAAGCGAAGGATGGGATCCTGGAGGTCTAGATCTGCTTGGCAGACCCAGGCCCGCAAGCCGAAGGCTAAACGGGACAGCAGATACGTTTGGATTGGGGATTCCCCACGACAGCGTTCCTCACTGACCGGCGGGGAGTGTGCTCGGAAGCTCCTCCGCATACTCCCTCAGAGCTCTCTTATACCCATCGAGCGTAGGGATGAGGGCCAGCAGCGCGGTCCTCAGGGCGTCTCCATAACGGCCTGCGTCGTATAGCGCTAGTGCGAGAAATGCTTGGCGCGCACCTTCGTCGTCCTCTGACGCGGGAGAGGACTCAAGCACAGATACTGCCTCTGCCGACTCGCCAACGTTGCGCAGAGTGCTCGCCAACTGGATGAACACGCGTGTTGCACGTTCCCCCTCGAGACCAGCCTTAATTGCCGCCCGGTAATACTGGATTGCTTCAGCCTCCAACCCGAGAGAGTCATGGATGCCGCCCATTTCGAAGAGAACCGAAGCATCACCTGCCGGTCGTTCTGAAGCGAGCGATTGCATCGCTGCGATGGCGCCGTGCGGGTCCGACTCGTCAAACGCATGCTCGTAAAAGTCGTCTACCTTTTGGTCCCATGAAGTGTCAATCATGACTACAGTCTGGCAGAAGACAAGCCGAGCGATGATCGCGCGGCAGTCGAGTAGACCGCCCGCAAGCCGAACCCTCTGCGGGGCATAGTGCCTGAGCATCAGCCCAGTACCCCGGCCTGCAGCTATGCTTCTAGCCATGTCATCAAAATCGCCCACCGAAGAATCTCTAAAAGCTCGCTACGTCATAGATCCTGTCTCCCTACGCGAAGTCGTGAGGAACAAAGCCGCAGTAGAATCCCGGATTGAAGAACTTGAAAATATTGGCGAGCCAGGCGACGCGGAACGCATCGCTTGGCTTCGAATACTCGGAAGGCTGCAAGAAGCTGAAGAACTGGGTTGGATCACATTAGTTAAATCGGGCGGGGAGACAGATACCCGGCAAATCGTCACACCACTTCCATTCCAAGCCGTAGCCGGTGCTTTACGGCTGGCTCACGTCATGCACTGGCAGAAGAAATACAGCCAAGCCGATCAGCTATTCACAGTCGCGTTGGAATCTGCACAGTCTGAGATTGATAATTCTGAAATGAACCCCGTCGTTGCGCGTACATTGGCAGCCTTCGCTTGGCAGCATTTAGGCAAGCTGCACTTCGACCAAGGACAGTTCGCCGATGCGCTACGTAGTTTCGAATCTGCATTGGTCCTGCGCCAAGAACTGCAAAGCCCTGAAGACCAGCTCTCGTCAACCCGACAAGCCATCCGTACTGCCGAAGCCTGCTTAGCGCAGAAGGTAAGGCCTTCATAGACATATTTTCACCGGCTTGCGTCAAGGACACCTCGAATTTGCGCAAGAACAACGTCAAATCTTGAATGCCCCACACGATGATTGTCGGCCCTCGTAGACCCGTATAGGGAACCTTCCGTGCGAATTCGGGGCCTTGACGGGTATTTCTCAGTCGAACATGTCTGCTTATACAACGCTTCTGTGTGCCCGGGTAGTGCTAGTTCAGCCAGACGGGTTACTGCCTTTGTCTAGGCGATCTTGGAGTCGTTTGCTGAGCACTACGTCATGCCGCATTTTCCGTAACTCGGATACCTCAACCTCGATTCCCTGAACGGCCAAGATCTCCTGAATGAAGGCCCAGTGTCCGGTGGTTGCGACTTCTACGCTCTGCTCGCCGTAGGGCTCATCGGGCCCCACGACAACGCGGGCGGTTTCCTCGATGTCCCGACGCCGGGCATCGGACCAGCGCCCGATGGAACTCCACCCGCGGTTATCCAAAAGCAAAACTAGCTTTCCGTTGTCGAGTTCGGCCTCGTGTCGCACCGATACTTCTTCTGTTTCACCGGTGGTTGCGTTGTCACTGTCGGCAAAGCTCACCAGACGAATTATTGGGCTCATGGTTAGGCCTTTCACTGTCGGTAAAACCGAATCTACTACGCATTGGAAGTCGCTGGGCGCAGACTGGAACCATAGCCGGTTCAAGGTTTCGTAGCGATCGAAGTTGGCGTCCCGTAAAGCGGTCCCCCAGAGAAGCGTCCGGAGGGGAACGTCTACTGGGACGGTGGATGGTGCGAACGGATCCGGACCGCCAATACAGCAATCTTGCTCTCCTGACCGATGTGACGACGCCAATTGTGTCGGCCCTTGGCGACAACGACGAAACTGATCCATTAACGGATCTGCGTAGGGAACCGCCACCATTGACCGGTCTCGATAGGATGGTGATCCCGCACGTCAAAGACAAGGAGCTCATCGGTAATGCCTACAAGAACCTCAAGACGGCGACCTACAGCATGGTCGATCATCATATTCGCCCTCGCCCTGTTCATGTTTGGACTCAGCGTCATGGCGGTAGCGTTCTGGACGCCCATCGATGAATTCTTCGTCAATCGAGCGGACGAGGCAGGAAACATGAGCCTGTTGCTTCCGCACCAGAACGAACTGTGGCTCGTCCTCCACGCGCAGGCCTTCGCTGCTTTCCTTATATCCGTGTTCGCGTTCGTCACAATGTGGAAATCGCGGCCGGAGCGCGCCAACCTCCAGGGCGGCCGCCGGACATCCAATCAACTGTGCCTACCTACTCAGGAGCATGAGCCCGCCCCGTAGAGGAACCACTAACGGGACAGGATTTTCTCGAACAACAGATTATGTTCGTCGTAAAATGCCCCGGTGACGCCGAGTGGCCGCATCCCAAGGCGCTCACACACTCGCTGTGAGGCTGTATTGAGTGGATCAGTGACAGCGAGAACGGACCGAAGCCCGTTGTTTGCCGCATCCGTCATGACAGCAGTGGCCGCTTCTGTGGCATAACCTGCACCTTGGGCATCGGGGTGTAAATGCCAGCCGATCTCCACCGGAGCTTCACCTTCAACACCTACCGATAGCGGGATGGGTTTGAGCAGGATATTCCCAAACAATCCACCAGATTCGCGAGAGGTAATGGCCCAGATCCCGTGAACTGGGTTGTCAATAGCACGACGACGAATGATGGATTCCACCGCTTCAGAGCGATCAGTCATCGGCTTTGCTTGAGACCCAAGAAAACGAACAGTCTCCCATCGGGACTCAAGATCGAATAGAAAGTCAGCGTCGTCTAACTCCCATCGCCGCATGATCAATCGTTCACTGCTGATAGTCCGCATCCGTTAATTATCAACTACAACGAGTCCAGAAGCGGTGAACCCAGATTCTCGTCCCGTAAGCCAGTCCCCTAGAGGAGCGCCCGCAAGGGGAACCCTAACTGGGACATAGGACCGGCTTATCACCCAGTTCCCCTGCCTACGCTCATGCTTCTAGACATATCAACAAAATCTCCTGCTGAAGCTTGATATGCAATCGTCCGGTACCCGTTTCATCCAGGTTCCCCAGACGAGGTCTCGACCCGTTTCGGTCCTGGCCACAGCACCAGTTACCGCTCTAATACAAGCCTTCGTTCGTCGGTTGATTGTCTCGGACACGGAAGAACCATCACTGCTCTATGGCGTTCGAAGTACCTTCACCGGATCGGCGTTAGCAGCATATGCAGCCGGCACCAAAGAACTAGCTCCAGCAGAAAGCAACGCAAGAATCACTATGCCAAGACAGAAAGCGAACGGCGGTACAGAACCTGTTGAGACGGCAATTCCAAGGCCGCCTAACATTCCCACCAGTGCACCCGCCACCGCTGGGATCAGTGTCCTGATGAGCATGAGCGTGACAATGTCACTTCGCGTTGCGCCAAGAGCACGCCTACGGCCCAGGTCCTTTCGGCGGACAAGGATATCGGCAAAGACAACCACCGCGACGAGCAACGACCCAATGCCCAACGCGCCATATAGCAAAGACTTACCAAAAGATCCCAAGTCCCCGACGATCTCATCATGAAGCTTCGCCATCTGCAGTGGCGAACGCACAGAGATAGCTTCAGGATCAGCGAGCTGCCCGAATAAACTCAACACCGATCCCTGAGCCACCGCAGCTTGGCTGGCATCATTCAAGATCAGGTGCAGGTTCGTTGCGCTGCTTCCCGACTGAGCTTCGTAAATCACTCCTTGGTCCAAATCAGTGAATGGATCACGAGGGGTATAGGACCCGACAATCGCGAAGTCCACAGGAATGTCAGCATTGGCAATTCGAACCGCCCCCACCGGGTATTGCATCCCCAGCTTGCGTAGAGCTTGGGTAGAAACCAGGGCTTCTCCCGGTCCGGGATAGCGTCCCGCTTCCAATTGTGCGACCGACCCTATATCTCCGATAACCGCCCACGCCGGGACCGGCGTTGCACCTTCCCCAATCGCCAGATTCTTGACGTCCGTCGGCGATCCAAGGCCAACGGAGCGTTCAATCACAGAGAAATTGGATGCCATCGAAATGATCGATTCGCTGATCAGACCGTCGGCTTTCTTATCGGTCACCACCAGCTGTCTGGCGCCGGAGGAATCAATACGCTGCGCCACCTGTTCTTCAGCAGCCGCGGTCCGGCCGACAGTAGAAATAGTCATGATGCACATGGCAGCTGTAATCAAGCAAACTAGCGCCGAGGGAACCTTGCTAGCCCAGGCGGTAGCCAGTGCTTCACGGAGCAACATTTTCAATGTCATAGCGCCAGCACCTCATCTGCGCGACTAATGACATAAGGATCGTGGGTCGCGATCACTACAGTGCGCTGCTGGGTTCCGGCATCCTTCGAAAGGATATCCAAGACACCGGCGGCATTCGTGGGGTCGAGGTTTCCAGTCGGTTCATCGGCCAGAATCACCGCAGGATTATTAATCAGCGCCCGCGCGACAGCGACTCTCTGTGCTTGTCCACCAGAAATCTGACCAGGCTTGTGATCACTGCGCGCGGCAACACCAAGTTCTTCCAGCAGCTGCTCTGCCCGGGCCATTGCGATTTTCCGGTCCACACCGGCATAGAGCGTTGGCTCAATAACAGAATCGATAATGGTCCGCGATGGATCCAACGACGAGTCTTGAAAGACGAACCCCAGCTGATCAGCCCTAACCTTTGACCGAACAGCATCAGGAGTAGAAGACTGAGGCTGGTCGTGGAGAAAGACTTCCCCTCGGCTTGGCGTGAGCATCAGCCCCAGCACGTAGAGGAGGGTGGATTTCCCACGCCCCGAAGGACCGGTGAGTGCAGTGACTTTCCCCGGGGCGAATTGAAAGCTCAAGCCATCAAAAAGTTCCTCAGAGTCCTTGGTGTATTTGAACCCCAAATCACGAACGCTGAGGATGCTCACCGCGCCTCGCTGTTCGCTGCAAGGACTTGCACAGAGGTTCCTTCTTCCAGACCTTCGACGATGACAATTCCCTGTCCGCTGGCAACTACCTCAACTGGGACTGGCCCGTTTTCGGTCACTACTTCTGTCTCGCCTGAGGCAGTGGTGGTAACCGCCGAGGAAGGAATGCCGATACCCTTGGTTTCGGGGACGACAATCACCTTGGAGCGAAGGGTGACGTTGCTGCCAGCAGGCAGTTCGTCGCATTCCTTATCGCACACCGATCCACCAGAGGGCCCGGCCAAAGTATGGATGACGTTTCCTGATTCATCGGTGGTCGTTTGCGCTATCTGAGCTTCCCAGGTCAGGTCGCCATGGTTCACCTCTATGGCGGAATCCTGCGGAATCAACGCAGCTTGTTCACCGGTCAAAGACATCGTGAAGGTACGCTCCCCGCTAGGGGCAAGAACGGCGTCTTCACCTCCAGCTAGATTCTTTCCCGGGCGGATCGCTTCGCCTATATCCACCTGGCCGGGCAAAGAGCTGATCGCAACCATGCGTCCTAGCGCGATACGGCCATCTGCCTTTTGCTTAGTCGCAATTTGCCACCCCTTGATCGCCGAAGTTGTGGCAGCATCAAAGCGGGTATCAGGGGTGCCGCTGAAATACTCCTGGTCCTTGAGGAAGCTTTCAACCTGCTTCACATTCTCGCCCGAGGCCTTAGGTCCAATGTCTTGGTACAAGGGTGTCTGACCTGAGATCACGTAAACATCGGATCCGGCGACGGAGTAAATGACGTCTCCTGGCTTTTTCTCCCCTTCCGACACTGAGGACACGACTCCGGCCAAGTGGTTGCTCGCAACCACTTGGACCGGCTGTTTCACTATTGTGGACAGATTCAGTGAGGAACCAATGGCTGATGCTTCGGCCTTGGCCCAAACATTTTGTTCGCTTTCCTGCGTCGTCTCTCCTTGGCCCACTACTGTTGCGTTGATTGCCCATCCGGCTGCACCTGCAGCAACTGCAATCGCCGCAGCGGCGGAGAGGAATTTTGGCTTCATCCAGCTGGAAGTATCAGCGCTTCTAGTTCCCATACAGAATCTCCGAAGGTGGAGATGAAGGACATTTCTGATTCATTTCCGCGGTATCGACAGTTTCCAAGTTCATTGCATCGTAGGGTGTCCATGATGCTGAGCCGCTAGCAGTTCCTTCAACGAAGGTTTCTTCACTTGGCAGTGAGCCGGTTTCAACGCCATAGTCTTGGAGGCATGGGATGAGGGTGTCGCGGTAGTAGCCGTAGAAGATACGTAGCTGCGTTCGGGTCGGGGCTTGGCTGTATTTCAGGTCCATCGGGTACTGAACTTCACAGGTATAGGAAGCTTCTGCAAGCGCTTCTTGCTGCCCCTCGGTACTTTTAGTGGTAAACGATCCATCGCTCTCCACGGAGGTGGGGAACCCGAGAGTGCTCAGGCATTGCGCTTGCTCTGTAGGCCAGTCCTCCTGGGAAACGTATCGGACTCTTTCTACCTCCGGCCATGATTTCAGGCCGCTCATTTCCTTTAGTTTTTCCACAAAGTCATCCCAGGTATATTCGGCGTAGCCGCCGTTATCCAGGGGATCATCTTCATTGCTCACCGGTGCTGGCGGTGCTGACATCGAGGATTCAGCTGGCGTATTGCTTGCTGCAGAAGAACTTGTTTCCGTACTCGGTGAATCGATGCTACAGGAAGTAAGGAGGAGAGGCATAAGCGCAATTAGTGCGAGGCCTTGGAGCTGAACTGATCTTTTCACGCTAAATGCACTCTTTCGAAACGGTCATAAAATGATGAAGGCGCCTGTCCCTCAGCGATAAACCGATTCCCTGCGTGACTTGGCTTACCCGGAGTATATCTACTTTCGGTCGTTATGTAACGCGCAGCACACCTGAAGAACCTGAACGTTGGGAGCGCGCAGGAGGATTACAAGATTATTTGGCGCGGTTCCGTTTTCTGCAAACCTTATGGTCGTT
This sequence comes from Glutamicibacter sp. BW77, assembly GCF_002332285.1. NCBI lineage: Bacteria > Bacillati > Actinomycetota > Actinomycetes > Micrococcales > Micrococcaceae > Glutamicibacter > Glutamicibacter sp. BW77. The sequence goes on along the minus strand of NZ_NRGT01000073.1, from coordinate 139,076 downwards.
TATCTATCTATATGCGATCCACTAGCGGCATATATTAAGCATGAGGAGATTCAACTTTAGTGCCCTGGAAAATCACTTGAAATCGTTGTGGCTTCTTTTCAATTGAGGGACTTTTACGCATGTTCTTTCGATTTTCATTTCTATCATCGATGTTTCTAGAGAATCTTCACCCAGGGAACCCGCAGTGAGGAATCGTCGACGAATGATGGCGACGGGACTGCACGATGTTGGTAGACGTCTTGCGGGTGCTGGAACCGCGCATGCGGATAGGAAGTTGAAGCCCGCAAGGGGAACCTTCTACGGGACAATAATTCGGATTGTCGTGGGCTACGGTGATATCCCTGCCCAGGCAGATGAGAATCGCCGGTGGATAAGTGAGAGTTAGTCGATGGCCCGGCGAGGACGCAACGCGCCTAAAAGTATGAATACAAAGGAAACTGTGATGACACCGGCCAAGATCATCATCCCGCCGTTGGCTAGTAACCACATTTTTACCAGAAGAACAGCAATGACGAGGAGAGCAACGACTAGGGAAACAGCCTTGACCGGGTTCCTCTTCATCAGTCTTGGTAGGGGCCATACCTTCGGAACCGAGGTCGGCTCGGGGTCCTGCGAGCCATTTGGGGGTATGTTCATGATTCTATTCTGCCTCAAGCTATTTTCGGTGAAGTTCAGCCTTCTCGCCGGGGAACGTCCAGCGGGACGCATTGGCCAAGGTGAAAACCAAATAGACACCTCGTATCAAAGATCGGTACCGTTCTAGTATCGCGTGCTCCAGCCACGCGAAGCGCTGATCTCAATGGAGATGCCGCTGACTCTTGATGAGCACTCAATCGGACACGAAAGCACGATTTGTACTTCGGACTTCTCAGTTACCTTATTCCGTTCTTCCTAATTGGCGTTGTGCTGATCGCGGGAGTTCTCGCGATCAGCAACCGGAAACGGATCAAGACAGGACAAACGCAGCTCTCAAAACTGTTCCTGCTCTGGATCTTCCTCGGATGGGTCCTTGGCACAGGTTTGATTACTCTGATGCCCGCAGCATTTGGTGGTGAACCGAAAAGCACTCTTTCACTAGTACCTTTCAAAGAACTTATTTCGAATGGTCCTGGAATTGGCTACTCGGTTATCAAGGAAGGGATCGCCAACATCTTGCTGTTTGCGGTAGGTGGAGCGCTCTACATGCTTGCACTAAAGCCAAGTGTGGGACGCATAGTTCTCCATCTTGGCTTTTTCGCGGTAGTCGTTGAAGCGGGGCAGTTTGCCCTCGGAATTGACAGAATAAGCAGCGTCGACGACGTCATTTGGGCGATCCTGGGCGCAGCGATTGGCGCTTTTACTCTGCGAGGTTTGGCCAAACGAAAAATGCGGAACAGAACACCGCCAGTAGCAAGCTGAAATTCATCATATTTGACGGGCATCATTCACAGTCCCATCTGACGGTCCACTAGAGGAGCGTCCACAAAAGGGAGTCCTCAGCGGGACAGAGTGCTGCTAGTTTGGCGCGGAATCAACCAACGAGCGGACAACGCATGGCAACACGAGGCCACTGATCTAATCCGATGGAGGCCTCATGCTCTCGGATTCTCCTCAGACCTGGGGACAACTGACTCGTCGGAACAATATCAAAACCCAAACGAGCATAGTAGGGCGCGTTCCAAGGAACTTCGGCAAAAGTGGTTAGCGTCAGCGCGGCATAACCCTGCTGTCTCGCCCATTCTGCTGCCATCCCGATGAGCTGACGGCCAATCCCGAGGCCCGCATGAGTCGGAAGTACAGAGACTTGCTCTATATGAGCAACGTCGTCTATTAGATCCAAAAGAAGGTACGCAACGGGCTGATCAAAATCATCCGTGTCCACCCATGCTCTACCCTGATTTTGATACTGAAGGAAAACATGAATGGGCATCGTCTCACCGTCGGCAATTGATGCCATGCCTTCGCCGACGAAGACAGTATCAGCAGCACGCTCAATGCCCGGGAGCAAGCGAACATCATCGACCTGTGCAGCGCGGATCATGAAAGCCATTAAAGCACACGGCACTTCAACGCCTTCCGTCCTACAAGTCGTTCGGCAGGGGGAACCCTCTACTGTGATGATGTTATTAGGTCATCAGCCCGGCGTGACTCAACCCTCTACCGACGCCCTTCAAGGTTGTCTTAGTCCCGATCTGTCCGCCGGCTGGTGGCCCGCACCAAACGTGCTGCCCAGCCGAGCATGACTTCATAGGAGCTTGTTCCAAAGATCCCATCACAGTACTGTCTGTCCGACTGGTCAACACGAGCCAACCCTGTTGCTTTACCAGTATCAGAGGAGCTCCACCCCTCATGGCAAACGAAGAATTCAAGGTTATCGCCGGCATCGACACACATGCCGACACACACCACGTCGCACTGATTACCGACTACGGAAAACGGCTTGGGGACCGCAAGTTCCTGGCCGTCGGTTCCGGGTACCGGCAGATCGCCGCCTATCTGACCCGTTTCGGACCCGTAACCGCTGTTGGCATCGAGGGCACCGGCTCCTATGGAGCCGAGCTCGCCCGTGTGCTGGCGGAACACGGCTTCATCATCCGGGAGGTGAACCGCCCAAACCGTGCCGAACGTCGCCTGCGTGGCAAATCCGACCCTCTGGACGCCTACCAAGCCGCCGAATCGGTGCTGGCGGACCGGGGCACGTCCACCCCCAAAGCCCGCGACGGTTATGTGGAAGCGCTGCGGGTACTGCGCACCGCACGTACCAGCGCCATGAAGGCCCGAACGGCCTTGATGAACCAAATCAGCGCAGTCCTCACTGCCGCCACGGACGAAGTCAGAGCCAAATATCGAGGTCTAAGCAGTGAGGCAAGGGTCAAGGCCATGGCCAGCAGCCGACCCACAGGCGATCGGGCGGATCCCGTCACAGCTACCCTGATGACGCTCAAGCGATTGGGGACGCGCCACCGGTTCCTGAGTGAAGAAATCAACGAAACTGATGCTGCGCTTGAAGCCATAATTTTGACCTATGCCCCAGAGCTTATGGACGTCAAAGGTGTTGGTGTCGTCGTCGCTTCTCAGCTATTGGTGACATTCGGCGATAATCCGGAACGCATGAACAGCGAAGCGGCTTTCGCGGCTCTGGCCGGTGTTGCGGCCGTCCCGGCTTCTTCCGGGAAAACAAGCCGTCACAGGCTCTGCCGAGGTGGTGACAGGCAAGCCAACAGCTCGCTTTACCGGATTGTCGTGGTTCGTATGTCCACAGATGCCAGGACACGTGCCTACGTGGCCAAACGTACCGAAGACGGTTTAAGTAAAAAGGAAATTATCCGTTGTCTCAAGCGTTATGTTGCCCGTGAAATATTCCACGTCATGAAGAATCCTAGGTCTGCTCCGTTGACCAACGATTTGCGGATCCTGCGTCTGAAATTGGGTCTGACGCAAGTGTTTGTTGCAGCTGCGTTGGGGACCTGGCCGGGCACGATCTCGCGCATTGAGCATGGCAAGTCCCAGGACTGTGAGGCCATCTCCAGATACCGAGCTTGGCTTGAAGAACAAGCTCCGGAACGCAATTGACAAGAATAGGAGCATCGGGACACCTCCCGAACGCACGGATAAGATTCGGTGCAACATGTTCACAGAGCTGAAAGCCAGGCATTACAGTGGTTGCGAAATCAGACAACACGAACGCGTCAACTAATCGCCGTCATGCGCCCCACTTAAGCGAACGAGCAGCTAAAACGGATCAACGACTTACAGGCTCTCGCAGAGTGGTGGCAGTGAACCGCGCATGCGATTGCTGAACCAGAAGTACAACGATGCATAGACCAATGAGCAGCAACGATTCACGCAGCACAATCGCTAACGGAAACAATACCGGCGTATTGAGACTGAAAAGCACGTCACCAAGGTTTGGTCCTGTCGCAACAAGAATTAGCCCACTAGCAAGGCAAAAATTCCGAACTCGCAACCCGCCACGGCCCCAGAGCACCATTAGCCCTGGCAACAGATACACCCAATGGTGCATCCAACTTACGGGAGACACCATGCACGCGGTCAGGCCAATGACGATCGCCGCTTGGATATTGCCACCCCGACGAAAAACCCTCGCCGCAGCATAAAGACCAAGTGCGGCAGCGATCAGAGTCAGCGCTACCGCTGGAATGGCAGTCCAATCCCCTAATGCCGCAAAAGCTCCTTGGATGGAGTTGTTTCCCGATGTGGAGAATAGCCCATCGAGGGAGACCCGATCAGATAAATTCCAGAGCACTCTAGTAGCAAAATCAATGCTCATGGATGGATAAGCGAATGCCGCAACAACTGTCACAGCAAGAGCAGCTATGGAGCTGGTCAAGGCAGCCCGTTTCTGCCCAGTAATGACGAAGTAAACAATGAAAAGAGCTGGCGTAAGTTTCACGGCCGCTGCGATTCCCACAAGTACCCCTCTGGGAATGAACCGCAGAATTCGATTTTCAGAATTACGCCCTATGTCAATCAGCACCAGGGCCATAAGGAATACATTGATTTGGCCGAAGATGATGTGGCTGGCCATAACGATACTGCAAGACGCAATGAATCCGACTATGCCGACAACTGCAGGCTGGTTACGATGCTTCAACGGCAGCAAGCTGCGCAGAACGAGCCCCATCGTCAGCGCTGAAGCGATAGACCAAAGGAAGTAGGCAGTTTTAGCTGTAAGGATGTTCAAGGGAAGGAAGGCTAAAGCAGCAAAGGGAGTGTAGGTAAACGGCAATCCCTCGGTCGGCATGTCGGTTCCATGGATGTTGCCGGCGTAGATGTTCTCACCCGCTGCCGCCAGTCCCGCCCCATAGTGGTAGACATAGAAATCGACGGGGTTGACCTGACTTACGAGTCCAGCCAGGAAGCAGACGCTGATAAGCGCAGAAAAGAAGAGCGCGACTATGCTCATCCAGCGTGATTGGCAGGCCCAAGCTCGTCGGATGATTCCATTCCGGATCTTGCTCGCGGGCGGAACTTGGGGTTTAACCTGCAGCACATCATCAGGATTGCAATCGAGCTTAGAACAAAGTACTGCCAGCGTGGATAACTTGATGCCCGTAGCATCACCGATGCACAATTTGTGCAGATCCTCGACCGGTACGCCGGTACGTTGAGCGGCCTGGTCGAGACTGATGTTACGCAGTCGGAGCGTGTTCTCCAGGACGCTGATGGTTTGCGTTCCGGTAATCTTCGCTTCACGCATTAATGCTTGCACCGGTGTTTCTCCTTAGCTCCGGTAAACGGTGAGGAGGTCACCGACATCGCATTCAAGGACATGGCAGATGGCTCTCAAAGTCGTGAAACGGATGGCTTTGGCATGCCCGTTTTTGAGTAAGGACAGATTGACGATGCTGACTTCCACTCTTTTGCTGAGCTCTGTCAATGTCATTTCTGCATTTATAAGCAGTTCGTCCAAGTGGCAAACGATCAGTGCTTCTTCGGCCTGCTTGCGAGTCTTGGCCACTAGACGAGTCCTTTTGCATCGCGGTTCAGCGCATCGCCACTCCGAAATACAGCGGCTAACAATAAGGCGATCAATCCCACGTACACAGGCATCAGATTGAAGCTTGAGCTGGCGTAATACACGAGATCACCAACGCCTAAGGGGCTGATTCCCGAATCAATTCCGGACAGCTGTGAAACCGTGGCCTTCTTTGCTGCTCCTTCAAGAAATGGCCCCAGTGCTCCGGCTACTAATGCTGTGAATCCCGAGATCGCTACTGGCCACGCGAACCCGCCGGCGAAAGGTGTTCCTCTGATCAGTCGGTAACACAGGAACACGACGGTAACCGTGGCGAATAGAACGGCTGCCGCAGTAAGCGTTGCCGAAGAGATAAAGAGGGTTTGTATTGATGAGTCGATGGTGGTTACCTGCACGCGGAGCGTTTCGACTTGAAGCGAGACTACATTTGAGTCGAGGCTTCCTGCATCGATGTGCTGGAAAGAAGGGACGGAGAAATTCAGCTTGCCGGCTTGGATTTGGAAAATCCGTAGCCATGCCTGGTATCCGACGTAGCAACCGATAGCCAGGGTCAGCATCGCGACGATAGCAAGTGATCCTAAAGTTACGCCACGTCGAGTTCCAGTGAGAAGTTTGTGCATCATCTACCGCCTTTACGATATTCGTTATTAACGTTTATCGTAATGCATGATTGTTGTCGCGTCTATCGGCCCAGGATTCACTACGCCCTTCGGTGCCACCTTCAGGGGGTTACTCGGTTTGGCTGTTGCGGTTCAGGAGGAGGGTGTGAATGGCATCCAGTCAAGGTTTCTTCGCGGCACTTCGGGGAACGCTGCGGGCCCGCACGGGATACTCCCGTGATGCTGCCCGCCGGATTTGAAGCTAGGGGCCACCAGTGCTTGTAGCGCTGGAATCTCTTTCTCGGACACCCATCGATGGATTCGAAAATGTTCCGCAAGCCGAACGTTGAACGGACAACCTATTATGCGAGCCATATACGCTCGCGGGATTCCTTCTCGTAGACTTTAGAAAACAACGGAGGTGACAATTTGAAACGAAAAGTCATCGTTGCAATTGGGTTTACGTTGACTCCCATCGGGGTAGCGGTCTACTCGTATTATCAAGATAGTGATTCCTTCAACCTCATCAGCCTTGGCATGGCAGCCTTTTGGATCGCCATTGCCGTAGGAATTCTTGTCAGACTAATCCGGGCCAAGCGCGGAAGTAAGATTCGAGATGCATTCGGTCCAGTGGCGGCCGGAGTAGACGCCTACCAAGCGATCCTCCTTAGTCAACCTACAATCGACCAAAGCACCGATGGGGGAGCTAAAAACATACCCACGGACAGATCCAGCACCGGCCCCTAGCTCTCCAAAGCATCCAACTAATGGCTCCTGCTCGTGGAACAACCGCGCTCCCGCAAGGGGAACGCTCTACGGAACATATTCCGTAAACGAATCACTTCTGCTGCTATGGAGTCCCAGACGCTTCGCTTGGTGCAGGTCCAGAGTAACGGCCGTGCGGGCGCATCCGCATAGGAGCGCGTCCGTACTCATCTGCCATGTGGGCAATCCATCCTGCCGACCGCGCGATAGCAAAAATCGCCGGCCCTGCGTCAGGTGCCATCCCTTTAACATGGAGCAACGCTGCTAAAGCCAAATCAATGTTGGGACCAAGCCGTGTGCGGTTTTCCATCACACGGGCCAACGAGCCAACAGCTCGAAGAACAGGTGAATCGGGAACTTCCTGATGCAATATATCCAAGAGAATTCTGGCGCGTGGGTCACCTTCTGGATACAAAGCATGCCCGAATCCTGGAACCATGCGCCCATTAGCAGCGATCGATTCCGCCAGCGCCTTTTCTGGTGAATCATATTTAAGTGCCATTCTGATTAGTTCTGCCGCATCTTGGCTGGCGTTGCCATGGAGCTTGGAATCCAGTGCGCCAATTGCACTGCTGATTCCTCCGTAGATCGTTGCACGGGCAGACGCTGCCGCTCTAGCCGCCAAAGTGGAAATAGCCAAGTCGTGGTCAACCAGCAACACCAGCGCAGCATTAATCGCGCGAACGCTCTTAGACTTTGCATCTTGCGTTGGCCCGAAGGCTGCGCTTATCCCATCGGCAACACTTGGATGATCCGTAGATCGACAGGTTTTGTGCCTTGCTTGGTTCAAACTGCTGACGATTCCTGAAATCAATCCAGCACCCAACTCCGCGACGTTGTTCTGCGAGGCATGGCGCAACGGATCAGCAGCACCCAGAGCTAACAGTGCGGCAGACACTTTGTCCAAGGGCGAGGCGAAGCGAGGCAATGCAGCCACGAAGTTTGCTGCGTTTCGCGTGTCCTCGGCGTTGGCTTTGAATCTATGGGAACTGTTCAGCGGTTCTCCCCAGAGCCAGGCGGCGACAGACTCAAAGTGATAACGCGATACGAGTTCTTCTACGGCTACGCCCCGGAAGTAAAGCTGTCCATCGATGACTTGGGAAATGTTGGTATCCAGGATCATCAAAGGCGCACCGTGGGAAGAGTACCTCGAACCGTCTTCTCGCGAGGTCGACGAAACAGGGGCTCGTCCGCGTTGCTGTGCGAACGCCTCGACCTCCAGCGCGTCCAGTGTTGAGCCGCCACTGGATCGCTGGCTGCTCAACAGGCCACGGGAAATGTAGGAATAAACCGTTTCGGGCTTCACATTCAACCGGATCGAAGTCTGGCCCACAGTAAGCCTCGGAATGTCAGACATTGCAACCCTTACTTGATTCAATCAACATTGATGAATCTAGCATCGATGTTGATACTTGGGAACATGCGCAAATCATCTGCATCGACGACCTCGACTGCCAACGCATCATCGCTGACCAACCATGGCAGCGTCGCTTTTCGGCGAGTCTACATATGGATCTCTATCGGCAATGGGGCCACTACTCAAGCCGTATTCTTCCTGCTTGCTGGACTGGCAGTGCTCAGGGCAGAAGATCCTCAAGCCGTCGGGTTGCAGCTAGCAGCACAATCTCTTCCAGCCTTGGCATTGCTGCTGCTGGTCGGCAGCGCCGCTTCAAAATTCAATTTCCGCTCAGCCCTGGTGCTGAGTTTATGGCTACAGGCAGCAAGCGCAATAATTTTTGGCATCACATCACTGGTGTTCGGCTACAACCTTGTCTCGGCGCTGATCATGAGCTTGGTCTATGCGACAGCTTCAACGGTGCAAGCGCCAGGGCGTCGGACGGTGATGGCTGATCTCTATCCCGAGGAAGTACGCCGACGCGCGATCTCTAGTATCACCGCGTACAGCAATGGTGCTCGATTGGTTGCTCCAGCCGCAGCAGGATTTGCGCTAGCAACTGGGTACTGGCAGGTTTGGTTCATTTTGGACGCAGTCGTATGCGTAGTTGCCGCTCTTCTCTCATCAAGAGCCATCAAGCTCCTCAATATCTCCCAGAAAGAGAATCTTGGGAAAGAGGGTGAGACCGGTTGGAGCCCTACTTTGAATACAAGGTCTGTGAGAGCGTTTCTTGTTGCGTTTGCGGCGGTCTGCGTCTTCGGCTTCAACATCCAGGTCATTGCGCCGTTGGCTGCCCGGGACTTGCTCAACGGTGCAGAGGAGTACGCCGGGTTGATTGTTTCTTCCCATACGCTCGGTTCACTGCTCGGTGCCGTGCTAGTTGCTCGTGCTGACCGGCATCTAAGAGGTTGCTATGCCGGGGGAAGCGTACTTCTTGGACTCGGATTGATCGCGTTCGTTATTCCTTCCAACGCGATGGAGACCATGATCCTTGTTTGCTCGTTGATTGCTGGTGTCGGACGAGGACTCACTTTGACCGCTTCGTCGACGATGGCTTCCACGTGGGGTGAGTCAACTGTTTTTCGTGAACGTCTCATTGCGTTGACTTCGATCATTTTTACGGCGAGCAATCTTGTAAGCGCGGGGATTATAAGCATGTCTTTGGCGTTAGGCAGTTCCACGCTCACCTTGTGGGTTTGCGGGGCCGGCTCCGTTGCAGCTGGGCTTTGCGCCATGATGATGCGATCGAAGTGGGACTCGGAAAATCGGTCTGAACCATCGGGACCCTAGAACCGATGATGACTACTTCGATAGTTCTAGCGCTCTTCCAGGGCCAAGAACTCATTGCTTTGTTGCCCACAGGGGAACGCTGTACCGGGCAAACAATCCCAGACCGAACGTTAATCTATAGTTTCGTCAGGAGAAGGTTTCTAACGCCTTCTGCTTGTGCTCAAGTTCCCTTGATGACCTGCATTTACCGGACGGTTTCTCCCTGCACGCTGGGGATGAGGATGTTCTCATGAATTCTGGTCCATCCTTGGGATTCCAAAGTGCGGGTATCAGCGTTATCTCGAACCAAGGAAGCTGACATGTTGCTTGGCATGGTCGAGGCAGTGACAATCAGGTCTGCTGCTCCCATGCCGCCGCAACCTGCAAACCATTGAGGGTCTGTTCCTGGTGGAACGACAATTATGCAACCTACCGAAGAATCATGGGACGCAGCAGCAAAATATCGTACCTGTTTGTGGGTTGTCAGAAGTCGTGAACTTTCCGCGTCAACAGTGTCGTCGAGCTCAACTCCCGTAGGCAGGACGTCGGTCGGCGTGCTCTGTGTCTCCAACGCCCGAATCCCGGTGTGCGATGAACATGCGCCGAGTGGCAACAATAAGCCGATACAAATGGCTCCGGAGAAAATCCTGCGAATACTCATTTTCATACCCCTTCAAACGGACATTATTGCAAGGGTATCTCAGTATCGGATTGGTAAGCCGAAGAATCCAATCGCGTGATTCGGGACGGAAGGGGATGCTTGGGAAAATGTTATCCATGACCCAATCCTGCCAGAAGCGCGGATCTAATACTGCGTGACAGAGATGAAAATTCAAGTGTCCCATATGCCGGTCGCCATACGGGACACTCGATCCGTTGACTTGGTAAATTTTCGAAACTCCGAGTTTTCAAAGATTTCAGATTCCCGTATACCCCGCCCGAGAAAATGCCCGGTGAAGGGACCTTATGCGGGGCACTTGAAATCAGGCCAAATTGCCACTTCCAGCGACAAGATACCCACCCAAGTTTTCGACCACTCTGTGACGAAAAAGTCTCCAACTCCTTGGCGTAATGGAAGAACAATCCTGCTCTGAACTAGTCGTAGCCGATAGCCATAAGAACCATTTTGGAATCTATGATGACACGGCAAAGTTACATTCCGAAAAGCCTCTCGTTCACGCTGAAGAATTCAGTAACTGGTTCCCTAATGCGCCTGCGGAAACTCCAGTTGCCAGGTTGCCGGCGCATTTAGACTTCATCACGGAACTTCTAAACATGCAGACAAGCAACACCTTGGGAGGGTACACGTCTTAATTTTTGATAAGACCCATAGCCGAAAAGGCTCGGTGATAGATTTCCTTGATGACGGATTCTTTACGGGCGTTGTATTGCATGGTGTGTTCGCCTGCTGCCGTAGCCTGCGCTGCGGCTATCCGTTTTGCTTCTGCGTACAACTGTCGCTCGTTTGGGTGCGCACGCAACCAATCACGGAAAATTCGATGTTTGATTAATTCTGGACTGTCATACCCGAAGACATGCAAGTTGCATGGTGGGTTCGAGCCCCGCAGCACACGATGTCCATACCACCACGGTTCGCGGACAACTAGTTGAAAACCGACTTTTTCGAGCGCCGGAACATAGAGCTGTTCTTCATTTGGATCAGCAACCACCAAATCTATGTCAATGATTGGTTTCGCGGGCAGTTCCTGTATAGATGTCGAACCGACATGCTCAATTGTCAGAGCCCGCCATCCCAAGACGTTTCTGATTTGCGTAGCAAGAAACTGGAATTGCCCTGCCCACTTGTCGTTCCACTCGGCAATCTCAACGCCTTGCAATGGTCCAGCTCCAGGCAGATAAGGAGATTGCCCTTCGGGCGGTGCGGGTTCGTGGAATGAGGTAATTTCGGCAAGTTGTGGCATGACAACTATTATCAACTGTTCTATCGTTCTTAGCATTCAGCTTGCCAAAGATCCTTATTCAAATCTTCAACACAGCACTAGCCGTCATCGCCATGTGCGTTCCTAAATGAAAGACACGCAGCCTCTTCCTGCCAATGGATGATTTCATTACTCATGCATTGAGACGTTTCCACCGGCGCAACTGCCAAACATTCAAAGCGAATCCCTGGGGCGCGATGAGGAATAAAAGTGGCACGGGGCTACATAAGCGGTTCCTGATACCAATAGCCACAGCTCAGTATCGGTCCGGTCCGGCTTGCCATTATCGAGACTAGGGAGAAGTGCCAAAACGTAACTTCCATAAATTCTTCTCTCCCAATTTAATCTTTCCGTGCGATCATGACTTTATGGATCGACGTAGCCTCTGGTCAGAGATCGATACCGAGCGTACCGCCTTGGCTCATCAATTAGCATTCATCGATGCGCCGCAGTGGCGAACCCAATCGCTCTGTACCGAGCTGACAGTTCGGGAAGTGTTGGCACACCTGACCGCCAGCGGCACCTTGTCAGGGACAGCTTGGTTTCTTGGTGTCCTGCGAGCGCGCTTTGATTTTGATCTGCAAGTGGCCGACCGGATCAGCGAACAGCTCGGTTCCACCCCGGACGATACGCTGAAACGTTTTCGTGCAACCATCGGCAGTAGGACCTCTCCCCCGATTCCTAAATTAGCCTTACTCGGAGAAATGATCGTCCACGGCAATGATATTCGGCAACCGCTCGGGTTGCATCATAATCACCGGCAAGAAACCCTTGATGCTTTACTTCGATACTACGCAGGCAGCGACCAAATTGTTGTCGCAAAGAAGAGAATCAAAGGATTGCAATTAGAGAGCCTCGAAAGCGGCATCACCATTGGGCATGGCCTGCCCGTTCGTGGCAGAACTCTGGCACTAATCATGGCGATGACCGGAAGGAAAGCGTACTGCTCCGAGCTGTCCGGAAGCGGAGTTTCTCTACTTGCTTCACGCTGCGACTAATCCGCTTCCTGTACCGATCAGACGCTGCTTTTCCCTGGTCAAAATTCCGCTGTAAAGGTCGCTGGCCGCGACCACCTACGGTACGGATCATCAATCCTTGGTTCAGCGCTTACCTGCCGAAAAGACGTGCGAAAAAGCCCTTGCCCGACTTATTTCCTTGAGCCGCATTCGGGTCGCAAGTACAGCGTGAGTTGCGTGGAACGTTAGCCATAACTTGCTCAACATGCTGCCCGCACCCTGCCCAGGTGGTTTTTTGGCACTTGCTACATTTCACGGCACGACACATTTTATGCTCCCTAAAGTCAATGATTCATCCGTATGCAAACTACTAAATTAGCTCACCTTTAGATACCCTATGGGGTATCGAGAAAATACTACCACAATCAAATAAACCCCCCGGGGTATAGGATGGAAGAAATTTCAACATGACAGGAGCGCGCCATGCAGTTAGAAGCAGAAACTATGAAACCTGCGATCAACAGACTCAAAAGAGCTCAGGGGCAGCTTAACGCTGTGATCAGGATGCTCGAAGAAGGCAGTGACTGCCGTGCAGTCGTTACCCAGCTCTCGGCAGCGTCGAAAGCCATTGACCGCGCGGGCTTCTCTATCATCGCCACCGGTTTAGAAAAATGCCTTGAGTCAGATGATCCCACCGTGGACCGCGCCGAAATGGAAAAGCTCTTCCTCTCATTGGCTTAGTCCTGCAGCAGTGAGCTTCCTGATTTACCTGACATAAGTAGACGTAAAAAGTGCCGGCTTCTTCCCTCAGGAAAACCGGCACTTTCCACTGCAGTTGGCCACTACTGGCAATCGTTACTTACGTCCAAACCCACGCAGTCGTAGCGAGTTGGCCACAACAAGCACGGAGCTTGCAGCCATGGCAGCTCCTGCAATCATCGGATTCAGGAACCCGAGAGCTGCCACCGGGATACCGGCGGTGTTGTAGATGAACGCCCAGAAAAGATTCATCTTGATGGTTCCCAAAGTCTTGCGGGACAGTTCAATGGACTGGGCTACCTGATCGATATCGTTGCCCATAATGGTCACATCCGCGGCCTCAATAGCCACATCAGTGCCGGATCCCATCGCGATGCCCAGGTCAGCCTGAGCCAAGGCAGGAGCATCATTAACACCGTCACCCACCATGGCTACAACCTTGCCTTGCGCTTGGAGCTTACGCACGGCTTCGGCTTTGCCCTCGGGGAAGACATCTGCGAAGACATCTTCGGGTGCAATGCCTACCTTGGCCGCCACGAGTTCGGCCACCGCCCTATTGTCACCGGTGAGCAGCACCGGGCGCAGTCCCAAATCCTTGAGCCTGGCGATAGCCGTCGCAGAGGATTCCTTGATGGTATCGGTCAAGTTGACCAACCCCGCGAAGACCCCGTCAACGCCGACTATGATCGAGGTAGCACCGGCTTGTTGCGCAGCGGCCAGATCCGCATGCTGCCCCTCGGTCAACTCAATACCATTGTCTTTCAACCAGCTGACGCGCCCTGACACCACCGTCTGTCCGTCAACTACCGCGCGAACGCCGCCGCCAGCGGCCGAGCTGAAATCGCTTGATCCCAACAGGTCGCCATCAGCTCTAGCAGCCGCGACAATCGCCTGGGCAATTGGGTGCTCGGAGCTGGACTCGGAAGCACCTGCCAGTGCCAAAACAGTGCTTTCTGCAAACCCGTCAGCCGCGGTGGTGGCGGTGACCGCAAGGTTTCCCTCGGTAACGGTTCCGGTCTTATCCAGCAGAACCGTGTCAACCTTCCGCGTGTCCTCCAGAACTTGCGGACCACGAATCAGGATACCTAGCTGGGCTCCCCGCCCAGTACCAACCAGCAAGCCAATAGGCGTTGCCAGACCCAATGCACAGGGGCAAGCGATAACCAGCACCGCAACAGAGGCAGCAACAGCAGCACCCATATCTCCGGCAACAAGCAACCAGGTCACAAAGGTCCCGAGAGCAATAACCAGCACAATAGGTACGAATACCGAGGAGATCCTGTCCGCCAGCCGGGCAATCGGAGCCTTGCCGGTCTGCGCTTCGGAGACCAAACGTCCCATTTGTGCCAACGTGGTGTCCTGACCCACTCGGGTAGCGCGAATGACTAGCGCACCTGAAGTATTGATCGTAGCTCCGGTGACCGTATCATCCGGGCCAACTTCTACGGGGACCGATTCACCTGTCACCAGCGCGGTATCTACCGCCGAGTGCCCGGAGACCACAAAGCCGTCTGTGGCGATCTTCTCCCCTGGACGCACAATGAATTCATCGCCGGGCACCAGAGTAGCGGCCGAAACCTTCGTTTCCACCCCGTCGCGGATCAGGGTAGCTTCTTTGGCTCCCAGATCCAGCAGCGTTTTTAATGCGTCACCTGCGCGGGCTTTGGCGCGTGCTTCCAGCCACCGTCCAAGCAGTAGGAAAGTCGCTACCACGCCGGCAGTTTCGAAGTACAAGGCATGCTCGCTCATCGGCATGCCGGTGTGGGCGGTGATATTAGGATCTGCAATCAACTGCCACAGCGAATACAAGTAAGCGGCCAGGACACCGATGGACACCAAGGTGTCCATGGTGGAGGCGAAGTGGCGTGCATTGATCGCGGCCGCTCGGTGAAATGGCCAGGCCGACCAGAAAGTGACCGGCGTAGCCAGGACCAGCGCCACCCAACCCCAATGCGGGAATTGGGCACCGGGAATCATGGAAATGACAAAGAGTGGGGTGGTGAAGATGGCAGCTACAATCAGCCGTCTCTTCAGGTCCGCACCGACCGCTGGCGCTGCTTTCGCGGGAATTGGTTCAAGCTGCGCCGGAGGTTCGAAAACGTCTTGATCACCGTCAAGCAGCGTTGGAGCCGATGGCTTCGCGTACTGGTCAACCTTGAGGCTGGCTTTATAACCGGCCGACTCCACAGTTGAGATCAAAGTTTCGTCGCTCACGTCTTGCGGAACGGTGATGCGTGCTGATTCCAACGGCAAGTTGACCAACGCTTCAACGCCTTCTATCTTGCCCAGTTTGCGCTCGACTCGACCCACACACGAGGCACAGGTCATTCCCTGGATGTCCAACTCGACTATGCGCTGGTTGGTGGGGAATGCAGTGTCGTTACTCATGATTCCATTTCTTTCTCACATCTGGCTGCGGCTTAATGCACTGGACCTCGCCCCGCAGGGCCACCCTTAGACGTCAACTGAGACGAGGTTATATCCGGCCTCGGAAATAGCTGCTTCGAATGCAGAATTCTCCACCTGCACCTCGGTAGCAACCGTCGCAGTAGATGTTCCACCAACTACAAGGTCAACCTCGACCGCGCTGACCCCGGCGATTTCCTGCAGCTCTTCAGTGACCGAAGAGACACAGTGCCCACAGGTCAAGCCGTCAATTTTCAAAGTGATGCTGGAGCTCATTGCTTCCTCCGTAAGTTGTATTTTGCTCGTAATTTCTTCGTCTTACGAGTTATAATCCTGGCAACCGGAGACCAACGCTCACCAGCCTGCCTATAACTAGAGAATATACCCCTACTGGGTATATTTCAAGTACCCCCTGAGGGTATAGAGAAGTCGCGAACAACCAATCAGGTCGCATCTGCGAAAACAAGACTAGTTAAAAAGTGCGCAGCAGAGGGATCCCGGCCCATGATCTGGGATCAGTTCTGCCCGTAGCACCTTGGCACGGCTAGAGTGCCAGGTCAAAGCCTTAGCGCTTACCGGTCACCAGATCTGCGAAATGAGCGATCGGTGAAGTCTGCGAACGGCCCTTAGTCTCTTGCCGGTCTGCCAGTCCATAGGCGGCATAGAGTCCTTTAGTGGCAATCCATCGCAAAGGTTCGGGTTCCCACAGTCTCGTTTGATGGTTTACCCACGGCAGCTCAACTAACTCAGATCTCCGTCCTAACACCAAGTCCCGCAAGGTACGGCCCGCAAGATTAGTGGTGGCCACCCCGGTACCAACGTACCCTCCTGCCCAGGCGATGCCGCTGTGTGAATCGAGCCCAACGGTTGCCGCCCAATCACGTGGAACCCCAAGTACCCCGGACCAGGCATGATCGATGCTGGTATGCCGTGTTTGCGGAAAGAGAGTATGCAAAATTTCTTTCAACCCTCTAATGCTCGCTTCTGGTGTCTGTCCATCAAGATCCGTCCGGGAACCATACTTGTATGGAACGCCGCGCCCGCCGATGGCGATTCGGTCATCCGCGGTGCGTTGCGCGTACATGTAAACGTGGGCGAAGTCGCCAAGGACTTCGCCTTGGCTCCAATTGACTTCGTCCCAAAAATTTGTCCCTAGAGGCTCGGTGGCGATCATTGACGAATTCATCGGAAGCCAGAGCCGCTTGCGCCCTTTGAGCCCGGCGGTAAATCCTTCTGTCGCCCGGATGATAAATTCCGCAGCCACCTGACCGCCCGCAAAATCCAGTTGATGGGGTCGAATTTCGGTCACCCGGGTATTCTCATAGATTTCTACACCGAGGGACTCGACTACCCGAGCTAGGCCACTGACGAGTTTTGCCGGCTGAATCCGTGCGGCATGAGGATGCCAAGCAGCACCCAGTGCACCTTCGACACCGATTCTCGCTGTTGCATCATGCTGCGACAGCAGTTGCACATCGGTGTGTTCCCAAGAATTTTCGGTCCTAACAACTTCCCGCAGCCGGGCAAATTGTGCTGCGTTGCAGGCAACTTCGAATTCCCCGCCAAGCAGGATATCTGCCTCTATTTGCTCCGCCCGGCAGATCCGGATCACTTCAGCGACGGTGTGATTCATGGCTAGTTGAAAGTCCGCAGCGGCCTGACGGCCATGGGATTTTAGATATTGTGCGCGCCCACCGGTAATAGTGTTGGTTAACCAGCCGCCGTTTCGCCCCGAGGCGCCATAACCGACGTGCCGTTGTTCCAAAATTGCGATGCGCAGGGAGGGTTCGGCCTGCTTCAAATAGTAAGCGCTCCATAGACCGGTAAATCCACCGCCCACGATGGCTACATCAACGTCAAGTGATTCATTCAGCGTTGGGCGTGCAGCGGGCAACCCGATTTGTTCCCACCAATGGGAAACTTGGCCATTGATCATGTGATTCTTTCGTCCGCAACGGATAAATGAACCACGCTCACTTTATGGTTCTGGAATCACTCTAGAGTCGACCCGGAACTCTGGCAAGGCTCTGGACTATTACTCGGAAAGTTCCACCCTGGCCCCTGGAGCAGGAGCAGTGACCATCAGTGTGGCAACGCCTACCTCATCTCCAAGTTGGGTCATTACCTGCCGGGCATGCTCTGCGTCTCGCACCAGCAACGCGAGGGTTGGGCCCGAACCAGAGACCATTGCGCGCAGCGCTCCCGCGCCTTCGGCGAGGTCTCGCACAGTTCCTAACTCGGGAGCCAAAGCCAACGACGCTTGAGTCAGATCATTGACCAGCAATTGCGACAGCGCTTCGGCATCTGCGGCCATCAGCGCCTTGAGCACCTGTGGATCAATCTCTTGCGGTACCTCAACGTCTTGGCCCGCGCGCAATCGGTCCAGCATCGAGTAAACCCGAGGGGTGGACAAGCCAAAGCTTGCGGGAATCAATACCCACTGGGTTTTTGCTCGGGTGAGCAAGGGGGCCAGCTGGTCGCCGATGCCCAAACCTATAGCGGCCCCGCCCATCAGGGCAAAGGGAACGTCGGCTCCTAGCCGTGCACCCAGTCGTCCAAGCTCCTCACGGTCCAGCCCGGTGCCCCACAATTCATTGCAAGCTACCAATGCGGCTGCCGCATCTGCGGAACCACCGCCCATGCCTCCGGCAATGGGAACGCGTTTGGTGATGTGCAGGTTAGCACCCAAGGTGCACCCGGTATGCTCGCGCAGAAGCTGCGCAGCTTTCCATACGAGGTTGTTAGGGCCCAGCGGGAAGTTATCAGGATCAGAGACCACAGGAGAACCCGGTTCAAGGCTCAGCTGCAACTCGCCGTCTTCACGCAGTGTCGCTTCAATCTGCTCCAGCAGGGAGACCGCCACATAGAGGCTAGCGACCTCGTGGTAGCCGTCTTCACGAGGCGGTCCCACCCGAAAATAACAGTTGATCTTCCCTGGGGCGGTAGTGATGACTCGTTGTTTGACCATTATTATTTTTCGGTCTGTTCTAGGGCCGGCACTGTGTGGGCTGCCCGAGCGATCGAGATAAAGCCTTCAACGTCCAGCTTCTCGCCACGTTCCTTCGGATCGATACCCGCGGCCAGCAAGATCTGTTCCGCGCGAGCACCTGAACCTGCCCAGCCTGACAAAGCAGCACGCAAGGTCTTGCGGCGTTGGGCAAAAGCCGCATCGATAATGGCAAAAACTTCTTTGCGGTCTGGCGCATCAGTGCGGTCTTTATCGCGGGTGAAAGCCACCAGTCCCGAATGAATCTTCGGTGCTGGCCAAAAGACGTTCATGCCAATAACGCCAGCCTTGCGCATGGTGCCATACCAGGCGCCCTTCACCGAGGGGACACCGTAGGTCTTATTACCGGGTGCAGCGCACATTCGGTCTGCAACCTCGTCCTGGACCATCACCAGACCGTGCTTGATGGATTCAAAGTGTTCCATCAGGTGCAGCACCACAGGCACCGCGACGTTATATGGCAAGTTGGCAACCAACGCGGTTGGGTTTCCGGGAAGTTCGCTGATCTTCATGGCATCGTTGAGGATCACCGTTAGGTCTTCCTCACGGCCCGGGCGCATTTCCGCTATGGTCTGTGGCAACCGTTTAGCAAGCGGCGGATCGATCTCGACTGCCACCACCTTTGCGGCGGCGTCCATGATGCCGAGGGTCAACGAACCGAGGCCCGGACCGACCTCAAGAACTGTCTCGTCTGGCGAGACATTCGCGGTGGCTACGATCCTGCGGATCGTGTTTCCATCAATCACAAAGTTCTGCCCGAGAGTTTTAGTGGGACGAATCCCAAGTTCCTCGGCCAGTCGACGGATTTCGGTAGCCCCAAGCAGTGGCAAAGATTCCTTAGACATCACAGCTACAATTCTAGTTCAGTCCGCGAGCACTGCGAACGCGACGCGACGCGCCCACCCCGGTGAGGGTGGACGCGTCGCGTCAAAAGTTATTTCAGGGCTTAGCGCAGTCCAAGCTTGGACGAGCAGTGTGGCCAGTGACCCCATCCGCCGTTAGCGCGTAGCTTCTCTGCGGTTGCAATCTGCTCCTGGGCACTTGCCTGGTGTGGCAACGGCGCGTACTTTGTACCGCCGGCTCCACGCCATGAGGAAGCGGAGAACTGTAGGCCACCGT
Organism: Glutamicibacter sp. BW77; assembly: GCF_002332285.1. NCBI lineage: Bacteria > Bacillati > Actinomycetota > Actinomycetes > Micrococcales > Micrococcaceae > Glutamicibacter > Glutamicibacter sp. BW77. Next base: position 119,381 of record NZ_NRGT01000073.1, on the reverse strand, counting down.
AGTAACCATTACCGGTGTTGATTGACCAGTTGCCACCCGACTCGCACTTGGCCAAGGCTGCCCATGTGGAGGAGATACTTCCGGTTGGTGCCTTTGACTTAGAATCAGAGCTCTTAGAATCCGACTTCGATTCTTCCTTCTTGGTACCAACCTTGATGATCTCGGCGACCGGTTTCTTGGTGACCTTCGACTTCAGGACTTCTTCCTCGCCCTTTTTGCCGTTTCGAGTTTCTTGGCGAAGAGTGAGTTCTCGTTCACCCTTCTCACCCTCGGTCTTTACCTTGGTCTTGCCCTTTTCAAGCTTCGAATCCTTGACCTTCTCGGTCTCAAAATCGATCTTTCGGGTTTCATCCCAGGTCTTCACCGAAACTTCAATGACCTCGATCTTGGCATCTTCCTCGATCTTGGTGCTGGTCTTCGCGTTCTTATCGGTATCCTTACCGATCTGAACGTTGACCTCATCGTCCTTATCTAGCGTGACCTTCTGTTCGTCAAGTAGTTCCTTGACGGTCTGCGCGGTGGTCGAAATCTTCTGCTTTTTCTTATCCGCAACCAGCGTGATGGCCTTGGGGGTGATGATTTCGATTTCTTCGCTGAGGCTCACAAGCTGAATTTCTTCACCGAGTGAAATCTCAGATTTCGCATCAACCTTCAGTTCGTCCATTACATCCGCCACGGTCATCCCGGTGGTGTGTACAACGCGGTCTGTTCCGTCGATACTGACCTGAACCGACTTATTTCGGTTGATCTCGATGCGCTGGTCATCGGAAAGTTCCGAGTCCGCAGGAACATTCAACTCGTCGCGAGCATCTACACTGATACCTTCTTGCTCAAGGGCAGCCTGCACGGTAGCGGCGCGAGTGGTGAAGCTCTGATCCTGCCCATCGATGGCAACAGTCACGGACTTCTGGCCGGAAATATAAAATACTGCTCCGGCGATAACCACAGCAACAGCTACGGCCTGGGCCAGATATTTGACCCAGCTTTTTTTGAGCAAGTGCATCACGGTAGTGAGGTCTCCATCGTTTGTAGGTTGAACGCCGAGGAGATGATCCCGGTACATCTTGCTCAACCTTGGCGGACAATTCCGCCAATCTAAAATTTGGTGTTGGCTTTGCTCGACCTTCAGACCAAAGGACGTGGTCCGCCGATAGGGCAACTCTTTATAGTGCGAACGACACGAAGGCGCGCTCGCAACTCAACGCATTCTGTTAACCGTAACCGAATTGTAATAATTGGCGCAACCTTTATATGGCCTAAAGCACATCCGGCGGTACTACAATTCTCCGTAAACTGCGCCGGTATTCTGAGAAATCTGCTCACAGAACTGCGCGAGATCCGTCGCTCGGGCCTCAGCCATAAAACGAGTCGTATACGGGATCATGTAACTCGCATTAGGCCTTCCCCTAAATGGGTGAGGGGTCAAAAATGGTGCGTCGGTCTCCACTAGCAGGAGCTGTGGGTCCGCTAAGCGTAAGGCCTCCTGCAGGTCAATCGAGTTTTTGAAGGTAACAGTTCCCGAGAACGACATGTACCACCCGTTGTCATTGCAGATCCGCGCCAATTCTGCGTCACCCGAAAAGCAATGGAAGACCACGCGCTCTGGTAACACCGCATCTTTGAGCACTCGCACTACATCGCTGTGTGCGTCACGGTCATGAATTTGTACGGCATTTCCATGCTCCACCGCAATCCGCAGGTGCTCACGGAAGGAATCTTCCTGAGCTTGGTGACCTTCTTCTCCGGTACGGAAATAGTCCAGGCCGGTCTCACCAATGGCCCGCACCCGCTCTTCAGATGCCAAAGCCTCGATTTGTTCGATTGCGGTTTGAAGTTCTCCAGCCTCGGCAAGTCGGGCAGCATCATTGGGGTGGATAGCAATAGCAGCCAGAACATTTGGATATTCCTTTGCTGCTTGCACCGCAAAGCGTGAGGATTCAACATCGCACCCCACTTGGATCAGCCCTTCGACACCCACCGCAGCCGCAGCATCAAGCGCTTGTTGCACAGTGACGTTGAGCGCACCATCCCGGAAGTCTAAATGAGTGTGGTTATCAATCACTGGATACGGCAAAGGCTCCGGTGCGTCCGGATAGCGGGTGTTCCTTTTATTGCCGCCCTTTTCATTCTTAGGTGAGCGGGTACGGTCATTCAACAGTGTGCTGTCACCCTCCGGGAGCGGACGATAGCCCTCCGGAATTGCCGAAAAATCTGAATCGCTCATCTGCTCACCGATATCTTTCATCAAAATGCTGTCAGTTCTTGGGTCTAATTCTTCCACCACCGCCTTAGCAGCAAAGAATCAATACATTAAGATGCTGTTGGTGGAGAAAAGAACCCCATATGATGTGAACACAAGCTATGGAAATCGCTTGGCGTGTCAACGACAACCTCGGCACGATAAGTTGCCCAGCCAGGAGGATGCGCATGAGTGCCCACCCAACACTGCCCTCAGTTGATTCGACCTTTAGGTCGAATTACCAGCGGATGTTTGATGCAATTCAAGAAGTCATCACCGGCAAACCGGAGGCGATTACGAACACCATCGTGGTGCTGCTTGCCCAGGGCCATCTGCTGCTGGAGGACGTGCCCGGGGTTGGCAAAACGATGCTCGCCAAATCACTGGCGCGTAGTGTTAATGGAAGCGTGCATCGAATTCAGTTCACCCCGGACCTATTACCTAGCGACGTCACCGGAGTTTCGGTGTTCTCCCCGCAGGATCATAAGTTCACTTTTCACCCGGGCCCCATTTTCGCAAATATCGTAATCGCAGACGAGATCAACCGTGCCAACGCCAAGACGCAATCCGCGCTGCTTGAATGCATGGAAGAACAACAGGTAACGGTCGATTCCATCACCCATCCGCTGCAAAAACCATTTATGGTCGTAGCTACGCAAAACCCAATCGATTCCGAAGGAACCTTCGCGTTGCCCGAGGCGCAACGAGACAGATTTATGGGTCGGATTTCATTGGGCTACCCCGACAGGGAAGCGGAAATCTCAATGCTTTCCACCCATCACATCTCCGAACCGCTAGATGCGCTCACCCCAGTTCTCGAACTTGATCAGCTTCATCAGATGATTGAGCAAGTAAAACAGGTTACCGTTACCCAGCGGCTGAGCAGCTATATCGTCGATTTGGGCCGTGCCACCCGTGAACACCCATATATTTCCCTCGGTACATCACCCCGAGCACTCGTGCAGTGGGTTCGAGCCGCAAAATCCCATGCTGCTATTAACGGACGCGACCATGTTCTGCCCGAAGACGTGCGAGCAGTAGCACCGATGATTTTGTCCCACCGTCTGATCCTCACCCGCAGGGCATTATCAGAGGGTGTGGAACCGCTGGCATTGATCCAAGATCTCGTGTCCACTACACCTGTCGGATAGCTGAGTTTTTTCATGGCTCAGATACCACGGTTCGATTCCAAAGACTCACTGTCGTGGGCGCGTACCGTCTCGGCACCACAAAACTTAAAAAAGTTCCGCCTGGACTTACTCACCCGGCGTGGTTGGTGCACCGTATTGGGCGGGGCCGCTCTCATTTTTCTTGCCTACATTCTGGGACGTCACGAAATGATGGCTCTCGGAACCGGGCTCATTGCCTTGGTTCTGGTTAGTTGGTTGTTGGTATTGCGTTTGCGAAATTCTTCCACCCTGACGCGCACGCTGCTCAGCCCAAACCCGGTAGTTGGAGACATCACCAGAGTGCAACTAAGTTGCGCGGATCAGGCCACCGTTCAAGAGGGGCTACCAGAGGAATTCGGACCGGGCCCAGAATTTACCGGTCCCGGTGGAAGCACCTACGAATTGGTCTTCCGCAACCGAGGCTTCCACCTGGTGGGTCCAGCAAAACAGATCTTGGCAGACCCTTTAGGCCTGATCTACGGTCTGGTCGACACCGGTCAGGCCACGCCGATACCCGTCTGTGCCCAAATCCACCCGTTGGAACGCTTTGCCGCACTGGGTGAAAAGATGCTCACCGGCGATGCTCGTTTCTCCCGCAGCACCACCGCCGACTACTACGATGTGGCCACCCGTGAATACCAGCAGGGTGACTCAATTCGCCAGGTGCATTGGAAGGCTACCGCCCGCCAAGGAAAACTCATGGTCCGCCAAGAAAACCATGTGGCCACAGCCCAAGCGCTGTTGGTCTTAGACCGAACCTTTGAACACTGGCACAGCAACGGCGCAGATCTACGGCTAAGCATTCCGCAGGGTGAGAAGCCCGCACTTCAAAGCAGCCGCCGCTTCGAAACAGCATTGAGCCTAGCGTGCAGCATCGGTCAGCGTTACGCGTCCAACGGCTATCAGCTGCTCTTTCGAGATTTGTCCGGCGAGCAACTCTTAGACGCTACCAGCGCCTCACTGTCCGGGGCTTCCGCGCGCAGTGGATTTGAAGACTTTCACTCGGCGAGCGCGCAGATGTCCTTAAGTGCGCCGAGCACCGTCGTCCCAGGAGCTGAGATCTTGGGCGAAGAACTTCGCAAGTTACTGCAGGGATTGCCTGATGAACCGGTCATCATGATTCTTGGGGAAATTCACAGCACGCAGGCTGCTTGGCTAGCAACACTTTCACGGTCGGTCAGACATGTAGAACTATTCCTTCTCGTTTCTCACCCGGAGCGCTACCAAGAAATGCAACATATTCTGTCGCACACCGGTTGGAAGGTGCACTGCCTGGCAGCCAACACAAATATTGACGACTTATGGTCCCGCTCATGAGCGCCACGATCACTGACATTCCTGCTTCGAGCCCACCGCCGAAGGCGAAAGAGCCTGTGGTCCCGGAGGCGACAAATAATCTCACTGCGCGTTTACTTGCTGCCAGCACCTTAGCGCTCGCAATGCTCGCGGGTTTCGCGTCGCTTAGTGGTGTGGTTCAAGGTGCTGCTTGGTTGCAGGCGCTGATTTGGCCGGTCTTTTTAATTCATTTCTGTGCCGGATTGCTCCGTGGGGTGCATCGGGTGCGCTGGCTTGCGCTACCGGTTGCAGTGCTCATTGCTGGTGGTGCGGTATTTTTGCATCCAACCATGCGCACCACCATCCCGGGGTTGGGTATTTTTGATTGGTTCGGCGCGGTGCTTTCCGAGGGCACGTTGCAGTTCTCCACGCAGGTTCCACCGGTTGCTTACTCACGTTATGTCGAGTTTGTACTGTTGCTGCTTGCGGTCTTACTCAGCGTCATAGTGGAGGTTTTGGCGACCTTCAGACGTTTGGCACCGTTAGTGCTCTTACCGATATCTTTTGCACCGGTGATCGCTTCCTTGTTCAAACAAGAGGGCGCCGGGATCGGGTATGTGGTTCTGCTGATACTCGCGCTGCTCGGTTATTTTGCGTTACTCCCCTACATCTTTCCGGCGAAGGGTACGGGCCCCGGGCTTCCTTCCAAACGTCAGTTGAATATTTTGTTGCTCACCGCGATGGTCTGCGCCTTGGTGATGGTACTTAGCAGTGCGTTCATGCCGGGGTTTCGCAAAGGCATGCTCCCTGAAGGTACTCGGCCCTCAGGAGACCTTCTAGCAAGTAACGTCGATCCATTGCTGAATCTCGGACGAGACCTGCGAGCAAATAATGGCTCCGTGGCTTTTAGCTACCTGACGACCTCTAACGAGCCGGTATATCTGCGTACCTCGGTGATCGAGGATCTAAGCGCCACCCGGTGGGAACCGGACGAGGGGCTACTGAAATCGGCTTACTTTGGTGACACCGCCATGGACACGGACTCCGATGTTTTTAACGGCAGCGCACAGGTCACCCAACTACGCTGGAACGACCGGGTGAGCAGTCCGAGTCTGCCGATACCGGATCGAAGTTTTTTCATTTCCGGCATTAATGGCCCGTGGAATTGGACCAAGGAAACTTCTGTGGCGCGACTTGGCGGTGACGCGTTAACAAACACCGAAGAAGTGACTGTCGGGCACACACAAATGAATTTGAGTCCGCAGATCGCGCGTAGCCTTGGCTACTACGGCGACGGCATGCAGTCAGAGATCGATGACGTGTACCTGTCAATGCCAGAAGATTTGGATGGACAGTTCGGCCAGTTACTTCAACGCACTCTCGCGGAGGCTTACGAACCACTCCAGGGACCGCCGACCAATGATTTTGACATTGCCGTTGCGATTCAAGATTTCCTGCGCTCGGCAACTTTTGGGTATTCCGAACGTACTCCCCTACGCGAAGGCTATGACGGAGCCAACCGTCAGGTGGTCAAGGCATTCTTAGAACGCCGTCAAGGCTACTGCGTGCATTTTGCGTCCACGATGGCCCTACTGGCTCGGGCCGCGGGAATCCCCTCACGCATCGTTGTCGGATATGCGCCGGGTGAGCCTACGGGAGAAACACTGGAGGCTGGAGATCTGCCGGGCTTCGCAGGGAACGGACTTCCGTCAGATACAGAGCTGACCAAATTTGAGGTGACCGGGCAGCAGGCCCACGCCTGGCCGGAACTATTCCTGCCAGGTATCGGCTGGGTACCTTTTGAACCTACCCCCGGGCAAGGCCAAGCCCCAGATTATGCCCCGGAGCCCACTTCCAGTCAGCCGCCGGCTGAAGTACCCGAGGAACAGAACCCGACAGGCGCTCCGACCGTGGATGATCCCGAAACCCAAGAAAGCCCGGGAGCCAACGTCGAGGAGCCCATGGCAGATACGGCGCAGGATTATGGTTGGTTTATTTTCGCCGGCCTGCTGATCATCGCGCTTATTCTTGCGGCTATCCCTTGGCAGCGCACACGTTTGCGTCACCGCCGAATAGATCGGGTCAGAGCTGGCGGTCAATCAGCTGCCCAAGCACTATGGGATGAATTGTGTGCGGTCGGTGCCGATACGGGCACCCCCGCTACAGAACATGAATCGGTTGGCGACTACACCAGACGCCTGAGCTCCACTCACCCGCAGCACGGCCAGCAATTGCAACTGCTGAGGTCGGTCATCGAAGCGAGCTTTTACGCTCAGCGGCACCCAGATCCAGAAGATACACCGGCTTTCGTCGAGGCGTTAGCGCAGGTGCGCACACAGTTACACCATGAGCTTCCGCTCGGCAAACGCATGCTGGGCTTCTGTTTCCCTGCGTCATTACGTCAGCGGCGGTTACGTCAGGTGGCGTCGGCTCAAACAGTTCGCTGAGTTATCCAATGTAAAAGCTGTGGCCCCAACATCTAGTCAGATGTTGGGGCCACAGCTTACTGTCCTACCGCTGAGCTCAGCGGTTAGTCTTGCGTTGGTATTACTTTACCGGTGCGTATGGATCGGCAATACCGATGTACTGCACGGTGGTGTATTCGCCCAGTCCTTCGGCGCCGCCTTCGCGGCCCAATCCGGACTGCTTCACGCCACCGAATGGTGCTGCAGCGTTGGAGATGACCCCAGCGTTAAAGCCAACCAGACCAAACTCAATCTGCTCCGAGACGCGGAACATCCGGTTGAAGTCACGCGAGTAAATGTATGATGCCAGACCGTACTCGCTGGCGTTGGCCAGACGAATTGCGTCGGCTTCATCCTTAAACGTGGTCACCGGGGCAACCGGGCCGAAGATCTCCTGTGTGAGGATCTTGGCATCATTAGCCACATTGGCCAACACGGTTGGCTGGTAGAAGTAGCCAGGGCCATCCACCGGGGCGCCACCGGTAACGGCGGTTGCGCCATCGGCGATTGCAGCTTCAACCAGTGCGTGGACTTCGTCGCGTGCCTTTTCCTCAACCAGTGGGCCCACGGTGGAGCTTGGGTCGGTGCCTCGGCCTGGCTTCAGGGTCTTCATAGCTGCTGCGAACTTTGCGGTGAATTCCTCGGCAACGTCCTCGTGCACTAAGAATCGGTTAGCCGCGGTGCAGGCCTCGCCCATGTTGCGCATCTTCGCAGCCATGGCGCCTTCAACCGCTGCGTCGAGGTCTGCATCCTCAAAGACCAGGAATGGTGCGTTACCGCCCAATTCCATCGAGGTGCGCAGAACATTCTCCGTAGCATCCTTCATTAACTGCTTACCCACTGTGGTGGAGCCGGTGAAGGAGACTTTACGCAGACGGCTATCTTTCATCAATGGTCCGGAGATCTTCGAAGCAGAAGCACCCGACACCACGTTGAGCACGCCTGCTGGAAGACCAGCTTCCATCATGGTTGCTGCGAAAAGCTGGGTGGTCAGCGGGGTGAGCTTCGCTGGTTTGAGCACCATGGTGCAACCGGCAGCAATGGCCGGGCCGACCTTGCGAGTTGCCATAGCCAGTGGGAAGTTCCACGGGGTGATTAGCAGGCACGGGCCTACCGGCTTGTGGTGCACCAGAAGCTTATTTTTGCCTTCTGGAGAGGTGATGTAGCGGCCGTAGTGGCGCACGGTCTCTTCGGAGAACCAGCGCAGGAATTCGGCGCCATAGGTAACCTCGCCGCGGGCCTCGGCCAGTGGCTTACCCATTTCAAGGCTCATTAATAGCGCAAAATCATCGGCACGCGAGGTGACCAGGTCAAAACCGCGGCGCAGGATTTCGGCGCGTTCACGTGGCGCGGTCAAAGCCCATTCGGCCTGTACGGCATCTGCCGCGTCCAAAGCAGCTAGCGCGTCTTCACTGGTAGCACTAGCCAGCGTCGCCAGCTTTTCACCGGTGGCAGGGTCCAACACGTCAAAGGTGCTGCCGTCTGAGGAATCTCGCCATTCACCGTTAATAAGTAATCCGGTAGGTACCTTGGCGAGCAGTTCTGCTTCGCGCTCAGCGGTAATCGACATAACGCGGTTCTCCTGAAATTCGTAAATGAAAAAAATCTTCGTTGATCACAACGCTAGTGCTGGATCCAACGGACTGTATATCGCCCGGTGCACTACAACTTGGTTGTTTCATTGTGCATTCAGCCTAAATGATTGCGGCTATTTTTTCGCTTCATGACGTTCGGCAAGGACCGCTTCATACAGCTCGCGCTTCTTCACGCCAGCGGACTCGGCTACTTCAGCGACCGCTTGTTTCATCCGCATCCCTTCGCCAATCAGTGCAGATACCTGAGGAAGTAAATCATCAATGGAAGGAGCTTGAGGAGCAGAAGCTCCCGAAATTACCACCACAATCTCACCGCGCACCCCTTCATCTGCCCAGACTTTGAGTACACCAAGTTCATCGCGGCGCACCTCTTCGAACTTTTTAGTGAGCTCGCGTGCCACGGCGGCCTGGCGTTGGGCGCCGAAAACCTCGACGGCAGAGCCCAAAAATTCAGCGACTCGGTGAGGGGATTCGAAGAACACCATGGTGCGCTCCTCATGCAGCAAGGCGTTCAGACGTTTACGTCGTTCTCCCGCTTTACGCGGCAAGAATCCTTCAAAGGTGAACCGTCCGGTGGGAAGCCCGGAGAGAGCCAACGCGGTTAATACCGCAGAGGGGCCCGGTACCGCCGTCACTCGGATGCCCTCTTGCATTGCCGCTGCCACCAACGGGTATCCCGGATCTGAGACTGCTGGCATGCCGGCATCGGAGACCACAAGCACTGTGGAGCCTTGGCGGGCCAATTCGATGACCTCGCCGAGCTTATGCGCCTCATTGTGTTCATGCAGGCTCATTACTCGCCCTGAGGGTTTGATTCCCAGCGCGTGCGCCAAGTGATGGAAGTTGCGAGTGTCCTCCGCGGCGATCACATCTGCGCTTTGCATGATCTCGCGTAGCCGCGGGGATGCATCTGACAAGTTGCCTATTGGGGTGGCGCCCAGGACGATTACGCCCTCTTCGTCTGAATTCTGCACACCCTTTAGCCTACGCGAAGTACCAAAAGCACACATTCTGGTGGTTACGCCGGTAGCATGAACAACGATGAGCACCACTGCAGCAAAGACCCCAGACACCGGCCACGTGCGCTCTGCGCGCGTTGCCTTCACCTTTGAGAGCCTGAAACAACGGTTATTACCGGTGGCAGCACCCTCGGGTGCGTTGATGTGGATTGTGCCGCTGGTGGTGACAATCATCGGCGGCTTGTTGCGGTTCGTGCATCTGTCCCACCCGAATATGTTGATCTTTGACGAGACTTACTATGTCAAGGACGCCTACTCATTGATGCATTTCGGTTATGAAATGGAATGGGTGGACGATAGCAATGACCAGTTTGTTGCAGGAGACCCACAACTCAAAGACACCGCTTCCTTTGTGGTGCACCCGCCCCTAGGTAAATGGCTCATCGCCTTTGGCATGATGGCTTTTGGGGAATTTGACGGGTTTGGTTGGCGTTTTGCCACCGCATTATTTGGTACGCTCGCGGTGCTTTTGACCACACTCTGTGCACGGTTGCTGTTCGGGTCACACCTGTTAGCAGGTATCGCGGGGCTGTTGATCGCTATCGATGGACACTCAATTGTCATGTCGCGCACGGCATTGTTGGACATCTTCTTGATGTTCTTCGTGCTCGCTGCTTTTTACGCACTGCTCAAAGACCGGGTCCACGGGCGTACCCAATTGGCCAAAAAACTCTCGGTTCCTTTAGGGAACCGACCCGATGAATTTTTGCTGGATCTTGGCCCCATGCTTTGGTGGCGGCCGTGGCGTTTAGTCGCAGCTCTCATGCTCGGTGGCGCGGTAGGTATCAAATGGTCGGCCTTAGCCTTCGTTGCGGTGTTCTGTCTCATGGCAGTGTTGTGGGACTTTGGCGCGCGACGTACCGCGGGAATCCAGCGTTGGCAGTCTGCCGCATTCACACGTGATGGTATCTACTCCTTCGTGACCATGATGCCGGTAGTGCTCCTGACCTACCTGGCCACGTGGACCGGGTGGCTGATCACCGCAGGAGGCCGTTACCGCCAGTGGGCCGTGGAAAACCCTGGTGAGGGTGTTACTTGGTTGCCTGCGACGCTGCGTAGCCTCTGGCATTACCATCAGGCAGCATATGACTTCCATTCGGGTCTGAGCTCCGAACATGGTTGGGCTTCGGCCCCGTGGACTTGGTTATTTTCTGGACGCCCCGTACTGATGTATTTCGAGGGCTACGACAACGGCCAAAATGGGTGTGCACTGGATCGCTGCACCGAAGTGATCATGGACATGCCCAACCCGGTGATGTGGTGGGCCTGCACGATCAGCATGATCCTATTAGTTTTCTGGTGGCTTGGTGCCCGCGATTGGCGCGCTGGCGCGCTTCTTTCTAGCGTTGTCGCCGGTTTCCTTCCGTGGCTGATGTACCCCGAACGCACCATGTTTTTCTTCTACACCCTGCCGCTGGTGCCATTTATGGTGCTCGCATTGACCTATATGATTGGCAGGTTCATTCCTCGCAAACCGCGCTCCGACGCGGGCTATCGAACGAGGATCATTTTAGTCGCTGTGTCGTTAGCCTTGCTGTTGCTAGTTTCAGCCTTCTTCTGGTCGGTCTGGTCTGGAGAGCTCACTTCGGATGACTATTACCGCATGCACGTATGGATCCCAAGCTGGGGATAAACCTTCGCGCGACGGTGTCTAGCGCTCTACAGTCGGCGGCCCCTCTTCAGATTTTTAAGAGGGTTCAGGCATTAGTTAACCGTCAGGCATCCGCCTGGCTTCTGCCCTGAAACGAAAGCTACTGTCCTGATGCTTTAGCTGTAGCCTTCCTTCCGTAAAGAACCCCAGCCCATGCTGTCACGCCCTCGGACAGTACGGGACGGGTGCAGAAGCGTTTCTCTAGGTTCTGAAGCTAACGGCTCCGTTGGACAACGGTGGGTTCCGACAGTTTTAGTAGACCAGGCACAGGCTCTGACGAGAAGAATCAAATAGCCTCCGCAGTTGAAGCTGCGCTGTTCCTCCCCCGGTATACAACTGGTGAGGCACCGACCGGTACAGCTAACCGAAAGCACCACACCAGTCACCGGCAACCAATCGCATTGGACTCGTGGAGCCCTAGAACATCCACTATCCGGAGACGAATTCACGACAATAGATATCGAAAAATCCTGCGCAAGCTAGCCGTGCCTTCGCCAAACAGCAAGGCTACTCTCGGACTCTGAATCGAGAATCAGGAATTTTAGCGGCGGCGGAAGACCGTAGCATGAACAAAACCTCGGGTCCCGCATCAAACGGAACCCGAGGTTTAGTTGTTTCTCGCTTAGTTGCTTAGTTGCTTAGTTGCTTAGTCCGAAGACCCTAGCTTCTTGGCGTAGACGTGAGCCTTCGCGACGACGTGCCGTTGGCCAGCAGGTAATGAGCACCATGAGCACGGTCAGCACCATCAGCACACCAATAGCCACGGCCGAGTCCATCCAAAATTGTTCTGGGTAGAGTCGAATGAGCGTGTCACTGACGCTGAAGGTCCAAGTCCCTTCGGCGAAGAACAGGCTGTGGAATCCTGAGAAGAAGGTGTTCCACCCGGTAATTGCAAGGGCCGCGACCGCTGCGAAGAGCACCACCGTCACGATAGCCCCGGCGAACAGTGCACGGCGAACTCCCCCGGCGTATCGGTTAGCTAGGTACACGATGAAAACTATTGCTAAGACAGCAAGCACCGCTCCGATCACATAGCCCAGTCCGATTAAGTTCTTCACGTCTAGCATGTGCTGAACTTCTTGGCTACTGAACATACTTGAACCGGTGGGCAATTTGAGTCCGGACAGGTATTCAGGACCAGCAAAGTTATTGAGGTAGTCCACCCCGTAGCTACCGTAGGTCAACCGTTCGGGGTCTGTGAAGCCAAACCGATCGCTTGGGAAACCGGGACGTGCGTAAGCCATGGCCAAGAATGCCGGGGTGGCGACCAAACGAATCGCCGCGATTAAGGTAAGTACGGGAAAGATGATGGCGAGAAGCACCTGGGCGGTACGCGCCATCGGTGGTTTGGAGTTCAACGCACGTTCCCGGGCGACACGACGCTTTACCGCGGCTTCCGAGGGCACGGACTCGGGGGTGTAATTACCAAAGACGCGAGTACGAGCTTGGGCCACAGCTGCCGAGGAAGTCTCTGGGTTGTCCTTTTGCGGTGCTGCGCTCACCGGAGGGACGCCTTGTTTGGCCTGCGCGACCGGTGCTTTAGCGGTGGCTGCAGGCTTCGAATCTGGCGTAGCCACCTTTTTTTCTGCCTCAATCTCATGCGGAAGTTTGATCGCACGGATGACATCTTCTACAGGTTCCTCAACCTTTGGCTTGGCCGCGCTGGCTGCTACCGGCTTAGAAGGTGCAGGTTTGGTAGCAGCAGGCTTCGCGGCAACAGGCTTCTTCACCGCCGGTTTGGAAGCGGCAGGAGCGGTTGCAGGCTTATCCGCAGCAGGTTTAGCCGGCGCAGCAGCAGGAGCGGTCGCAGGCTTAACCGCAGCAGGTTTGCTGACGGCAGGTTTAGCGGCAACTGGCTTACTGGCAGGTTGAACCGTGGTTGGAGGTGCGGCGGGGCTCGGCTGGGCAACGGTTGCTGCTGATTTATTTTCAGCCGGCTTAGTTTCTGCCGTTTTGGACTGCGCAGGCGTAGCCCCTGTGGGATTCAAAAATGCGGCCTTCGCGGCAGCTGCAGCCTTGGCGGCACGCTCATCTTGAGCAGCCTTAGCCTGTTTTTTGTGCTCTTCTAAACGTGCCGACAATTCCTCGGCCCGCTGGCTCAGTGAGCCTTTACTGGCTTGGTCGCTCGATTCCGAAGGAGTGGCCGCGATGGGCTTATCTGAACCTTCTGGCCCCTTAGCACCGGGGGTGTTCTTCGCCGCCTCAGCCATGAGGAGTCCTCCTGCAAATCGCGCGATTTCTGATTAACATCAATAGACGAAACCTGCAGTACAGGCTCCGCGGTTTCAGCTTATCCAGCAAGCCGTGTCAATCCGCGCATTACCACACCTAAATTAGGACCGTGGTGCGGGAAACGGCTTATTGCACCATTCTCATCCGATTGGTAGGAAGGCAGTCTTTTTCGAGAATTAACGTCGCGGCTTCAAATAGTTCTAGCCGCTTACCGTTCGCTACCGATTTCTTGGCTTAGCGCTCATCGGTTTCAGGTGGAAGCATCGCCAGACGCGGACGCGCATCAAATCGGGTTCCACGTAGCTCACGCGGAGCAGGAGTTTCTGTCGCTTCTCGAGGCTTTCGGTCCTCGCGCACCGCGTTCATCAAGGCATGCAGTTCATCTTCATTTTCAATCACGTCTGGCAACGCGCCACGCAATAAATTCCAGCCACTGGGCACGGTCAATCGGTTAGCGTGCCGAGCACACAAGTCATAACAGTGCGGCTCAGGGTATTGCGCCAACGGGCCAAGCACTGCCGTCGAGTCGGCATAGTTGTAGGTAAGCGTTGCGCGGGCCGATTCACGGCACGCAGGGCGAGAGCAAAGACGAAGACTTTCCACGGCTTCAAGTCTACTCTCGTATCGGTCCCGAGCTCGGTAATCTGGACCCAACGGCCACGTTCGCCAGCACGAACCATTACTCTGGAGCCATGGAGCACAACCAGCACACACCGCCGCAACGTTCACGGCGTAACCGGCATGGCCGTGGACGGCGAGGTCCGCTGATGCCCATGCATTTACCGGCCTATCGAACTCGTCCTGAACGCTTCGATGACGCGGTGATGGCCAGCGCGCAACGCTTGGGTGAACGCTGGGGCAGCAAACTTGCAATCATCGATTTTCGTATCATTCCGGTGCCGGGCGAAAAAGTGATGACGCAGGCGGCGGCCGTCGGAGACCGGATGCCGTTGTCTTCAGCTCGCCCAGCCACCGCGCAACGCCGAGCGCGGATATCCGTTTACCGGTTGCCCTTAGAGCAAGCCAGTCACAATCACACGGAACTAGTCGACCTCGTACACCAGTGTGTGGTGCACGAGGTCGCTAATTTGTGGATGCTGACGCCCCACGATGTTGATCCCGAATATTTTCCCAAAGACCCGGATTTTTAGTTTGTTCAGCCTCCGACGTTGACCACAATGCCGTCACGACCGGCATTTGCCGGTGGCATCGCGGCCCAAGCCAGCGAACGATCCGAACCGAAAATCAACTGACCGATGTAGGCGTTGGCATCTGATGAGAAGATCACCGCTTGGGCGTCTGCGCTGACATCCTTGGGCTTGAAGACCATGCTCTGCCCGGTCTTGACCGTGAGTTTGGTTGGTTTGGACAGCTTGCCATCCTTATCAACAACAACTGCCTCTACCGAAGCATCGGCCGTTGGGGCCGCAATACTAAATTCACCGGTACCGTTGGCCGAAATCGGTGCGACCTGCGTGCCAGCAAGTGGCATCGTGCTTGCTGCCCAGGCAGTATCCGAGGACTGCTTTGGATCTGCGCCACGCACCATACGCACGCTGCTGGTCACTGGGGCATCGGCTTCTACGACCACTGAATACGCGCCAGCGTCCAAGCCGTTGAGGCTGATGATGCTGGTGGCGTCGGAGGAGACTGCGAGGTTAGAACCTAGGTCTGCGGCGACTTCACCGTCGGCACCTAATATTTTCACCTTAAATCCTGCACCCTGCGCGCCAGTGGCCGAGACATGGAGTTGCGGAACAAGTTTCTTATCGGCTTTGCTCAACTTGTCTCGGTCATTCTTGTTACCAATCCATACGCCGGGAATCACCTGGGTATTGGAGGCCGAAGCATTCGCAGCAACCAAGTCCACGCCAGCCGGGGTCAAACCACGCAGGGCAGCTTGTTGTACCGAAGCGGTGATCTTTCCGCCTAAGCTCGTGATATCTGCGGAGACCGAATCTAGGTTCTGGGCGTATCCGCCAAGCACTAGTGCACGCGAAGTGCCCGGGGCGAGCACCACATTTTGCAAGGTGGAGGTATCTATCATTCCTTCTGGACCACGCAAATCTACGGAGACTTGAGCCGTCGTATGTGTGGGGTTCGACAGGTGCAAGACGCTGGTTGCCCCGGTATGGGTCTGTAAGCCGGTGAAGCGCCAATTTGAGGCTGGTGCCTGGCAGGTTGCTGCCGCAAGACCGGCTAGGTCTCCGTCCTTGGCAAGGAAGCTACGCATCGCACTGCCCCACGACGGCAGTTCGCCCAGTGGCTGAAGTGCCAATATTTGCGCCTTGTCTCGGCCGTTGGAAGTATCAACTTTGCCAACTCGACCGGTTAGGCCTTGTTCGTCGGCTCCCAACGATTTACTGGCTTCATCTTCGGCGATCCGCTTAGTCAGCTCGTTTGCTTCTGAACTTCCGAGCTCACTGAGCGTGGCTCCGGGAATTCGCTTGCCTAAATCAGAGATCACGGCCACACGGATATTGCTTGAAATCTTCTTCGCACCGGCGGCGAACTGTGGATCGGTGCCGTCGACACCCTTCAACAGCTGCGGTGTGGCGGCGCAAACTGCTTGGGCATCACCGGCCGGGAGGCTGGTTACCGCGGCCGGCAGTGCAGTTTGAGCTGGTTGCGGGGCAAGAACCGAACCGGCAGCGACCACTGCGCCGGCAGCTACGACGGCTACCACTCCGAGCAATACGGCACCGGTACGGCGGCGCACCACGGCGGATTCTTGGTCCTTACGCGCAGCCTTGGTGGCTTGGGCTAACTTACGGCGTCGACGGTTCGCCGTGGCGTCCGTCGCGGTCGGTTCCACTGTGCTTGCTATAGCGCCGGTAGCCACCGGTACAGGCTCAGCCTTGTGGTCCTCACTAGGTTCCGTTTTAGTAGCCGCGGTGGCCATCGCATCGGCCTTAGGCCGGGTTTTGTTCCGATCCTTGGCCTCTGCCTTGGCTGTGGCCTTGGCTTCAGCCGCCGTTTTGGCGTCAGCTTTGGCCGAAGCCTTTGCAGCGGCTTTGGCCTCTGCTGCAGCTTCTTTCTCTGCCTTGGCCTCAGCACGAAGATCCGACTTGCTCTTCGCGCGACCATCCGCGCGAGCAGGTTCTTTAGCTGCAGAAGCTGGCGGTGTCTGGGCGGCTACCGGTTGTGGCGCAGGTTTCTCAGGCTCCGTGGCGGAGTCTGTTCCCGGCTTGGCATCTTCGGGCTTTACCGTTTTGTCAGCCGAGGAAGTGCCCGGCTCCGATTCCGGTTTGGCAGCATGGGTTCCATGAGGTGCGGGTTGGTTTGCAGCATCATCGGCGGCCGGGGTCTTCTCGTCACTCACTACTTTTTCTCCTGCTCGGTGTCGGTGTCCGAAATACGGTCACCGAGCTTCGGGGTCAAGTTTTCTCGGATCTCGTGATCCCGTTCGCGTGCTTCGCGACGACTCAACGGTGTGGAGTTGGTTGCTGGTTCCGTCTCTTGCTCAACGTCAACGGTGTCGATGGGCTGCTCGGCTAGTAGCTCGTTGTCATCCACCGGTTCTTCGGCGGCACGAAAACGATACTCAGTGTTGCGGTAGCTTGCCAGACGGCGGGTACTTGGTACCGGTATCGCCAGCAAGATGGCAACTAGCAACACTAATCCGCCAAGGATCAGCAGAGGCAAAGCCAATGGTTCTTCGTGTGTCAGCGTCAGTTTTCCACCCTCGGCAGGGACCTCGTAGGCCTGAGCCCAGCGGGTATCCGAGTCTTGTGGGTAAGCTACCGAACGCAGCGCAGTACCATCGATACTCGCACGTATTTTAGGATCTTGGGCGGTGGACAAGACCAGGGTTCGCGAGGCGTCTGCCGCGGGAATTTCAAGATTCTGAATCTTCCCGCGTTGTGTTGGCACTACCTGTACCCGGTCAGATTCATCGATCAAGCGAGCGAAACCTGCTCCGGAATTTTGGTCCGAATCCTGATAGTTCACTCGCCATAGCCAACCATTATCGGTCTGGCCTACGGCGGCTAAACCAGTCGCAGCGTCTAACACTCGGACGCTAGCAGAAACGGATTCTCCGGTTTCGTTGAGCACCACAAATCCAACGCCCAGATCCGCTAATGCCTCACGTGAGTCCAAAGCAGATTCGGAGAGCAACATTGCCGCTGCTTCGCGCTGTAGGTTGTTGGTGACCGACTGCTCATTACGCGCTGGTTTCAGCAGCGAACCGGTCAGCTGAGCTACCTGCGAGGAACGAGACATCGAGTCCAGAGTTTCCCCGGCACCCGAGAGCAGCACGCTATCGATTTCCCCCGAGGAGCGTGGAGTGAGTACCAAGGTACGCTCCGCGGTATCCGAGCGTCCTGCGTCTGCTGCCGTGGCAGGAATCGTGCGCTCTTGTGAAGCCGCGACTCGTTGTTCAGCAGTCAGCGAGGTCAACTCGCCATCCGGATTTTGCGAATTCAATTGCGCAGCCAGACCCACCGAACCGGCGGCCAGCATACTCACAACGCTCAACGCACTCATCAGGCTCAGCGCACCACGATTAGCCGGACGGCGCAGTGCGCGTGGCTGATTTTCATGTCGCAGAGCCGCTAGCGCGTTGGCCGCGGCGGCAAGCATCGCGAAGATCGCGAAGGAAACAAATGGTGCGGTGTACGCACTGACGGTAGTTGAGGAGTCCAACGAGACCGGGATGAACCCAATCCCCCAACCTGCAACCAAGGACAACGCCGCCGCCCAAATAAGTTTGCGCGAGTTGCGGCGCATGGTGGCATCGAGGCTGAAAGCAGATCCAAGTGCACCCAAGACCGCCAAAATTACCAGCGGTGCACCAACAAGAAGTGCAGCGACCAGGGCCCATGGACCGGCCGGTAGAATTCCCCAACCCAGTGGGCTGAGCATCGCGTCAAAAGCCTCGGGAAAACCTAGAACCATCTGCCACAGCGGTGCCGGGTCAAACGCCAAAGGCGCTCCGGGTTCGGTGAACAACAGCCGCGGATTTCCCAACGCTTCGAAGAGCAACGGCAGGTTCCACACCACTGCTGGCAATGGAACCCACCAGAGGGTGCGTGCCCGGCGTGGCGCGGAAATCGCCAGAATGTAAATGAGCACCAAAAGAGTGAGGAAGAACGGCATTGAACCGGTCGAAATAACCCACATGATCAATGCTGCGCAAGCCGAAGCGGTCCACGCGGACGTTTTACGCTGCCCCTCAGTTGCTGCGGGTTTACCTTCGGGAAGCACCCGGGCGTTGAGCGCACGAAGCATAGCCAGGAAGAACAATGGCAACATCACGTGAATCAAAACCGATCCCACGCGACCCGAAGCCAACGCCGAGAACAGCGCTGGTTGCAGTGCCCAAATCACGGCCGCAAAAAAACGTACGGCTCGTGAACGGCTAACGACACCTACACCCCACCAGGCGCTCAACGCAGCCAACGGCATGGCTGCGATGAACAGGATCACGAGGGCTTGGTTGGCGTGGTTGAAACTCACGACAGAAAGTAACCAATAAACAACGTCGGTGTTATCCGGTGCGGCGCTCAGGCCGGTGCCCACATTCTGCCACCAGGATGTGGCGTTGGCGCCGATCTCACTTAGTGAGCGTGATAGTGGGCGGATAGCACCACCGCTGAGTGCGCTAGCACCGATCACCGTGCGCCAAGCTATCAGTGAGGTCGCGGTGGTGATCAGCAAGGCAAGAATAAGTGAAAGCACTGCTGTGGTTCGTGGCGGACGGGCAATACGAACGAAGTCCGAGAAGTTCTCACCACTCGGTTCCACCATGCCCTCGGCCCCGGAGCCATCACCAAATACCTGCGAGTCGTCCTGACCGCTTGAAATGTTGCGACGGTATTCGCGGACCTCGGTATTTGAGGTCATCAACTTGCGCACCTGACGGCGCGGAACCTGACGAGTTTCCTTGACCTGACGCCGCGACGCACCCAACTTCACCGGAGATAACAAGCCTTTAAGCGTGGCAGCTAAATGGCTAAATCCATGTCCCGGGTCTTTGGCTAACAAGGCTAAAAGGAAATGCCCAATACCGCCGAAGAGAATCCCTAACCAGATAAATGGCAGGCCTATTGGGGAGGCGAACTTAAGACGCTGGAACACCTCGGCACGGCGTGCCTCACCTGGTCCGGCCAGTGAATCGACAACATCGATCTGATGATAAATTTTTGCTGCCGGAACCACTACTACGCGGTGTCCAGCAAGTCGGTTACGCCAGCACAGATCCACATCGTCGCCGCGGCCAGGAAGAGCCGGGTCAAAACCACCGAGCTCTTCGAAAACCTCGCGACGAATGAACATTCCGGCAGAGGACACGGCGAAGTAGTCGCTACGTCCGTCGTACTGGCCTTGATCAACCTCGTCCATGTCGATCATCGTCAGGCGCTGTGCCCTACGGTCGACGCTGAGTCCCACCTCGGCCAAGCGGCGCGGGTTGTCGATGTCTAAAATCTTGCAACCAGCAATACTTACAGATTCGGAGGCTTCAACCGTGCGTGTGAGATGTTCTAACGCATCGGGAGCCGGCATCGAATCATCGTGGATAATCCATATCCACTCATCGCGATCGGTGCGTGCTTCGGGCAGCGCATCCACTGCTTCTTGAACTGAAAGCCCCAATGATCCGGCAGGAGCCGAAAGCAAAGTGGCATTAGAAGGAAGATTTGCTTTTAATACCTGATGTGACGCGTCTTGTGAGGACGCGTCCACCCCGAGGTACCGTTCAATCGGCCGCGACTGATTTCGCAGTGCAGCTAAAGTGCGTGGTAAAAAGTCAGCGCCATCGTGCGCAGCAACGATGGCGGTGACATGAATTGGCGGTCGAATTAGATTGCTCGTTTCCGTAGTCGGCGGCGTTCGCGCTCGGAGAGCCCTCCCCAGATGCCAAAGCGCTCGTCGTTGCTCAACGCGTATTCCAAACATTCTGAACGTACAACACAGGCCCCGCAGACACGCTTAGCGTCGCGGGTCGAACCGCCCTTTTCTGGGAAAAATGCTTCGGGGTCAGTTTGTGCACACAGGGCACGGGCCTGCCAACCCAGCTCACCTTCGTCGACTTCTCCGCCGACGCCGAGCCATACCGCCTTGATACTTTCGCGGACCTGCTCGTCTTCATCCAGCTCAGGAGCCCACGAACCGGCACTCGAGCCGCCTTCGGTCTCTGCCGGCGCATGCTCACGGAGGAAGTCCTCTGCAGCTGTCTCCAAATCTGTGGCTACCGCTACCCGTGCGGATTCCCCAGCTTGTGGATCGACAAACCAATCCGACGGTGCGCCTTCAACCCCGTATTGGGCGGATGCCACTGCCGATGTCGAAAAATCGGAGTACCTCTGCTCCAGCTTCGTCATGTTGATGTTGACCTTTCGCTTGGTTTGAGAAGATCGAGCCATCAATGCTCCCGATCCATACGTCTCTCTTTATTCCATCGAAGTAGTGAAATGATGGACGAGCCGAACTCACCATCTAATTACAGCCGTGTAACTCGGTCATAGTCAAGCGGGGAGGTTATTCTATGGAGGGTTCACAGCAAACTCCCGGCACAACACGCCACGAAAAGACACCAATGAATCCGGCGAGTCGCAACTTCCGCGAATTGTCGGTAAATTCTCAGTAAATAAATTAAGGTGGAAAATGCCGTTCAACTCCGCTACCGGAACCTTCGCTGAAGGCTTACTGGCGCCGCGCCGCTCCGATGCCACACCGTGGCTCACCTGGTACTCACAATCCGGAGAACGCATCGAGCTCTCGGGCAAGGTCTTTGACAATTGGGTTGCCAAAAGTGCGAACCTATTGGGCGAGAGTTTCGATCTTGAACAAGAGTCCCTCATCGTTCTAGATTTGCCGTCTCATTGGAAATCACTGGTGCTCGGCTTGGCCGTATTGCATCACGGGGCGACGCTACTGGATGCTGATGATGATCAGGCCGCTAACGCCACCTTATGGATCACCCAAGACCCTAATGATCAACGCATACCCGGGTCATCCGAGATTCTTGCGGTTAATCCCGCCGCCATGGCGTTGTCATTTGGCGCCGACCTAGGCCCGGTCGCCGAGGATTACAACGCAAATGTGCGCACTTACGGGGACCAGTTTTACCCCTCGGCAGTATCGGGGGAAACTACCGCGTTGCGCAACAGCGCAGGCAATGCCCTGTCCTTAGCCGAGCTTTTTGCCCCCGAGGTCAACGCCTTGGGCACTATCTTGGTTCGCGCAGATATCCCGGTATTGCAACTATTGCCCTATGCGGTCGCCCAGTGGAAGTCTGGAGACTCCATCGTGCTTGTTGAGGCGCAAATGGAAGTCAGTGACCGGCTCCGTCAAGGAGAAAAGATCAGTCACGACTACGTGCCAGCTGTTTAGCTCTTGGCGGTAGGAATGGTGCCGGTATCCGGAGTAACACTCTGGGTATCGGCTCCGTTTTCGCGCAGGGTCAGCAGTTCGTGGTCGTGGGCGAATTCTGCGTCTTGGTCCATTTCTGCGCCGAAGACCCAGAAACGGTAGGCAAAGAATCGGAAGATTGTTCCCAACACCAGACCAACCACGGAACCGGCAATAAACACGCTGGTCGGGTCCGTCATATTTAGTACGTATTTGGTGAACCAAACACAGGCTGCGGCGATACCCAAACCGATGGCATTCATAATCAGGAACATCACCAATTCACGGGCCACATTAGCTTGGCGACGATGACGGAACGTCCAATAGCGGTTGGCCACCCAGGAGAACAGGGTCGCCACGATGCCAGCAATGATCTTCGCTTTAACCTGTGAATCGCTCATTGGGCCATGAAGCAACCAGACATAAATTCCAGAGTCGATGATGAACGCGATTCCGCCGACAACGCCGAACTTTGCCACTTCGCGCCACAGCATCGAAATAAGTCCGGTTAGTTTTTGTGTAATGCGCTCGAACATTTTCCTCCAGACAAATCAACGTGGCTCGCGTGTCGATGCAGACATCGATACGACCACAAGATCGTCAGAATCTTGGGAAGTTCAGTTCCCTAGGTCAGTAGTTTGGTGGTGCCCTTTTACGCCAAGGCGCAGGAACACTAGCTACCTATTTTATCCGCATTTCCTGACAAAACCCCGGATTTCGTGAGTAATCAGTCAACGCGAAGACGGGAAGCTGGAACTCTTTCGCTAACCTAGGAGAGTGAGCTTCCCTAAAATTGGTGTGATTGGTGGCGGGCAATTAGCCCGAATGATGGCCCCTGAGGCCCTAAACCTCGGATTTGAACTGCATGTTCTCGCCGAAGGTCCCGACGTATCGGCGGCACGTTGTGTGCCCGATGCGCCCGTTGGTGACTACAAAGACTTGGCCACCCTGCGCGCTTTTGCCCAGGGTAAAGATGTCGTGACCTTTGATCATGAGCATGTTCCTAATGAGTTCCTCACCACACTGATCAATGAGGGAGTCAACGTCCAGCCACGTCCCGAAGCTCTGATCCATGCCCAGGACAAGCTGGTGATGCGTGCGGCAATCGAAAAGCTTGGACTGCCAAATCCAGCGTGGGCGAAGGTAAAGAATGTTGCCCAGTTACTTGCCTTTGGCGAGCAAACCGGATGGCCGATTGTGCTCAAAACCCCACGCGGTGGTTACGACGGCAAGGGCGTACGCATGCTCGATAACGCAGAACAGGCCAAAGACTGCGAGGACTGGTTCGCGCACGGTGCCTTATTGGCCGAAGACAAGGTGGAATTCACCCGCGAGCTGTCAGCCATGGTGGCACGCACTCCCTCGGGCGAAACCAAAGCCTGGCCGGTAGTCCACACCATTCAGGTGGCAGGCGTCTGCGACGAAGTCATTGCCCCCGCCCAAGACATCTCCGATGAAACTGCGGCCACGGCCTCACAGGCTGCCATACGTATCGCCGAAGAATTCGGCGTTACTGGCGTCATGGCAGCAGAGCTCTTCGAAACTCCCGGACAGGGTGCCGGCTTCGTGATTAACGAGTTGGCCATGCGCCCACACAACACCGGGCACTGGACCATGAACGGTTCGGTCACCAGCCAGTTTGAACAGCACCTGCGCGCGGTCTTGGATTTGCCACTGGGCGAAACCCGCGAGCTCGGGGTCACCGTAATGAAGAATTTCCTGGGTGGAGCAAATCAAGATTTGTTCTCCGCCTACCAAGCCGCTTTGGCTGCCGCACCCGAAGTTAAGGTGCATTCCTACGGGAAATCTGTGCGTCCCGGACGCAAGATCGGACATGTGAACGTCGTTGGCACGAAGACGCAGAGCGTCGCCGAACTACGCGAACGCGCCGACGCAGTGGCCAGCTTAATCCGAGATGGTCTGCCCGAGACCGCTTAGGCTTTCACCTAGGCTCATTGAACCGGGCCACGACATTCAAGGATTTTAATTCAAATGACTCAAGCACCACTTGTCGGACTCGTCATGGGCTCAGACTCGGACTGGCCCGTCATGCGCCTAGCCGCCGAGGCACTGACCGAATTCGGCATCCCCTTCGAGGCCGATGTCGTCTCGGCGCACCGCATGCCGACCGAAATGATCGAGTACGGCCAGCAGGCCCACGCTCGTGGACTGCGCGTGATCATCGCCGGTGCCGGCGGCGCCGCGCACCTGCCGGGAATGCTCGCTTCGGTGACGCCACTTCCGGTGGTCGGTGTTCCGGTACCATTAGCCAAGCTTGATGGAATGGATTCTTTGCTCTCCATCGTGCAGATGCCAGCCGGAGTTCCGGTGGCTACGGTCTCCATCGGTGGTGCCCGCAATGCCGGCTTGTTAGCTGTGCGTATGCTGGCGTCGGGAACCGATGAGCTTGCTAAGTCGTTACAGGTTAAGTTGCTAGCCTTTGCAGACTCGCTGCGCGAGTCTGCCTACGCCAAGGGCGCCGCGTTGCGTGCCGAGGTTGCCAACGAGAACTTCTCTTCCTAAGGAAAGTCACTAAGTACATGGGTTCTGCCAGTCACCGCGCTCCAAGTCCGCTTCGGAACCCGGAGAGCATTTCCTCTCCGGCCCGGAGCAAACGCGCCATAATTCTGGTCATTCTGACCATAATTTTCCCCGGTAGCGCTCAGCTCATCGCAGGAAACCGCAAGCTGGGACGGATCGCGGTCACGGTCACCATGCTGTGCTGGGCAGTGCTCATCCTGCTCGCGGCCCTGTACTTTATTAACCGCTCAATCCTGCTTGGCTGGGCGGCACATCCTAACTTCCAGTTGTTCCTGATTGTGGTGCTCTCGGTACTCGCCGTGGGCTGGCTGATCATGTTCATCAACACGCTGTTCATCATCAGGCCACGCATGCTGGCTCCCGGGATGCGCGCGATCGTCACGATCTTCACGCTGGCGGCGGTCATCGCCACCAGCGGCATCTTCGTTTATGGTGCGTCCATCCTGAATACCGGTCGCGAAACCATCGTTAAAGTCTTTGACGAAGGTCCTGCCTTTGACCCGGTCAACGGGCGTTACAACATTGCGGTGCTCGGCGCAGACTCCGGTTCAAACCGTGACGGGGTACGTACCGACTCGATAGCGCTGCTTTCGGTAGACGCCAAAACCGGCAAATCGCTGATGATCTCCGTACCGCGTAACTTCCAGAAGGCCCGCTTCGCCAAGGATTCCCCGATGGCCGAGGTCTACCCTGACGGTTATGACTGCGGCGACGAATGCCTGTTCAACGCCATTTATCGCGATGCGGTAGACAACCACGCCGATGCTTTCCCAGACTCGGTGAAAAACGTTGGCGCCCAGGCGGTCATGGACGCACTATCGGGAACCACCGATCTCAAGGTTCAGGGTTACGTCATGGTTGACATGGCCGGCTTTGCGAACTTCGTTGACGCCTTGGGCGGGGTAACCATCGATTCCGGTGGCTGGGTCCCTTACAACGGGAAGAAGTGGGAAAACTCGCTAGTCAACACCCACTGGTTCGCTCCAGGGGTGCAGACCTTCAACGGCAAGGACGCACTCTGGTTTGCTCGTTCGCGTGATTTCACCGACGACTACCACCGCATCAAGCGCCAGCAGTGCCTGCAGCAGGCAATTATCAAGCAGTTCACCCCGCAGACCATCCTGACAAACTTCAGCAGCATCATGCAGGCCGGCGAGCAGCTGGTTGAAACGAACATTCCTGCAAGCCAGCTCAGTTCCTTCGTTTCAGTCGCCGACAAGGTCGCTGGTACACCATTTAGCCGCCTGACTCTTGGTTCTCCGGACTTCGAACGTTCCTTCTCCACTTACCCTGACTTTGATAAGATTCATGATCGCATCAACGGAATCATCGAAAAGCAGAACGCACCAAAGAAGCCCAAGGAATCCAAGAAGTCCCAAGACCCAGAGAAGTCCAAGGAGACTACCGAGGCTAGTGGCTCGGCAGAACCCACTGAGGAAGCCCCGGAAGAAGCCACAGACATCAACGATGCCCCGAAGCTATCCAACGGTGATGAAGTACCAATGACCAAGCGCGATGGCTCCCCTATCGATGAGCAGTACCTGGTAGAGCTTGAAATGATTGGCCAGAATACGCGTCTGGCTCAGATCGCCGCAAACAACGACGAATGCTCGGTTCCATAAAGAGCCTTCACGGTTACGCCACGGTTACGACCCCCCGACCGTTTTGAAACCATGATCGTTAGTGAAAGTTAAGGGTACAAAACGTGTTTGAGTTGAAAAATTCCATTCGGGATTACCATTGGGGTTCAACGCAAGAAATCACCGAGTTGTTGGGACAACCAGCAACCATCAGCCCTCAGGCTGAACTGTGGCTCGGCGCCCACCCCGGGTGCCCGAGCACGGTGCTGGACAGTGGCGAGCCATTGCACGAGGTTATTGCCGCGAACTCGGCGGCAATGCTTGGTGCGGACCTCGAAGCACGCTATGGCCGGTTGCCATTCCTGTTCAAGGTGCTCTCCGCTTCCCAGCCGTTGTCGATTCAAGTTCACCCGACCCTAGACCAAGCCCGTGAACGTTTCGCCAAGGAAGAAGCAGCAGGCGTCGCCCGCGACGCGGCGAATCGAAACTACAAAGATGACAACCACAAACCGGAAATGCTGTACGCACTCACCGATTTTGTGGCGTTATCAGGCTTCCGTGTTCCACAGGACATCGTTGCTGACTTACGGCTTTTCCTGCCCCGACTTTCTACCAACGACACAAAACTTGTCAACGAACTGATTCGCTTACTGGAGGGTGGCGAACCGCTGGGGCACTCGCTGCGCTACGTGCTTACCGGTGGTCGCGGAATCAGCGATCTAGTGCTCAACCTTTGTGGCGCTATCTCGGCCGATCCGGCACTGCAAGAGAACGTCCAGCTTGCCGAGTTGGTCAGGATCAACGAGATCTATCCAAGCGACGCTGGCGTCTTGGTGGCGCTGCTACTGAATTTGGTGTTCTTAAAGCCTGGCGAGGCGATCAGCCTCGGCGCCGGTAATGTCCACGCTTACCTGCGCGGGCTTGGTATCGAGGTGATGGCGAATTCAGACAACGTGTTACGTGGCGGGCTGACCAGCAAACACATCGATGTTCCCGAACTATTGGAGATCTCCATCGCCGAACCCTCCGCGGCTCCGCTGTTGGCAGGCCTCAAGGTTTCAGATCATTCGCAATTGTTCCAGCCAAACTTTGACGAATTTCAGTTGCAGGTTACCCAAACTCACCAGGCGCAAGTGCGTACCGAGTTGCAGCTCCACGGTGCATCGGTGGTGCTCTGCACCGCCGGGGAGTTCACCTTGGAATCTGCCACGCAGTCCTTGCAGCTGTCCCGCGGTGATTCGGCATTCATCACTGCCGAAGATTTGCCGGTCGGAGCGATTTCTCGCAGTTCCGAACCAGCCACACTTTTTGCCGCCAGTGCACAGGAAAAATCGAACTAATCAGTCATTAAACAATTCAAGCCGCTGGCTTCCTCTCGAGGGAAGCCAGCGGCTTGAATGGTTAACTCGTTTTTAGCGGGTGTAAGCTTCCCACTTGTCTTGCTGGTGCTCACCATCAACAAAGCGGATGGTGCCAGACTTGGCACGAGTCACGATCGACTGGGTGTGGATGCGACCATTCTTGTAACGTACTCCGCGCAACAGATCACCATCGGTGATGCCGGTGGCTGCGAAGTAGCAATTGTCGGAAGTGACCAGATCATTGGTGGTCAAAACGCGGCCTAGTTCGTGGCCAGCGTCGATCGCCTTCTGCTTCTCGTCATCATCGGTTGGCCACAGACGGCCCTGAATCACGCCACCCATTGCCTTGATGGCACATGCGGTGACGATACCCTCAGGAGTGCCGCCGATACCCATCAAGGCGTCAACGCCGGTACCTTCACGGGTTGCCGCGATGGCGCCTGCAACGTCGCCGTCCATCAAAAGCTTGGTGCGTGCGCCGGCAGCACGAATTTCTTCGATGAGTCCGGCATGGCGCGGGCGGTCCAGCAAGGTGACGGTGATCTGGCTGATCTTCTTGCCCTTGGCCTTAGCGATCAGGTGCAAGTTCTGCTTGACCGGCAAACGCAGGTCAACCAGGTCGGCCGCTTCGGGACCGGTAACGAGCTTTTCCATGTAGAACACGGCAGAAGGATCAAACATCGAACCGCGGTCGGCCACAGCCAGAACCGACAGGGCGTTGTTCAGACCAAGTGCGGTCAAACGGGTGCCATCGATTGGGTCAACAGCAACATCGCATTCGGCTCCGGAGCCGTTGCCAACCTGTTCGCCGTTGAACAGCATCGGGGCTTCGTCTTTTTCGCCTTCGCCGATTACCACGACGCCGTTGAAGTTCACTGTGGATAGTAGGCCACGCATGGCATCTACTGCTGCGCCGTCGGCGGCATTCTTGTCACCGAATCCAACCCACGGGGATGAAGCGATGGCTGCCGCTTCCGTTGCGCGCACCAGCTCCAGTGCGAGGTTGCGGTCCGGTTCCGCGTCGGTTACCGACAGTCGCGGAGATAGGTGGGCATAATTGTTGTCTTCGGTCACGAAAGATCCCATCACTGAGTCGTAGTCATTGCGCCTATGCAAACACCTCCATCATATCCCCATCGTTTTTCTGCTTGTAATTCATGTCGCATAAACTGAGCAAGCGTCTACGTGTGATTGGGCACCTCGGTTCGATTTGCACAGGAACTTCGGGGAGAATGGGGATTGTGCAGCCAGAGAATACTTCCCAGAATGATGTCCCGGTAGGCGAACAGCCGATACGTCGTGATTTGAACGACCCCGAAGCAACCTTTGAGGATCTGCCATTCACGCCGCTGCTGACCGAAAAGCAGTCAAAGCGTGCAAACCAAACTTTCAAAGGCATGCTCTTATCGGTAGGCTTCACCATTGCGGTGATCATTCCGTTGTTGCTGCTGAACCCGGCGAACAAGGAAGAATCCTTTCAGCATCCGGTAGATTTGCAGGCCGTGGCCAGCGAGGTATCGGGCGTTGCCGACTTTAAAGTTTTTGCGCCACAGGTTTCTGGCGATGAATACGCAAACTTCGCTCGCTGGAAGAGCAACCAGATCCAGGACGTCTCCTACTGGGAATTCGGTTTGGTGATGGATGAGACAAACTTCGTTTATGTTCGCCAGAGCGCAGATGCGAACCCTACATGGATCGCACTGGTAACCGACAACGCGATTCCAAGCGACGAACGAGTCATCAACGGCCATAATTGGGAAGTCCGCAAGAAGGATCAAACCGTTTACATGATTTCCAATTTCAAGGATTCAACGTTGATTATTTCCAGCGACACCGGCGAGGAAGAATTGATGACGGTCGTTCAGGCCGCCGAAGCTCAGGGTCTGTAATTTTTGCATCTGCGATGTCATTAGGTGGAAAGAACTTCTTGGCACCGGCGTAGAATTCGAATTATGGAATCTGAACACGGCAAATCGGCACTAACACCACAGCAGGCTTGGGAAAAGCTGACCAATGGTAACCAGCGATTCATCCTCGGCAACACTCAGCACCCCAACCAGGATGGCGCTCGGCGAGAGTCCTTGGTCGCCGGCCAGGAACCCTTTGCAGTAATTTTCGGTTGCTCCGATTCACGTCTTGCAGCAGAGATCATTTTTGATGTGGGCTTGGGAGATGTCTTCGTGGTGCGTACCGCCGGTCACGTGCTTGATCCCGCCAGCTTGGGATCTTTGGAATTCGCCGTTGATATCCTCAATATTCCGCTGATCGTCATTCTGGGTCATGACAGCTGTGGCGCGGTAACCGCGGCCATTGATGCCAAAGAGTCAGGCAATATGCCCAAGGGCTTCGTGCGAGACCTCGTGGAGCACATCATCCCGTCGGTATTTGCCGCAGAACGATCAAATATTACCGACGTTAACGGCACCGTTGTCGAACACGTCAAACAGACCACCTCGCGTCTGGTAGATCTTTCCAGCATCATCGAAACCGCCATTGCTGAGGGACGAACTGCTGTAGCAGGCGTGGCCTATAAGCTTGCCGAAGGTGAAGCTCAGTTAGTTTCAAGCATGGGCCTTGAGTAAATTTCAAGCCAAGCAGTAAGTGGTCCGCGGTTCACCCGCGGACCACTTTTGTTTAACCCTAAATTTATTCCCACTCTCTCTAACATCACTAGTGGTTGTGATGTTAGAGGCAGATCCCTTTTGGACATCGTCTTCTCGGCGTAGTGTGAGCCTCATGAGCAACAACGACGAATTCCGCATTGAGCACGACACTATGGGCGAAGTCCGGGTTCCGGCACAAGCTCTCTATCGGGCACAGACCCAACGCGCCGTGGAGAACTTTCCGATCTCTGGGAAAAAACTCGAATCGGCCCACATCAAGGCGCTCGCGCAGGTTAAAAAGGCTGCTGCCCATGCCAATCAGGCCTTGGGCGTTTTGGATGCCGAACGTGCAGACGCAATTGTGGCCGCCGCCGATCTGGTCGCCACCGGCGACTTTGACGAACATTTCCCCATCGACGTTTTTCAAACCGGCTCGGGCACCAGCTCGAATATGAACACCAATGAGGTTCTCGCCGAATTAGCTACCCGTGCTTTGAAAGAGGCAGGCAGCTCGACCGAGGTTCATCCCAACGATCATGTGAACGCCTCACAGTCGTCAAATGATGTTTTCCCGACCTCAGTACACGTAGCCGCCACCAATGCACTGGTTAACGAGCTTATTCCAGCCTTGGAATCATTGGCGATCTCACTTGAGTCCAAGAAAGCGGAGTTCAAGGATGTGGTGAAGTCCGGGCGTACACACCTTATGGATGCAACCCCGGTGACCCTCGGACAGGAATTTGGTGGGTATGCAGCACAGATCCGTTACGGTGTGGAACGAATTGAGGCTGCACTTCCCCGGGTAGCTGAGGTCCCGCTCGGCGGCACCGCCGTCGGTACCGGGATCAACACCCCCGAAGGTTTCCCAGCTCAAGTTCTGGAGTTCTTGCGCGAAGACACCGGGTTAGAGATCACCGAGGCACGCAATCACTTTGAAGCTCAGGCGAACCGTGACGGACTTGTCGAAGGTTCCGCTGCATTGCGGACCATTGCGATCTCGCTCATCAAAATCGCCAATGACCTTCGTTGGATGGGTTCAGGCCCCAATACCGGGCTAGGCGAAATCTCCATCCCCGACCTCCAGCCGGGCTCATCCATCATGCCGGGCAAGGTCAACCCGGTCATTTCCGAGGCCGCCATTCAGGTGGCCGCACAGGTAATCGGCAACGACACCACCATCGCGTGGGCAGGAACCAATGGGGCCTTCGAGCTGAATGTGGGCATCCCGGTGATGGCTTCGAACCTGCTCGAATCCATTCGTCTGCTGTCAAATGTATCGCGCGTGATGGCTGAGAAAATGATCGATGGGATTACCGCAAATGTGGAACGTGCTCGTTTCCTCGCCGAAGCATCACCGTCAATCGTGACTCCATTAAACAAGCTCATCGGGTATGAGAATGCTGCGAAGATTGCCAAGAAGGCTGTGGCCGAGGGTCTGACGGTGCGTGAAGCGACCATTGCTTTAGGGTTCGTAGAACGTGGCGAAGTCACCGAAGCACAGCTTGATGAGCTGCTAGACGTTTCGACGATGACCGGAAAGTACTAAAACCGCATTCCGCATTACCGCAAAGACTAAAAGTTGCTACGAGCCGGCCACCCTGGGACTTCCTAGTGTGGCCGGCTTGACGCGTTGGTCAACGGCACCGGCTTAGAGATCGATCCAATATCTTCGAACGGGCGCAACAGAACCAAATTGGGCGGCGAGCTCCTCGACTGGGAGAATTCTTTCGAGCCGTCCCCCGCAGGCCACAATCGTTTTTGCTGAACCAATATTTGAATCGTCGCAGGTCAGCAGCACCTGTCGCATCCCGCGGGTTCTAGCCACTTCAAGTATTGCCTTGAGTGCTTGTGCGGCAAGGCCTTCCCCGCGGGCACTCGGACGAATTCCATAACCAATATGCCCGCCGACGACTTGAAGGAAATCGTTGATCAGCGCATACCGCAGGCTTACCGCACCGAGGTATTCTTCATCCCGTTCCAGCCAGAGCGTGCACTGGTTAACAAATCCAGTCGGTGGCTGATGCTGTGTATCGGCAAGATCGTTGAGCAAACGTACCCAGCGCGAGAAATCTTTAGGGCTCTTCAGGTCCCAACCGTATTTATCTGCCAAGAAGACCGAAGCGCCCTGTTGGTCCGCTCCATCCCATTCTTCCGTATTGCGAAGCCACGATTCATGCAGATGAGCGCTGGGCGGGAGCAGTCGGAGCGAGGTCATGGATCACAGTCTATTACGAGGCAACACACTCGCGCGAGCGTTCGGCTAACGAGCAGAGATTGTGTTCCCGATAACATAATTTGCACTGAGGTGCCAGTAGGTGCAAAACTGCATCTTGTGAACAATAGTGCAACTACCGGTACTGTCCCGGATACCACTCCCTCCGGGCTCAGCGCACGCATGCAAAAAACACGCCTGTCGATCACCCAACATGCACGCGAACTGACCGCAGAACACGGCTTTGCCGGGTTCACCGTCGACCAGCTCTGCGCTGGGGTGGGAATCTCACGGCGGACTTTTTTTAATTACTTCGCTGCAAAAATCGACGCCGTTTTCGGTCACGACGACGACGGAATCCCAGCCGATGCTTTAGACCGGTTCATGGCCTCGCGTCCGGCCGGAATCCAAGGGATCTCCCCTACCCTGCAGGCAGATCTTGTCGCCTTGTTCGTCGAACTGCTCAATCGAGACGAACAGGCCATCGGTAGCACCCAAGGATTCTTCGCCGCGGTACACCGTGAACCGGAGCTCTTAGAGCGGATGATCAAGGTCGGTCCCGAACGCCAGGCCGAATTCATGAAACTCATCGCCCAACGTGAAGGCGTTGAGGCTTCACACCCGGGACTTGAACTACTGGTTCATTCCCTGCAGTTCGCCACGTTCAAAGCCGTCGACCGGTATTTGGCCTCGGACAGCGAACGTTCATTGGCCGAGGAATATCTCGCGGTGCTCACTATGGGACGCGAGATTTACAGCCAGCCACTGACCCGCTCTTAACCGAGCGCCACCCCGCCCGACTCTCATATCTTGCAAGGATCCCACGCATGACTTCAACCACCGAATCCCGGAAATCCCCGGAATCGGCGCCGTTGCTCCTGACGCAACGAAGGATTTGGATCATTTTCTCCGCGCTCATCGCCGGAATGATGCTTTCCTCCTTAGACCAGACCATCGTGTCCACCGCAATGCCAACCATCGTTGGACAGCTCGGCGGCGTCGAGCACCAGGCCTGGATCACCACCGCCTACCTGCTGGCCACCACCATTGTGATGCCGATTTACGGCAAGTTCGGTGACGTCCTTGGCCGTCGTAATCTCTTCCTTATTGCCATCGCGCTGTTCACCTTAGCTTCCGTAGGCGCAGCCTTCGCCGGAACATTCTGGACCTTCGTCTTCTTCCGCGCCATGCAGGGCCTGGGCGGCGGTGGCCTGATGATCCTCTCGCAGGCAATCATTGCCGACATCGTCCCGGCATCCCAGCGCGGCAAGTACATGGGCCCGCTCGGTGCTATCTTTGGCCTCTCGGCGGTTGCCGGTCCGTTGCTCGGTGGATTCTTTGTCGACCATCTGACCTGGCAGTGGGCTTTCTACATCAACATCCCTATAGGCATCGGCGCGTTCTTGATTGCTTGGTTTGCGCTGACCATCCCGAATAAGAAGTCCACCAAGAAAATCGACATTCTTGGTGTGCTGTTGCTGTCGATCGCAACTACCTGCCTGATCTTCTTCACCGACTTTGGTGGGTCGAAAAACCACGGCTGGACTGCTTTGGAAACCTGGGGTTGGGGCCTTGGCATGCTCACCGCGGCGGTGCTGTTCATCATCGTTGAAGCCCGCGCCGAAGATCCAATCATCCCGCTGTCGCTATTCAAGAACCGCATCTTCATCAACGCTACGGCGATCGGCTTTACGCTGGGTCTAGGCATGTTCGCGGCCATCGCCTTCGTGCCGACCTTCTTGCAGATGTCCTCCGGGACCTCGGCGGCCGTATCGGGTCTGTTAATGCTTCCAATGATGGTGGGCATGATGGGTACCAGCATTTGGTCTGGTATCGCCATCACCAAATCCGGCAAGTATAAGGGCTACCCGATTGCCGGTGCCCTGGTCACCGCCTTGGCCATGCTCGCATTCACCTCATTGAGCGCAAGCACCCCGTTGTGGCTTATCTGCGTGTACCTGTTTGTCTTCGGCACAGGCCTGGGCCTGATCATGCAAGTGGTAGTGCTTGTGGTGCAGAATGCGGTAGATCCGGCGATGGTCGGAACCGCCACGTCGACTAACAACTACTTCCGTGAAGTTGGCGCATCCTTGGGTGTGGCGATCTTCGGTGCGATGTTCACCAATAGACTCTCGGAGAATCTCACCGAGGTCTTTACGGCGTCCGGCGCGAGCGCGGCCGATGCGGGCAACGCGACGGCAACCTTGGACCCGCAGACCTTGGCCCAGCTTCCTGAGCAGCTACGCGATGGCATTGTCACCGCTTACGCTGACTCGTTGGCCCCGGTGTTCTGGTACCTGATTCCGTTTATTCTTCTAGCCTTCGTACTGGCACTGTTCCTCAAGCAGGTTCCGCTCTCGGACACCGCCGGTATGGTGGCACGTGGTGAGGCGATCGGCGGGCTGGAAGCCAAGGAACTTGAAGAGGCCGAGCGCGCTGCCAAACACGGTGGTGGAGTTCTGCTTACTGATCATGACTCACCAGCTAGTGACTCATCGGTGGAACATCCCAAGGAGTAGTCTGCTCTCAGCGGTTCATCGCCCCGTACGAGCGTCGCTATCCCCCAAAATTATTGGGTGGATGCGAACCGCTTCGTGCGGGGCGTTGGCGTTTATCTCAGGCGAAATATCCGCCGGGCTTCGGATTCAGTGCCCAGTCAATGGCTCGCTCATGCAGTGGTGGCAGGCTCGGGCGGTCGGAAAGTTCAAAATAACCGACTTCTAAATTCTCGTCATCGTTGATTCGTGCTTCGCCGCCCAGATGTATGGCCCGAAATACGATATCTAAATACTGCGCGTGGTCACCATTTGGATAGGTCGCTGGGGCGGTCACTCCCACTCCTAATAAATGCGTCAGCTCACAGCGCACCCCGGTCTCCTCCAAAACTTCACGGACCGCGGTATGCGAGGCTTCGTCACCTGGTTCAATGATTCCCGCAGGCAAGGTCCACAGTCCGTTGTCCACCCTGCGCACCAGCAACACCTGAGATCCGTTAAAAACCACGACCTTCACCCCGCTCAACCAGAGCAGGTCATGTCCAATACGAGTGCGCAGATCGGTGATGAATTCCGGAGTTGTCATGGCCCTATGGTGTCATAAGCAAAGCAAGTGCTGCACCTAGGATCATGAACGGGCCAAAGGCCACCGCGGACTTCGCGTTCAGTTTGCCAGCAATCATTCCACTCAGCACCACTAGGCTAGCCAGCACAAACGCGAACACACTGGCCAAGAATAGGGCAGATAAGGAAAAGTAGCCGACGTTCAGACCCAGCACTATCGCAAGCTTCACGTCGCCCATGCCCATGGCTCCACGCGAAATCAGTGCAAGTAGCAGATACGCCCCACCCAAAATGAGCGCTCCCAGCCCGGCATTGAGCAATGGAAGGTACTGCCCACGCACTATGCTCAGCCCCAGTAGAAGCACCGCACTCATTACTACCCAGCGAAGTAACAACCTGTTCGGTAGCCGGTGCTCTTTGATATC
This sequence comes from Glutamicibacter sp. BW77, assembly GCF_002332285.1. Lineage (NCBI taxonomy): Bacteria > Bacillati > Actinomycetota > Actinomycetes > Micrococcales > Micrococcaceae > Glutamicibacter > Glutamicibacter sp. BW77. The sequence goes on along the minus strand of NZ_NRGT01000073.1, from coordinate 83,600 downwards.
TGTTAGCGACAAAAGCACTCCGAAACAAAGGAAACTTGCGCAGAACAGCACCAGAGGTAGAGCGGTCCACAAAGATTCTTGCCAGAGCGTGATCATGTTTAGAGCATAGGGCCAGTACCTCAGGTGCTCTAGTACGATGTGCTGGGTTGTGAATAACGCGGGTGCTTCTACACTGGAAATATGATCACGTCAGCTTCCGAGCAGTTATTTCCCGATCACCCGGCACCTGATTCTGCCGCCCGGCGACGTTTCCGTGCGCTGGCCCGCTCCGCACCATGGTTGAGCACTTCCCTGCGACTGGAGCTAAATGTTCCTGAACACTTGGCCCAATCTGGTCTGCACGGCACGTTGGGTCTAATACTGCGTGGGCGCGAAGCCATCGCGATCAGCAACCACGAAGATACCGTCTGCTATCAACGTGAACTTTTTACTGCAGAACGAGGCCAAGACTACGTGGCTGCCACCGGCTCCTCCTGGTCCTTACCTGCCTCGCTAACGTCCCCGGTCTATACCGAGGACCATCTCATTGCCAGACGCCCGCAAATCGACGGCTATCAAGACTTGTTGCCCCTGGATTTCTTGGCATCCGTACTTGATCCCTATGAACTGGCGGGCACCGAGCCAGCTTCCCTGGATCTAGCTTTTGAACACCCGACCTACATTCATGAGCTCGCCGAAACGCGTAGCTCGCACGGACGCGCGCAACTTTCGGCGGTGCTCACCGCCGGGCATAATTACCATCCACGGAGCCCGGTGTTCGCTTTGGTTCCGGCTGGGACCCAAACACTGATCGTGCTGGATCTTGACACCGGAATATGTGTTGAACGCAGGGTCTTAGGCAGCAGCGAGGCCCCGCTGGGTATCACGGTGTTGGCGAAAAATGAGTACTATATTGACTCTCTGTTTACCAGCCCCACCCCAACGATGACCGATGTGCGCGCACACATCCCGTGGACGGTGCGCGCCACACCTTAGGTCAGCGGACCGTCCAGCATTTCGGTGACCAGCGCGGCGATAGCCGAGCGTTCCGAACGCATCAGAGTCACATGCCCGAAGAGGCTATGGCCCTTAAGCTGCTCAACCACCGCGGAGACCCCATCATGTCGTCCAACATGCAGGTTATCTCGCTGTGCCACGTCATGGGTGAGCACTACCTTTGAGTTCTGCCCGATCCGGGAAAGGACCGTAAGCAGTACGTTGCGTTCCAGCGACTGCGCTTCGTCGACAATCACAAAAGAATCGTGCAAGGAGCGCCCACGAATGTGGGTCAGTGGCAACACTTCGAGCATGCCGCGTTCGACAACCTCGTCTATGACGTTCTTAGACACGATGGATCCGAGAGTATCAAAGACCGCTTGGGCCCAAGGCCCCATCTTCTCCCCTTCGGAACCAGGCAAATAACCAAGCTCCTGGCCACCGACCGCATAGAGCGGGCGGAACACCGTGATCTTACGGTGTTCGCGGCGTTCGAGCACCGCTTCCATCCCGGCACACAACGCAAGCGCGGATTTTCCGGTACCTGCGCTGCCACCCATCGACACAATTCCCACGTTGGGATCCAACAACAAATCCAGTGCAATACGCTGTTCAGCGCTTCTTCCATGCAGACCGAAAGCTTGCTGGTCACCACGGACCAGCTTGACGGTGTCAGCCGTGACCTTGCGCGCCAACGCGCTGCCTCTGGGCGAGGTAATGACAAAGCCGGTATTGATCGGGCTCTGGCTGGCTTCGGGAAGATTGATGAGCTTTTCAGACTCATACAGCGTGGCCATGCTCGCTTCGTCTAGCTCCAATGATTGAACCCCGCTCCATCCGGTGGAGGGGATCAATTCATTACGATAAACCTCGGCGTGGATACCAATCGCGGAGGCCTTGATGCGCATGGGCAAGTCCTTGGTCACCAAAGCCACGTCCTGGCCCTCATCAAGCAGGTGCTTGGCCACCGCAAGAATACGGGTGTCATTTTCTGCCGAGCGCATCCCCACGGGCAAAACATCGGAGGCGATGTTGTTCAACTCAATGCGCAGAGTGCCTCCGGCATCGGAAACCGGAACGGCTTGGGAAAGTCCCCCGTGGCTGGCGATCAGTTCATCGAGCAGGCGCAATGCTTGGCGGGCAAAAAAGCCCAGGTCCGGGTCTTTGCGCTTGTGTTCCAGCTCGGTAATGACTGTCAACGGGATCACCACGTGGTGCTCCTCGAAGTGGAACATCGCTTTCGGGTCCGACAACAACACCGAGGTGTCAATGACGTATGTGCGGACGGCCGAGTTGGTAGTTCGGGTCATAACAGCGCACCCATTCTCGAATCCGGCGTGGGGAATCTCCCCACGCTTTAGTGGGAAGTCCCGCTACCGGATGCCAAGGGTGAACCACGAATCGCTTCGTGAGTACGCCGCATCTTGTCATCTAGTGAGGAACCTTTCGGTCTGCCGGGACTGTGATGTCCCGCCATATGCTCACCATAGACCGCTTACTGCTCCAACAGGTTACAGCAAAGTATCATTTTCGGAAACGATCAATACTTGCCAACTCAGCGGACGTTTTAAGCGCCGAAACGACGCTGCCGATCGGCAAAGTCACGAAGCGCGCGTAAGAAATCGACGCGGCGGAAGTCCGGCCAGAGGGCCTCGCAGAAATAAAACTCCGAGTAGGCGCTTTGCCACGTCAAGAAGCCGCTCAGGCGTTGCTCACCGCTGGTGCGAATCACCAGATCCGGATCCGGCTGGCCTTTGGTGTACAAGTACGATTCAAGTTCATCGATGCACAGCGATTCGCCCACCGAATCCAACGAACGCCCATGTTCTGAGGCATCGCGCAGCAAGGACTTGATCGCGTCGATGATTTCACGTCGCCCGCCGTAGCCAATGGCCACGTTGACGTGGACTCCGGTCCGTTGAGCGGTGCTTGCTTCCAGCGCTGCAAGCTTCGCCGCGAGCTCCTCGGGCAGCACGTCCACCGCACCAACTTGCTGCACCTTCACCTGGTTCGTTTCGCCCAACCGATCCAGCGTGTTGCCGATGACTTCCAGCAAATCACGCAGCTCACTGGGTTCGCGGTTGAGGTTGTCGGTGGAAAGCATGTAGAGGGTGACTACCTTGATGCCAAGGTCCTCACACCATTCGAGGAACTCAAGGATCTTATCCGCGCCGGCCTGATGGCCTGCCATGGTGGGGCTACCTGCTAATTTCGCCCAGCGGCGATTGCCATCAACCATGACACCAATGTGGTGGGGCAACTTGTCACCGGGTAGCGACTTCGCTAGGCGCCGTTCGTAGAAACGGTACACAAGAGAGGGAAGACGCACCGGGTTCCTCGCTTTCGCACACGTTCAAAAGTTTTCTTGAAACTAAATCTATCGTGTTTCCCCCACAACACCGTGCAGCCAAGCATCCGCAGCTAAGGCTTATTCACCTGCCAACAAAGTCAACAACGAGGAAACATCGTGCACCGGAAGATTACATTGCGACAGCCGGCAAGGCTGAATTTCTAGGTCTTGTGTCCCGGAAGTGGTCTGCGCAGAGCTCCGGACTTCGATCCCCAGGCACCGGCATAAGCTCAGCAAATGGTGGCGCTCGGCTGAGCCTGCGCCGTTTAACTTCACATAATGAACCGCCGAGCCGAGTACCGACTGCACCTCAAGTGCGGTCGCTACCTGGGTGGGAGCCTGACCGGCGAGCGCCACACCGTGAGCGCTAAGCCGGTGTGCCAGGTCAAATTGTTCCTGGCCCGAATCATCAAAATTTTCGTCGGCCATCCGCTGGATAGCTAACCGGCTCAATGCCTTGGCATAGAGCGCGGCCGCAGCAGGAATAGCGTCGTCGAGTACCGTCACCGGGGCAATCTGTGAACGTTGCTTGCTCAAGCGTTCATCCAGGGCCAAGGCGTCGCGAGGAATCCCGGTCTCCAGATCGATGAAGCATGCGGTCTTTTCGATCAAGATGCCAGCGCGTTCCTGCCACACGCTGTAGCGCGGACTCTGGGTCAGCGCTAAGAACCCCAGGGTAAGCCCGGCATAGTCTTCTAAGGTCCCCTCATTATTTGCCGAACGTTGACCGGCAAAGCTCACTCGCGCCAACGTTTGGCTCTGCGCATCCCAGTGCACCTCCCATAGCGTGGTGGCAACCTGTTCGGCTAGCTGGGCGAGCTGTGGTTCATCGAGTAGCTCTCCTGCTTCGGCGAGCGCTTCAATGGCGAGACCATTCCATCCGGCGATGATCTTCTCATCGCGTCCCGGGCTTGGCCTGGTGGCGCGCACGGTGCGCAGTTCGGCTCTGAAGGCATCCCAAATTTGTCTCTCGCCGTCAACCGGGATCCGGGTCAACGAGACGTGGTAGTACCCCGGATCTTCGGCGATGCCAGCTAATCGCACCAGGTCCGCGGGCAGCTCGACACCTGCTCGGCGCACCGCCTGAAGGCATTCTTCTCTGGTGAACGTATAGGCTGCACCTTCGACGCTCGACGTGCCGCGCAGCGAGTCTGCGTCCAGCGAAGCGGCAAAAGCGCGGTGGGGCGCACCGGCTTCGGAAGTCAAGAGGTCATTGCTCAAGAAGCTCGCCGTATCCAGAGCCGCTTGGTGGGCTAACTGCGCTAACTGTGTGGCTCGCTGCGACTGCTGGGGATGCTGCTGCGCAAACTGCGTCGCGAAGACCGCGGTCCGCGCGCATAAAGAAAGCAAGCCGGCGTTGTCGTAGAGCATTTTTTCAAAGTGCGGGATCGTCCAATTTTCATCCACACAATATCGGGCGAAGCCTCCGGAGAGATGATCTCGCAGACCCCCCAGCAGTATCGCTTCTAAGCTTGTCGCCAGAGGTTCAAAGGCTTCGGCACCGAGTTCGCCGTCCAGGAGCACCGTGCGCCACATGGTCTTCAGTGCCCAGGTGGGTGGGAACTTTGGTGCAGGGGTGAAGCCGCCCTCGGCTTTGCTCGTTGCGATCCAGTGACGGCTAGCCTGGCGCAGGGCCTTGGCAGCTGTGGAGTCCATGCTCATCGTCAGCAGGGCACCTTGCCGTGACCCCAGTTCGGCGAGGTGCTCAGCGAGCATCTGGGCTTGCTCTTCGAGTCCCTCTCGGTGCTCTTCCCACCCCTGATGGACGGCGTCTACTACTTGGGTGAAGGACGGAACTTTTCCGCGAGGCTCACTCGGATAATAGGTGCCCGTATGGAAAGCGCGTCCGTCGGGCATCGCGAAGATCGTCATGGGCCACCCTCCGGCCCCCGTCAGCGCCTGGGTTGCCATCATGTAGGTGTCGTCGACCAACGGGTGTTCTTCGCGGTCCACCTTGATGGAAATAAAGTTATCGTTGAGTTTCCGGGCGATCTGCGGGTCATCAAAAGATTCATGGCTCATCACGTGGCACCAGTGGCAGGCCGCGTAGCCGATGGAAAGCATCACCGGCACGTCACGCAGGCGAGCCTGTTCGAAGGCTTCATCTCCATAGGGCCACCAGTCAACCTCTTGATGCGAGTGCTGGCGGAGGTAGGCGCTGGAGCTATTGGCGATTCTTTGTCCCATAGCGCCATTCTGCCTCACCACGCCGCCAAGGTGTCCTTGCTCACCTCCAATTCGGCCGAAGGCTGAGCGATTGATGTACCTCGCGGGAAAAAACAGGCCCCATGCTGACCTTTCACAACGCGGTGGGTCAGCATGAGGCCTGTTCCAGGCTCTGTGGCCTAGCTGTCTTCGGAGGTTTTCGGATCCACTGGATCGCTAGGCTCTTGAACTGGTTGGTTCTCGCCCTTGAGCATCAGCTCATTCTGCTTGGATTCGGCTTCCGAGGCGTAACGGACACGACGGACGCGGCGCACCATGTCACGAATCAGGAAGATCACTGCCAGTGCCAGAAACGCGGTGAACACAAAGCCGAGGAAACCCGGGCCATAGCTGTTCTCCTCCAGCGCTTCGTTCTGTACGTTGGTACTCGCAACCATCATGGTCGCGTAAATCGCATTCACGGTGTGGGGACAACTCTTTTCTGGAACTGGAAGGTACGTGGTTCTATCTTAGTCCGGCAAACAGATCTGTTTCGGGCAGTTGTGTAGCAACCTTCGACGAAATCAGCGTGTAATCCTCCCACGGCCATGACTCGGCGTAAATATGTTCTGGCACCGCGAAGAAGAATCCCTCCGGGTCAATCTGTGTTCGGTGCGCTAAGAGTGCCTGATCTCGCAACGTGAAATAATCTGCGCAGTGCACCTGAGTGGTCGTGGTGTGTGGCGAAACCCACTTGAACATTTCGTTCTCTTCGTCGTTTTCCCACTTTGCGACGCGTTCGGTGTACGGGGATTCGTAGCCACCTTCCAACATCGCATAGTGCAGGGTACGCAAGCGATCCGAGGAGAACGCACGGTCATAGTAGAGCTTGTCGACCTCCCAAGGCTCCCCCAGCTCGGGATACAACTGTGCGTTGCCAGCCTGTTCGAAAGCGAAAGCTGAGACCTTATGGCAGTGGATATGGTCCGGGTGAGGGTACCCGCCGTTTTCGTCATAGGTGGTGATGACGTGCGGGCGGAACTCGCGAATCAACTTGATGATGCCGGCCGCGGCAATTTCTACCGACTGCAAGGCAAAGGCACCGAATGGGAGTTCCGGCAGCGGGTCACCCTCGGGCAGGCCCGAGTCGACATAACCCAGCCAACGGTGTTTGATGCCCAAGACCGAGGCGGCTTCAGCCATTTCGGTGCGGCGGACCCCCGGTAGATCACGATGCGCGTGCGCGAGTTCGCCAACGGCAGCGTTCAGGATGTCCCCGCGTTCGCCACCGGTGCAGCTGACAACCATCACCTCTGCGCCGGCATCAACATAGGCGGCCATGGTGGCAGCACCCTTTGATGACTCGTCATCTGGGTGGGCATGAATCGCCATGAGACGCAGCCCCTGGGACGGCGCTAACTTCTTCACGTCGTGAATCTCCACGTAAACTCTTCCTTCTGCACTGTGAACAGGCCGGCATGCCGGCATGGCATGCCATCAATGACAACTCTCACGTAGCCCTACGTTATTCCCTGAAGGCCCGGCCGGTAGACTAGAGACACCTCATAGTCGACGGCAGAGAGTAGTACAGGGCAAGCAATGTCTGATCCAAGCTTAACGGCTCGCTACAACAACCCCAACAAACGCCCGCTGGCTAAGCGCACCCGTAATTTGCTCATCGGTGGCGCGTTGAGCCTCGGAGTCGTCGGAGCGGCCTGGGTTGGCTTCAGTAATTTTAGTGCCATCACCGCCCAAGACATCAATTTTTCGGTGCAATCCCCCTCGCAAGCCACAGCGGTCTTCGAGGTCGAATACAACTCCAAGCACCGACTGCAGTGCGATGTCCGCGCAATGAATGAGTCAAAGGCCACCGTGGGGTTTAATACCGTCCTGCTTGAAGCGACCGACCCCGGGGTACTGACCACCAAGCGTCTGACGGTGCCGATGCACACCGATAATCTTGCGGTAACCGCCGGCGTTGAGTCTTGCTACAAGGTGCCGAACGAGTTCACCAAGTAATAAAGCAGGCAATCTTCAACCTCAGAGCTGAACGCATTGGGATTATTTCCCAATCGCGACTATTATCGTGGGAAAGTACGTTTCACCCCGCATCGGTTTGTGCGCCCAGTTGAAGATCAATTGGAACAGGAGCCTAGCGGGGTCTTTGCTTGCATCCGCCGAATTTCGACAGATCACTAATTCGTACCGAATCTGATTTCTTCAACGCCACCGCAGGGTGGCGTTTGGCTTTACCGCCCAACATGGACGGTACACATAAGAAATCCCTGACTGACCAAAGGAAGTACAACGTGAGCACCAACAGCAACGAACCTGTCGTGTGGCTGACTCAGGAGGCCTTCGACCGCCTTCAGACTGAACTGACCTTCCTCTCCGGTCCAGGTCGCACCGAAATCGTCGCCCGCATCGAGCAGGCACGTTCGGAGGGCGACCTCAAGGAGAATGGTGGCTACCACGCTGCTCGTGAAGAGCAAGGCAAGGCCGAGGCCCGTATCTTGTACCTGAAGGATCTACTACGCCGCGCCCATGTTGGCGACGCGCCTGCAGATGACGGAGTCGTCGAGCCAGGCATGCTGGTAGTTGCCACCATCGCCGGCGATGAGACCACCTTCTTGTTTGGTTCCCGCGAGGTTGCTGGCGACAGCGACCTCGAGGTCTACTCCGAGCAGTCCCCTATCGGCCAGGCTGTTCATGGCAAGAAGGTTGGCGACAAGCTGACTTACACCGCGCCTAACGGACGCGAGATCGCCGTGGAGATTGTTTCTGCGACACCTTTCGAGGGCTAATCCTCCTCCTATTAAATGAGTGGCTCGACACCCCGGGGTGTCGAGCCACTTTTTTAGGCTAATTTTGTTCTGCTAGGCGACCGAACCACCGGCACTATTGGTGATGTGCGGATCAAAGCCCTCTGCCCGCAAGTTATCCAGTACCTGCTCGGAGTGCTTATGCCCCTTGGTTTCCAAGTCGATGGTGATGGCCACGTCCCCCATGGACAGCGAGCCGCCGATCCGCGTGTGGTCCAAACGCGTCACGTTGGCATCGGATTCGGCAATCACCCGGGAGATGGTGGCCAGTGCGCCGGGGCGATCTGGCAGCATGATGCGCACGGTGAGGAATCGTCCCGCGGCGTTCAAACCACGCTGGATTACCTTGAGCATCAGCAGTGGATCAATATTGCCGCCGGAGAGGATCACCACGGTCGTGGCCGGGTTGATTCCATGCTCCTGCAAGCGGTCTTCCAAGAGCGCGGCAACTCCCACGGCTCCAGCTGGCTCCACGACGAGCTTGTTGCGCTCCAGCAGTACTACCAGTGCTTGTGCAAGCGCGTCCTCGGAGACCGTAACAACCTCGTCAACGAGTTCCTTGATGATCGCGAAGGGCAGCTGGCCTGGCTTGCCGACGGCAATGCCGTCGGCAATGGTGTGCACGGTATCCAACGGGACCAGCGCATCGGCGGCCAACGACGGCGGGTAGGCTGCGGCGTTTTCGGCCTGCACACCCACAACCTTGATTTCGCGGCCAAGCTGGCGGGCCTTTTCCTTGATCGCAATGGCAACACCGGCAAGTAAACCGCCGCCGCCGACACCCATCAGCACGGTCTCCACCTGGGGAAGCTGCTCCAGGATCTCCAGGCCAATGGTGCCCTGTCCGGCAATGATGTCCGGGTGGTCAAAGGGATGCACAAACACGGCACCGGTTTCATCAGCGAATTTCTGCGCCTCGGCCAAGGCCTCATCGACGGTGTCACCGTGCAGTACCACCTGCGCTCCGTGGTCTTCGGTGGCCGCCAATTTTGGCAATGCCACCCCTCGGGGCATGTAAATGCGTGCCTTGATCCCCAGATGCGATGCCGCTTGAGCCACACCTTGGGCGTGGTTGCCCGCCGAGGCAGCAACCACGCCACGGGCGCGCTCTTCGTCGGTTAGTTTGGCCATGCGTACGTATGCGCCGCGGATCTTGAAGGAGCCTGCACGCTGCAGGTTCTCGCACTTCAAGAATACTTCCGCTCCCGCGTGCAGAGAGAGGACTCGGGAGTGCTCAATGGGGGTGCGGGCGATCACTGGCTGGAGCACCTTCGCGGCTTGTTCAATATCGGCCAATGTCACAGGTAGTTCCGGCTTGCTACTCATCTATCTAGTCCTCAGTTGCGATGTGCTCTGGGCGCTCACGCGCCGGCAAAAGTTCGGGGGATTTTTCGGTGGATGGCTCCGGAGGGGCGTGAGGGTCTTCGCCTACCCCATATTGATCGCGGACGAACGGGTCATCGTCCCATCCGCGTCGAGCCAGATATTTCACCACCGCATTTAATACGGCCATAATGGGTACCGCGAAAAGGGCGCCGGGAATGTCAGCAACCATGGTGCCTCCGGCGACAGCCAGGACAACCGCCAGCGGGTGCAGGCTCACCGCTTTACCCATAATCAGCGGTTGCAGGATATTTGATTCAGCCTGCTGCACCAGCAAAACTACGCCGAGCATGATCAGGGCATTGACCCAGCCGTTGGCTACCAGCGCCAGCAGGACAGCTAGGGCGCCGGTTACCAGTGCACCGATAATTGGAATGAAGGAGCCGATAAAAACGATGATTCCCAACGGCATGGCCAAAGGTACGCCCAGGAAGAAGGCACCAAAGCCAATGCCGACCGCGTCAATGAATGCCACCAAGAGCTGCACTCGGACATAACTGACCAATGCGGACCAACCGCGGGTCATCGCGCCGTCCATGGCAGGCCGCGCACGGCGTGGCAGGAGGTTGATCAGGAAAAGTCCAATCTTCCGGCCGTCGAGAAGCAGGAAGATCAAGGTAAACAGCGCCAGCAATACGCCGGTGAGGATCTGGCCTAAGGCCGAGCCCCAGCTAATGGCTTCGCTGAGGATATTTGTCGCGTTGGAACGCAGTTCTCGCAGTGCATCGTCGAAGACGTTTTGCAGGTCAGCGTTGGTTAGTTGCAGAGGTCCGGTGAAGAGCCACGTTTGAATCTGTTCCACGCCGACAATGGCTTGATTCCACAGCGCAGCAAATCCGGCGGTAAGCCGTTGTCCTGCCATCGACAGTCCGCTGATCACCAGCGCCAGGAAAGCAATGACGGTGATCGCTACGGAAAGTACACGCGGTAGCGCCAGTTTGCGGTTCAGCACGTGGACGACAGGTGAAAGCAGGCCAGTGATTAGCGCCGCAATCATTACCGGGATGAGCAGCAAGGACAGCTTTGAAAGCAACCATACGAGCACGCCAACGGCGGCAACCACCACGAGGAAACGCCAAGACCACCAGGCCGCTAAACGCATCCCGTAGGGTGTATCTTCGGCCTCGCGGAAATCCAGGTTCGCCGATACAGGGGCCGGATGCCCAGCCGTTTTGGCCGGCAACACCACGCGGAACCGACGCAGTCGAGACAGCCGATTACTCTTCATCCCTCTAAGTTACCGTGACTTCGACACCCAACCGGGATCCATGTCGGAATTGTGACATAAAAAATAGAACCAGTACCCTTATTGGGCACTGGTTCTAGAAATTTATTTCAATATGCTTATTCGTCGCCACGCAGAATAGCCAGAATGCGCAGAATCTCCAAGTAGAGCCAGACCAAGGTCATGGTCAGGCCGAAAGCACCGCGCCAAGCCATGATGGCCGGGGCTCCCTCACGGGAAAGCTGCTCAATCATGGTGAAGTCCGAGACCAACGCATAGGTTGCCAGCAGTACAGCCACAGCTCCAATGACCAGACCCAAGACACCGCTGCGCATGCCGAACATGCCGTCGACGGTGCCGGTCATCATCATGACCATGTTGGCCAGCGAGAAGACAACCATGCCGATCATCGCGATCATGAACATCTTGTTCAGTTTCGGCGTCATCCGGTACTTACCCGAGCGGTACAGGGCCAGGGTCACGCCGGCGACACAGAAGGTCGCGACGATTGCTTGGATAGCGATGCCCTCGTACCTCCGCTCAAGGAACCCGGACAGTCCACCCAGGAACAGGCCTTCGGCTGCCGCGTAAAGAAGAATCAAAGCCGGTGACGGCTTTTTCTTGAAGACGTTCACCAGACCGAGTACGAAGCCAATCAATGCACCTGGCAGCATCAGTGCTGGTACGGTCCAACCTACGGCGGCACCTACAACAACCAGCGCCAAGCACAGGATGGTCTTGTTGATGGTGTCGCCAATGGTCATGCGACCGGTGTCTTGGCTGTTGGCCGACGGCTGCTGGTACATTCCCTGCAACTGTTCGGCGCTGAGGTTGCCGGATTCGTGGAATCCGACCGGGCTGCCTGCATTGGAGCCGGTGCCCCAGCTTGCAGACTGGTTCTTGGAACCGAAGATCGGGTTACCGCTCAACCTAAATTCCCCCATAAGTCGTAAGTTTAAGTGCAGAATGGTGTTCTGCTGTGTATAGATGATCTTATTTGGGTTTGCTGTGAATCGGCTCAGCCATAGGGATGATATCGATATATTTCAAGCGAATTATGCCTAGAGCGTGCCAGTGAGTCACGCTCGGAAGAAATCCTGCCCGCAGCACTTGATCATGAGTCTATTCCGGGCAAAGCAAAAGGCCTCTGCATCCTCATAAACAAAGGGATGCAGAGGCCTTTTTCACAAGTGCCCCCAGTGGGACTCGAACCCACAAGCCTTTCGGCAGCTGATTTTAAGTCAGCCGTGTATGCCAATTCCACCATGAGGGCAAGACTCTAAAATCTTACGCGATAACTTCGCAATTTCTGAAATTACCGCACCGCTTGATGCCACAGGAGCCAGAATTCCTTCCGGCTCCTGCGGCCAGCGATCGTCGATCAGCGAAACTTATTTAGCGGCTGGAGCCTTTTTTGGCTTAGCCGATTCTTCGAAAGCCGCACGCGGGGTCTCAAGGTTGTTCAGCTGCAGTGCATCGCGCGAGAAGAACCACGCAACCATCCAGTCGCCTACGACGCGGAATTTGCGTTCGAAGGTTGGCATGGCCATACCGTGGTAACCGCGGTGAGCCATCCATGCTGGCCAGCCCTTGAGCTTCAGGCCAAGAACCTTTGCCACGCCCTTGTTGCGGCCAAAGCCTGCAACTGCGCCGAGGTTCTTGTGCTTGTATTCCTTGACGGTGCCCACACCGTAACGCAAAGCGTAGAGGTTCTTCGCCAGCAACTTCGCCTGGCGTACCGCGTGCTGTGCGTTTGGCACGCAGGTACCGTCCGGCAGGCCGCCGGTGACGTCCTTGACGGCCGAGATGTCGCCGGCAGCCCATGCGCCTTCCAGCGGGTTGCCGTTCTCGTCCTTGATACGCAGGTCGGTGCGGGTCTCGATGCGGCCGCGCTGCTCGATCGGGAAGTCGGTGGAACGGACCATTGGGTTCGCCATCACACCGGCGCACCAGATCAAGGTGTCTGATCCGAAGGTTCCTGCTGGGGACTTGTCAGCCATGTTGATCAGCTGCAGGACACCGTCGGTGGCATCTGCCAGCGAGGTGTTCAGCAGAACCTCGATACCGCGGCTACGCAAGTGGTCAACAACCCACAGTGCCTGCTCTTCGGTAACTTCTGGCATGATGCGGCCCATGGCCTCAACAAGAACGAAGCGTGCTTCCTTCTCATCGATGCGATCGTTGAGCTTGATCAGGTGACGAGCCATGTCTTCCAGCTCGGCGATGGTCTCGATGCCGGCGAAGCCGCCACCGACCACTACGAAGGTCAGGGCACGCTTGCGCGCTACCGGATCAGTCATGTTCGATGCGGATTCGATACGCTCGGCAACCTGGTTGCGCAGCGCTACGGCCTCTTCGATGGTCTTCAGGCCGATACCCGCGTCGCCTAGTCCCGGAATCGGGAAGGTACGAGTGATCGCACCTGCAGACATCACAATATCGGTGTACTCCAGCTCGAATTCTTCGCCACTCACGGGAGCGACGACTGCCTTCTTTGCTGCGTGGTCAATACTCAGCACCCGACCGTTAACCAGTTCGGAGTGCTTCAAGTGCGCACGGTGGGAAACCACAACGTGACGCGGTTCAATCTGGCCACCTGCAACTTCTGGCAGGAATGGCTGGTAAGTCATGTATGGGTTCGGGTCTACGACGGTGACAATGCCACCGTGATCCTTGACCTTCTTCTGCAATTTCATCGCGACGTAAAGGCCAACATAGCCACCGCCAACGACAAGAATGCGCGGACGCTTCTGGGAGCTTTCGATGATCGACATATTCCTTATTCTACGCGGGTTTTCGGAGTTAGTGAAAACATTCACTAACTTTCTGTGTTGGCTTCGTCTCCAGCCACGCACACGGTCTGCACGCAGTCCGGCCCAACCTACTTTTAGTTCATCACGCACACGAGGTTTTCTGCTGATTTCGGCTCCCCCTGCACCACCGTTTTCACGGCGGTTAACGCATCGTGGCGACAGACAAACGAGGAATATTTCTACGTTTATCTGCCGCCACAACGTTGCGTCAACTATTTTTCATCTTCGGGAATCTCGTCGAAGAAATCACGCCCATCGTTTGGTTCATCCACCGGGAGTTTACTCAACGCGGCAAGTTCAACCTCACGAATCTTCTTCTGCCGGCGCGCACTGACCCCTATTTGAGTTCCGCCGAGCAGAAGCGCGAGCAGTAGCAACACACTGCCGCCAACAACGATTACCGGCTGCAAGACCGGAGTCGAGTCATCAGGAAGGATAGGTTTTGGTGCGGCCACCGGGTTGAGTGTGGACTTCTCCATGGACACGCCCGGATCTGGGGCCTCGGTGGTGCTATCGACATTGCGACGGTGAATTCGAATCCATTCAGTAATGGTATTCAACGGGTTTTCTTTAGCCACCGGCACATTCGCGGTCACGGCTGCATGGGCATCAATAATTCCGTAGCCATACAGGTTATCCACGCCCGGTGCCCCGGTGTCCTTAGCGGTCTGCAAGATTCGATTGATCACCTGCGGGGCTTTCATCTGTGGATGCTCCGCACGGATCAAGGCAGCCACTCCGGCGACTAACGGAGCTGCACCGGATGTTCCGGACCAGCGGGCATAACCACCGCCTGGCAAACCACCGACAAGTTGTTCAGCCGGAGCGGCGACACCGATGGAGATGCCCTCCGTGGAGGAATCTTTCGATGCCTTGCCCGACTCGTCGACACCAGCGACGGTCAACACGCCTGGGATTGTCGCCGGGGCGCCAACCTGGCTCATTCCACCGGAACGGTTACCGGCGGCGGCCACGATCACCACGTCCTTATCTTCGGCGTATTTGAACGCATCGTCCCAGCTCTCGGGCCATGCCGGAGAGGTTGATCCCAGAGACATATTGATCACCTTAGCGCCGGAATCAACAGCCCAACGCACTGCCTTAGGAATCTGTTCTTCCACCGGAATGCCCGCGGGGTTGTCCCCGCCCATCCACAACGATACCGAAAGTAGTTCCGCCTCAGGAGCCACGCCAAGTACCCCATCGTTACCTGCGCGCAGAGCAGGGATCTTCTCGTATTCGGGTTCCTTGGGGACCTCTACCTTTTCTTCGTCGTCCTTTTTGTCTTTATTTTCGTCTTCGGCGTGTTTCTTCGCCTTTTCCCAAGCGGTCTTTAAACGTTCGTTCTCGGATTTAACCCGTTCAATTTCTTGCTTGTTATTTCCGCGGCCGCCCAGCAGCGTAGCCACGAGCGTGCCGTGTTCGCTCATCACGCCGATCGGTTTGTCACCTTGTGGTCCGCCGGAACCGGACATATCGGCGCCACCGGTGACCGTCCCCTTCAGATCGGGGTGACTGGTATCAATACCAGTGTCAATGATGGCGACTTTAACGCCTTTGCCCTTGGTGACCTTGTGCGCTTCGCTAATTCCGCGTGCTTTGAGCCAGTACTCGCTACTGCGAATGTCGTCTGCATGAGCCGGAACGGCACCAACAAAGGTTGCGCTGATCAGCAACGCCGCGAGTACGGCGGCTATCCAAGTCCGCGCCACAACGGGTTTACCGGTTCTCATGTAACCCACAATCATCTCCTCGCAAGGGGGCTCCGGCACACCTAGCCGGTAGGGCAAAGTGTTGCAGTTGACTAGTTTCTCGCGGCCGAAGCCGCAATTCCATCGAGAATATCGTGTTCTGAAGCAATCAACGTCATTGGACGCTGCGCGCTAGCTCGTTCAAGGTAATCCAAGATGCGTTCCACGATTAGCGCTCCCGCCTGAATCA
This sequence comes from Glutamicibacter sp. BW77, assembly GCF_002332285.1. Lineage (NCBI taxonomy): Bacteria > Bacillati > Actinomycetota > Actinomycetes > Micrococcales > Micrococcaceae > Glutamicibacter > Glutamicibacter sp. BW77. The sequence continues at coordinate 67,946 of NZ_NRGT01000073.1, read as the reverse complement.
CATCAACGCGTCCAGGATGCATGAACCCTAAGGCTTCGCGCTGTTCTCGGTTATAGGAGAGCATTTGCTTGGTGGCACGACGCATGTCACTAAAGCTCAGTTCGGCTCCGTGAATGGCAGCCGAGTCATAAGCGCTGAGTCCCAGGGCCTGCGCGGTCAGCGTGGTAAACGTCCCCGCCACCACAATCACCGCGTCAACTTCTGACACATCAACACGATTTTCGAGGGTGGACAGCGTCTGATCGATAAACTCGACCGCGTCGCTGAGCTGGGCAAAGCGTTCGGTAACCCGCACGCAACCCATATCCAGGGAGGTAGCCGCCAACATTCCAGATCCGTCACCGAGCACAAACTCGGTCGATCCTCCGCCTAAGTCGATGACCAGTATCTTGCCATCTTTGGCTTCGCGGACCGAGGCGGCACCGGCGAATGACAGGTTTGCTTCCTCATCTCCGGTGATCACCTCCGGGGTGACACCTAGCAGGTCGGTGATGGTGGAGAGGAAAACATCACGGTTTGACGCGTCACGGGCGGCGCTCGTCGCAGCAAAACGAATCTGCTGGACTTCATGCTCATCACACAGTGCCTTGTATTCGCGAACCGCTGCAAAGGTACGTTCCAAAGCCTCGGGGGCAAAGCCGCCGGTCGCATCAACGTCTTGGCCCAGACGTACTATGCGCATGGTGCGAAGCACGTCGCTCAGCTGCATACCGCTGTCGGTTTCGACAGAGTCGGCGATCAGCAGACGGATGGAGTTGGTACCGCAATCAATTCCAGCGACACGCATTAGGCTTGATCCGCTTCGTTGGCTTCACGCTCTGCACGCTTACGTGCACGTTCGGCCCGTTTGACGGAAGGGTCAACCTTTTCCTGAGTCTTCACATGACGTGAACGATCCTGGCTCGGCGCCTGGCCGGTAGTCTCCCACGCACCTTCACAGAAGCATTTGTCTTTAGTCCACCACTCGGCGATCTGAGCGATTGCCTCATCTCCGAGTGGGTTAACACCTTCGCCAGAGGCCAAAGCGTGACCGACCAGTACGTGCAAACATTTAACTCGGGTTGGCATGCCACCAGCAGAGACGCCGGCGATCTCCGGGACCTCACCGGTGCCCGAGCGTGCGCCGATAGCATCACGGTTTGCTAGGTAAGCCTCATGGGCCAACTCGTAGTCGGCAGCCAGCTGTGTGTCATCACCTAGGCGTTCGTTCATTGTGCCCATCAGTCCCGCTGCTTCCAGCCGAGACACCGCGGCGGTAATCACCGGGTGCGTCAGGTAGTAGGTGGTGGGGAACGGGATGCCACTGGAAAGCCGTGGTGCCGTGGTCGCTACCAAGGGGTTGCCACAAACGCAGCGTGCACCAATTTCCACCACGTCACGTACCGGACGGTTGAGTTGGCGGCTGAGCGTGTCTAGGTCCTGTTCGCTCGGAACTCGTCCGGCGGCGTCGAGGGCTTCGCGGATGGGCTTATCAGTCAAGTTTTTGTCTTTTCGCGTCGTGTGGTTCGGCTTGGGTATGTTTGCTTATTAGTCGGTCGCTGAGCGGTGTACCGAATCAAGCAGCGCATCAACCCAAGGAAGATCTGCGCGCACCTCATAGGTGCTGCCGTTAGGCGTTGCGGTAGCTTCCTCGGTAGGAAGTTCACCGACAACCTTGTAAAGCTTTTCACCCGGCATGACCAAGTTTATCCGCTCACGAGCCTGCTGCTTGATGTACAACGGATCATCCCACCGTGCGATCTCTGCATTCAGCTCATCACGCTGCGCCTCTTTTTCACTGATTGAGGCTCGCAGTTCACTAATCTCGGTCATTTGTGTCCGGTAAAAATTCACCGTAGGTACCAGCATCACAGCAAAAAACGCGAGTACCACTAGCAGCGCAGCAACGCGTCCGGAAAAACGGTGGGCCGCTACCGGAGCTCCGGCCGGAGTCTCATGTGGGGTCTGCGCCTTCTCACCCGGCTTGCGGCGTACCGCTGCGGAGAACTTCATCCGGTCATCACGGCGGCGTTCGTTTTGCTTCTTTTTAGCACGCTCCCGCAAAGGTGTTTTCGACTTATTTTCCTGAGCGCCTTGGCTCTTGGCCGTAGTGCTGCGCGAATTGGCTTTGGGCGCGCCAAAAGAAGATGTTCTAGGTGTTTTGCGCTCTTCGGAAGGCAACTGCCGAACCCGGCGTGCGCTAGGGGTGCTCGGCGACGCTGTGGGCACAATGTGCAACGCATCGGTGCTTGGATCGGCTTCGTGTGCTCCGCGTGGGGCATGAGGCGTATGCTCGGCCGAAGTGTGGCCCTGTGGATCCGTGTGCGTCGCGACCACCTCAGGTGGCTGATCACCTGTAGGGGTATTTCGTCGCGGCATGCGCGGTGGTCGCTGCGCCATACTCCCCCATTCAAACTTGTACTTCCAACGTTGTCTTCATTAAATAACGAAAAGCTCGTCGGTATCCACTACCGACGAGCTTATGCGTTTTACCTGAATATTAGCTGTTGAAACGCGGGAACGCGCTGGTTCCAGCGTAAACTGCTGCCTCGCCCAGGTCCTCTTCGATGCGTAGCAGCTGGTTGTACTTTGCTACGCGCTCGCTTCGGGCTGGAGCACCGGTCTTGATCTGACCTGCGTTGGTTGCCACGCAGATCTCTGCGATGGTGACATCCTCGGTCTCGCCCGAACGGTGCGAGGTGATCGTGGTGTAACCGGCGCGCTGAGCCATCGAGATGGCGTCCAGGGTTTCGGTCAGGGTGCCAATCTGGTTAACCTTCACCAGCAACGAGTTAGCGGTGTCGGACTTAATGCCCTGTGCCAAACGCACTGGGTTGGTAACGAACAAGTCATCACCGACCAGCTGAACCTTGTCACCGATGTTTTCGGTAAGGGTCTTCCAACCCTCCCAGTCGTTCTCATCGAGTGGATCTTCGATGGAAACCAGTGGGAAGTCTGCAACAAGCTGTGCATAGTAGTCGCTCATCTGCTGAGCGCTGCGAGCTTCGCCCTCGAACTGGTAAGCACCGTTCTCGTAGAACTCCGAGGAAGCAACGTCCAACGCCAGGGCGATGTCCTTGCCCGGGGTGTACCCGGCGCGCTTAATCGCTTCGGTGATCAGTTCCAGTGCCGCACGGTTGCTTGGCAGGTTCGGCGCGAAGCCGCCCTCGTCACCCAGACCGGTGGACAGGTTCTTTTCCTGCAGTACGGCCTTGAGGTTGTGGTAAACCTCAACGCCCCAGCGCAGACCCTCGGAGAACGATTCCGCACCCAGTGGGGCGATCATGAATTCCTGGATGTCCACATCGGAGTCGGCATGGGAGCCACCGTTGAGGATGTTCATCAGTGGCACCGGCAGTACGTGTGCGTTCGGGCCACCCAGGTACTTGAACAGTGGCAGGTTGGCGCTGGCGGCTGCGGCGTTAGCCACGGCCAGGGAAACACCCAAGATGGCGTTGGCGCCGAGCTTTGACTTATTCTCGGTACCGTCCAACTCGATCATTGCTTGGTCGATGGAGCGCTGGTCGGTGGCGTCAAGGCCCTCCAACTCGTCGGCGATCTCTTCGATGACCGATGCAACAGCGCCTAACACGCCCTTGCCTAGGTAACGCTTCTTGTCCCCGTCGCGACGTTCCGCGGCTTCGAACTGGCCGGTGGATGCACCGGATGGAACCGCGGCACGGCCGTGGGCACCATCGGTGAGTAGGACCTCGACCTCAACGGTCGGATTTCCGCGGGAATCGAGAATTTCGCGCGCGTGAATGGCGTCAATCAATGCCATGAGTAAGGACTCCTTGTATAAAGGGGTTGTCTAAGGGCTGGTCGATCCAGCGGTCCGATCGACCGTTGGCACCATTGCCTGTTCCTAGCCTAGCGCGTCACACCTTGTTAGGGCGACGTTGTTTCGTTCTTCATCCCTGCATATTTTTTCGTCAACGCATCACGCAGCACCGATTCGGCGTCTAATCCCAGCTCTTCGGCCCGGGCAGACAGGGCCAGTAATTCTGCACCAAGACCCTGCTCATCATGCACCCGGGCGCGCATTTGCTCCGTCGCTTCGGGAAGATTTGAGGCACCTGAGCGATGGTGTCGATCCAATAGCTTTTGTGACAAGGTCAGTGCTGGAAGACCAGCGGGAAGGCCTGCATTATTTCGTTTTGGTGCCCCGTCACGCTCGGCTTGTTTGGCCGCATCCCAAATGCGAATAATCTCCGCAACGTCGTCCGTGATCGCCGGCTCAAGGTTTCCCTGAGCATCAAAGACGTGGCGGTTGCGCCGCAGAAGTTTATCGGCCAGCGCTTTAGCCACGTCCTGTAGACCGAAGTGTTCCTGCTCGCTCGCGATTTGTGCATGCAATAAAATCTGGAAGAGCAAGTCGCCAAGTTCTTCGCACAACAGCTGCGGATCCTTCGCCCCAATAGCGTCGAGCACCTCATAGGATTCCTCAACTAGATAGGTACGCAGCGACTCATGAGTCAGTGCGCCGGTCCAGGCACAACGCTCTCGCAAGGTCTCAATAATCCCGATGAGCCGGTCTAGTTCGCTCTCACTTCGCATAAAGACAAGCTAATCACATCGGTGAGTCCAGCCCCGGCAGGCCATCGATGCTCAACGAATTCTTCTGACCACGATATTCGTTCAGCCCAGCTTCGCCCTTTTTCTGTGCCCAAAGGTCCATGGTGTCGCGTTCACCGGTCAGCTCCATTTGCGGAACGCCCCATCCGCAAGAGTCACTGATCCGAGTCACTTCAACCTCGATGACCGCGCGTGTACCCAAATTTTTGGGGTGCAAGGCAACGACCTCGTCGAAAATTTGATCACCCGGGACATGCACCGTTCCACGACCATGTAGCCGAACAATGCGTGGTCGTTGCTCGAAGGAGTTAAACATCAGGCAGATCCGACCGTTTTCGCGCAGGTGCGCAATCGTTTCTACGCCACTCCCGGTGAAATCCACCCAGGCGACCCGGTTGGGTCCCAAAATCGAAAAAGAATCCAAACCCCGCGGCGACATGTTCACATGCCCTTGGGCGGAAAGTGGCGCTGTGGCCACAAACCACATTGGGTGTTGCCCGATCCAAGCCTTCAGGTTCTCGTCGATTTCCTCGTATATTTTACCCACGCTACGAGCATAGTTGACGCAGAAATCTAAGGCGCGAGGTCATCCCAGTCAAAAGTGGTGACGGTGTTATTTGCCCAGTCTTGGCGCAAGATGGTGTAAGCCACCGAGGCGAGGTATCGCCCATCGCTGGTCGGCCACCCCATACGATAATGTGCTTCTTTCACAAACCCCGCACGCACGAACGTCTTTCTCATCGCGATGTTGTCCTCACGCGTCTGACCTTCGAAACGCAACACCTGAGGCATGGTCTCAAAAACTAGGTCACACAGCGCGCGAAGGACTTTTAACCCAAGTCCATTGCCTCGCTGGTCTTCGGCCAACCGCAGATCAAACACTGGAGAGTCCTCATCTTGCAGGTCTTCCAGAGCAACCATTCCAACCCGGCGCGCATCATCATTGATCCAGTAGCCTTGGGTATCGTCGTTCCAGAAACGTCCCGCAGAAACTTTTGCTCTGGCCTCCTGCTCTTGTGGAGCGGGCTGAACATGAAAAGGAAATGAATTGGATACCAAGAAGTCGACGACTTCGTCGGTATCGGTTTCATTCAGGGCGACAAAAGTGATGGGCATGAGTCGACCCTATCTGCTGAAGCTGGAACCGTGGCTAAAAGATGCAGAAGAATAGACTGCCAAGGGTCGTTTCCGTTTTCTTACGCTTGCCCACAGGGCAGCAAAGCCACGAGCGAGAATTTATGACAGGTAACGTGCGAATCAGCTTAGTCTCTGCGTCATGGTGATGCTCGCTGAGGCCATCACCGGTCATTACTCCTAAATTCTTTGTCGGCGTTGGTATTCGAAGTTAACCGCTGATCGCGATAAATCCGCAACGGGGTTCGGAAATGTAATATTTCCACGCCTAATGCAGGTTTTTAAACACCACAAGGGCCACCGTCTAGGTGACCCTTGTGGTCAAAAGTATGCGTCGAGAATTAGATCTCTTCGTATTCCTCATCGTCATCATCGTCGTCTTCGTCGAGCAGGTCGGCGTAGTAATCGTTGATGTATTCAACCAGCAGTTCACGCATTTCCAACGGTACGAAGGCAGCCTCTGCTGCGTTCAATGTCAGATCCAGCAGATCTTCGAGGTCATAGTCGAAAGCTTCGACCAGAAGTTCGAACTCGTCTGACAGACTGGTGCCACTCATCAGTCGGTTATCCGGGGAGATCGTGACGTTAAAACCTGTCTGCACCAGCAGGTCGATCGGGTGGGATTCAATTCCCTCACCGAAGGCGGCGGTAGCACCGGTCTGAAGGTTTGAAGATGGGCAGATTTCCAGTGGGATTCCACGTTCACGAACCCAGTTGGCCACTGGGCCCAAGGCAACCAGTCCGGTGTCCTGGTCCAGGGTTTCCCCGTCATCATCAACGCCACCGAATTCAATTTCGATATCTTCGGCAACGCGTACGCCATGGCCCAAACGGGTGGCACGGCCAACCAAGATCGCGTCCTTGATCGAGTCTAGGCCGGCACCTTCGCCAGCGTGCACCGTCGTCGGGAAGAGATTTTCCGCCAGCAGATCGAAGGCTTCCTTCATCCGCGAGGCAGGGAATCCTTCCTCCGGCCCGGCAATGTCGAACCCCACAACACCGTGCCCACGGTGACGCAAAGCCAGCTGTGCGATCTCCAGACCGCGGTCAGCCTGACGCATCGCCGAGATTACCTGACCAACCTGAATCGGGTGACCCTCATTGTTTAGCGCCTCAACGGCCTGCTCCATGCCTTCCTGCACGGCGTCAACGACGTCGTCCAGGCTCAGACCTTCGCGTAGGTGTTGTTCTGGTGCATAGCGTACTTCGCCGTAGATCACGCCATCGGCGGCGAGGTCCTCTACGAATTCGCGAGCCACACGGATCAACGCGTCACGCGTCTGCATGACCGCAAGGGTGTGTTCGAAGGTCTCTAAGTAGCGTGGCAATGAACCAGAATCAGCCGATTCATGGAACCAGTCAGCCAGGGCTTCAGCCTCGGTGGCAGGCAGCTCATGGCCGACCTCCGCCGACAACTCAATGATGGTTTGCGGGCGCAAGCCACCGTCTAGGTGGTCATGTAGCGAAACTTTGGGCAGATCCCGGAAGTCGAACTCTGGATCATAGGCAAGATGAATCATTTCTTCAGTCACAGGTCGAGCCTAGTCGCATTTTGCCCGCACAGATAGTTCTAATGGGTAAAGATCTGCGAGCCTGTATGTGACCATCGTCAAGCCAGCAGGTTAACCCTGCTCACGCTCTGGCGGAACAAGTTCCAATACCCCGGTCGATTGCACGGTATCAGCCTTTTGCGGACGCTTACCGTACTTGCTCAACACACGATTAACCAACAAATCAATAAGGTAACCCAAGACCACGGCAATCACTACTGAGGCGATAATTCCGACCAGTTTGTTGTGTGCCAGCCAGTTGCCCGCCAAAGCTCCGATACCCACCGAATAGGCACCCCAAGTCACACAGCCGATCACGTCGAAGAGCGTAAACCGGCGGTGGCTGAAACCGGTAGCCCCGGCAGTCAGGTTCACCGCCACACGACCAATGGGGATATATCTTGCGGTGAAGATCAAAAGTGCGCCGGAGGTTTCAAGTTTTCGCGCGGAGAACCGCAGCACCCGCTGGGCCCTCGCACCACGCATCCAACGGAAACCTTTCGCACCAAGCTTGCGCCCGATGAAGAAAGTAATTTGATCGCCCAGGATGGCTCCGGCGATGCCGAGCAACGCGACGAGGAACAAGTTGGGCGTACCGGTGCTAATACCCACGGCAGCAAGCGACACAAGAAAAGATTCGGAAGGCACTATCGGGAAAAAAGCATCAATCATGCAGAACAAGAACAGCAGCGGCAAAACCCACCACGCACTGGCAGCCTGCGTGATTGCCTCGTTGATCAGTTCCATTAATCCTTATTTCTTCCCCGAGCATGTGCGTGAGCACTGATAATCCATTCTCACTCGAGGATCGGCGCCTTGGCATCCAACCTTCGTCGTATTATGGAATTCTTTGAGACACACCTCCCGGCGGACTCATCAAATCAACGATTGACTATGTCATTTTGGTTCCCACGAGTTTACTGGGAGTTACTGGTGAACATTGCGATTGGCTTCGTGGAAGAAGCTACTTGAACTGGCTAGCGATCATCAAGCCGAAGTTTTGGGATAAAAATACTGCCGCGGCAAACCTCGTGTGTTTTAAGAAGGTCGCAGCTGTTTCAAGGAGCCCACGATTGCCTCGCCGGCCCCGATGCGCAGGCCACCAATCTCACCCACCAGTCTAAAAAGCCTGAGTTTCTGAGCATTCAACGCTATCTGTTCGCAGCTGGTTGGCCCAAATCAGCGAGTAAAAAACCGGCGACAGCAGGAAACCAATTCCATTGCTGTCGCCGGAAATGAATCACGTCAAAGAGTATTCGACCTAATTCAGCGAAATTATTTTGCTGCGATCCGACCCAAGATCAGTCGGGTATCTGCACGGTCAGTATCCGAACCGATCAGGATCGCCTTTTCCACCAGTTCGATAGCACGCGGGAACTTCTCCGGGGTATCGGTGAGCAGGGTAGCAATTGGCTGACCACGGCGCACCAGGGCACCTGGCTTCACGTGCAGGCGCACACCGGCTCCGGCCTGCACCGAATCTTCCTTGCGTGCACGTCCAGCACCCAGGCTCCACGCAGCCAGACCAATATCCATGGCATCGAGCTTTAACAACGCACCTTCAGCCTGCGCGTACACGGTGTGCGACTCTTTGGCCACCGGCAACTTCACATCCGGATCGCCGCCCTGAGCGATGATCATCTGACGCCAGCGGTCCATGGCCTGTCCATTATTTAGCGCACCTCGCACATCCACGTCGGTGATCCCGGCTCCTGCCAACATCTCGGTGGCCAAAGCGACGGTCAGCTCGATCACGTCTTCGGGTCCCCCACCGGCGAGCACCTCAACGGATTCATCCACCTCGATCGCGTTACCGGCGGTCAAGCCCAGCGGGGTGTCCATATTTGTCAGCAACGCCACGGTATTCACCCCGGCGTCCGTACCTAGGTACACCATCGTTTCGGCCAGCTCGCGAGCCATGGCCTCGTCCTTCATGAACGCGCCGGAACCGACCTTCACGTCCAAGATCAGTGTGCCGGTGCCTTCGGCGATCTTCTTGCTCATAATCGACGAGGCGATCAGTGGCAAAGAATCTACCGTGGCGGTCACATCACGCAGTGCGTAAAGTTTTTTATCGGCCGGAGCTAACCCGGTTCCCGCCGCGCAAATTACCGCTCCGGCACCGGCTAGCTGAGCAAACATTTCCTCGTTGGATAGCGCCGCGCGCCAGCCCGGGATCGCTTCGAGCTTGTCCAAGGTACCGCCGGTGTGGCCCAGTCCACGGCCTGAAAGCTGCGGAACCGCAACCCCAAAGCTGGCGACCAATGGTGCCAGAGGCAAGGTGATTTTGTCCCCTACCCCACCGGTGGAGTGCTTATCGGTGGTGGCCAAAATCTTCCCGGTGGTGTCCTTGAGTCCGGAGAAATCCATGCGCTCACCGGAGTTGATCATCGCGTGGGTCCAGCGCGAGATTTCCTTGCGATTCATGCCTTGGAAAAAGATCGCCATATTCAGCGCGGACATCTGCTCTTCGGCGATGGCCCCGCGGGTGTAGGCGTCGATGGTCCAGTCGATCATCTCATCGCTGAGGATTCCGCCATCGCGTTTGGTACGAATGATGTCAACGGTGCTGAATGCTTCGGTAGCCACTTTCGGCTCCTTACTGGTGGAAAGCGTCGGTGTTTGAGACCGCTGGGAAACTACGGCTTAGAGTGAAATATCGTTGGGTCCAAAGGCATAGGGCAACAGCTGCTCCATGCTCAGTACACCCGTGTCGGTTTGTACTTCCATATCCGGTGCGCGGTGCTCAAAGAGCAGCTGACGGCAGCGGCCACAAGGAGTGATCAGCTGAACCGGACCATCTTCGAGCTGGCCCAAGCACAAAAAGTGCTGGAGCTTGCCGCCGCCGGTGGCAAATAATTCGCCGACCATCGCGCATTCGGCGCACAGGGTCACCCCGTAGGCGGCATTTTCGATATTGCAACCGGAGATCAACCGTCCATCGGTGGTCATCGCCGCGGCACCCACCCGGAACTTCGAATAGGGTGCGTACGCCTTGGACAGCGCCGCCGCGGCCGCAGCTTCAAGCTGCGACCACGGCGCGGTGTTGTTTTCCATGGGAAACGTCATTCCTTCACATAGGGTTCGCCGGCGGCGGCAGGTCCGCGTGAGCGGCCCACCAGACCGGCGACGGCGAAGATCGTCACCAGGTACGGCATCATTGCCATGAACTGGCTTGGCACCGGGGTGCCGATGATCGTGAGGATCACCTGGAGGTTGTCCGCGAAGCCGAAGAGCAACGCGGCGGCGAAGGCGCCAATCGGGTTCCAGCGGCCAAAGATCACCGCGGCCAACGCGATGAAGCCGCGTCCGCCGGAGATTTCCTTGGTGAAGGAGTCGATGGCCACCAGGGTGAAGAAGGAGCCACCAATACCGGCGATGATGCCGCCCAAGGTGACATTCCAAAAGCGGGTGGCGTTAACCTTGATGCCTAGGGTGTCGGCCGCCTTCGGGTGTTCACCGACCGCACGCACGCGCAGACCCCAACGGGTTTTGAACAACCCGAACCAGACCAGGAAGACCGCCAGGTACATCAGGTAGCCGATGACCGACTGCTTGAACAGGATCGGGCCCAGCACCGGAATGGCGCTCAGCCCGGGGATCGCAATGACCGGAAGGTGCGCCGGGGAGTTAAACAGTTCCGGATCTTCCTGCATCACCGTGGTGAACAGGAACCCGGTGATGCCCGAGACGAGCACGTTGAGCACCACACCGACGATGATCTGGTTGACCAGGTACTTGATCGCAAATAACGCGAGCACCAGGGAGACCAGTGCGCCGGCGATGCCTGCGGCGATCAACCCGGCAAAGGCGTTCTTGGTGATCGAAGCGACGATCGCCGCGGTGAATGCACCACCGAGTAGTTGGCCTTCGATGGCGATGTTGACCACGCCGGCACGCTCACAGAGCACCCCGGACAGCGAACCGAACACCAGTGGGACGGCGAGCACTACCGCACCGGCCAGTAGGCTGGCCAGAGAAATACTGTTGATGTTCGCGCCAGAGACCACCCAAATCAGGAAGCCGAGCACAAAAAGCACCGCGCAGAGCACTACAGCGTAGGTGGGCAATGTGCGTCCCTTGGAACGTAGCCACCAGGAGTAGCCAGCGACCGCGAGCAGCAGCACACCGAAGACGATATTTGTCGCCATACCTGGGAAGACCAGGTCAGGGATCTTAAACGCATCGGTGTTGGTGCTCAACGAGAAGTTCGCGGCCTGGCTGCTGCCTAGGAAACCGAAGCTGATTAGCGTGATCAAAGCGATCACACTAAGCACTATTGGAGTCTTTTTGCTAGGTAACAGGGAGATCGACGGCTGCAGGGCCGCTGAGGTCGTGGTGGTCACTTGGCACCTGCCTTGATGGTTTCGGTTTTGCGGACGCGCTTTTTAGGATTCATCCCAAAGATCGACTTCACCAGTGGTGGGGCGGCGATGAACAGGACGATCAGTGACTGCACCACCAAGACAATGTCGATCGGGGTTCCGGTGGAAATCTGCATGTTGACCGCACCGGCGCGGAAGGCGCCGAAGAGCAACCCAGCGAAGAAGGTTCCCCACGGGGTGGAGCGGCCAAGGAGCGCGACGGTGATCGCGTCAAAGCCCAACGAACCGGCCACACCAACGGTGAGCACCTTCTCGGTGCCGGCTACCTGTGCAACACCAGCGGCGCCTGCCAACGCACCAGCGAAGGCCATCGCCAAGATGGTGGTGCGCGCGACGTTCACGCCGGCGGTACGGGCGGCTTCAGGGTTATGCCCTACCGCACGGAATTCGAAGCCCAGCGTGGAGCGTTTAAGCATCCAGGCCACCAGCACCGTCAACAAGATCGCCATCACAAAACCAAGGTGCAAGCGCGAGCCAGTCAGTGCCGGGAAGGTCGCATTGGCATCCAGAATCGGGGAGATCGGGTTAGTCTCACCGGGACGACGGAAGGCGGTGGTATTCATCAAGAAATCCAACAGGTACAGCGCCACGTAGTTGAACATGATCGTCAAGATCACTTCGTGTGCGCCGGTGCGAGCCTTAAGCAGGCCTACCAGTCCGCCCCATAACGCGCCGCCGAGCAGACCGAAGAGCACCACCAAGAGCAGGTGCAGCACCAGCGGCAGGTGCCAAGCGAAGCCGACATATCCGGCCATGGTGGCGCCGATGATGATCTGACCTTGGGCGCCGATGTTGAACATGCCGGCGCGGAAGGCCAAAGCAACGCCCAAACCTGCACAGATCAGCGGTGTGGAGACCGTAAGCGTCTCCAAGAAGGGGGAAAAACCCTGTGCGGAGTTGTAGATGGAGCCGTTAAACAGCGCCACGTAGCTCTCGGTTCCGGCACGCCACAGCTGGGTGAAAAAATCGCTGGGGCGGGCGAAGACGTAGCCGGCGGTCTCGATAACTTTTTTGTCGGTGACAGCCACCAACAGTCCGCCGATGACCAGCGCGACAAAAACACCCAGCACCGAGACGAGGCCCGGACCCTGCGTGATTTTGCGAAATAGCTCGTTATTCGAGTTTTTGCCCTCGGGCGGCGCTACGGGCTTGTCGCCGGCAGGCGGCTGACCGATGGTTTGCTCACTCACTGCGCATCTCCTTCCGCTGTGGTGCTGTGCTTAGGTTTGTGGGTGACCTGCGGTGCTTGGGCAGGTACCGGTTGTGCTTCTACTGGTTCGGCGTCGGCCTTAACATGATCGGCCTGGCTGATCGCATCGGCTTGGGAGACTCCGGCCATCATCAGGCCGAGCACCTCGCGGGAGGTATTGCCCGGCACGATGCCGTTGATCTTGCCCTTGTAGAGCACCGCAATGCGGTCCGCGAGCTCCATGACCTCGTCCAGTTCGGTGGAGACGATCATTACCGGGGTTCCCTTGTCGCGTTCGGCGACGATGCGCCGGTGCAGGAATTCAATCGAGCCCACGTCCACGCCGCGGGTAGGCTGCGAGGCGATGAACAGCTTCAAGTCGCGGCTCAGCTCGCGGGCCATCACGACCTTTTGCTGGTTGCCGCCGGACAGGCTGGAGGCCGGGTTCAACGCGTTGTCGGTACGCACGTCGAAGTCCGCGATCTGCTTGGTCGCGTTCTTCTTCATCGCGTCCAGGTTCATCGAAATACCCTTGCCGAAGGGTTTGCGGTCATACAGGTCCAAGATCAGGTTCTCTTCGATGGAGAACTGGGTGACCAGTCCGTGCACCGAGCGGTCCTCGGGGACAAAGCCGACGCCGGCGCGCAAAACCTGCTTGACCGATTTGCCAACAAGTTCCAAACCGTCAAGCTTGATCGATCCGGCGGTCACCGGCTGGGTGCCTAGAATCGCCTCGGTCAGCTCGGTTTGTCCGTTGCCCTGAACACCTGCCACGGCGAGGATTTCGCCCTGGTGGATTTCGAAGGAGACATGGTCCAAGGTGGTGGTGCCGGCGGCGTTGACCACACTGACATCGCGGACCACCAAGCTCGCTGCACCCGGAGTTGCGGCTTCCTTGTTCAGATTTAGCTGCACCGCACGGCCCACCATCAGGTTAGCCAGGTCGGTGGTGGAAGTTTCGGGGGCCACCGAATCGATCACTAGACCGCGGCGCACTACGGTGATCACATCGGAGACCGCACGGACCTCGCGCAGCTTGTGTGAGATAAACACGATCGAGGTGCCATTGGCTTTGAGCTGGCGCATGATGTCCAACAGCTCGTCGGTTTCCTGCGGGGTCAGCACCGCGGTCGGCTCATCAAGAATGAGCACCTTCGCCTCACGGACCAGGGCCTTGATAATTTCCACGCGCTGTTGCACACCGACCGGCAAATCCTCGACGATCGCGTCGGGGTCAACGTCGAACCCGTAGCGATCGGAGATTTCACGGATCTTCTTGCGCGTAACTTGAAGGTCCAGGACGCCGCCGGCCTTCGTGGCCTCGGCTCCCAGAGCAATGTTTTCGGCGACGGTGAAGACCGGGATCAGCATAAAGTGCTGGTGCACCATGCCGATGCCGGCTGCCATCGCATCGCCTGGCCCGGAGAATTGTACGGGCTTGTCGTCGATCAGGATTTGACCCTCGGTCGGCTGATACAGGCCGTAGAGCACGTTCATCAGCGTGGACTTTCCCGCGCCATTTTCACCGAGCAAACAGTGGATTTGGGCATTATCGACCACGAGGTCGATATCCTTATTGGCGTAGAAAGAACCGAAGGCCTTCGAGATTCCTCGTAGTTCGAGTTTCACGATTCCACCATCTTTGTTGTTCGGTTGTTGGGCGGTGGGCAGTCATAGAGCGCGTCACCAGTTCACCGCTCAGGCGGTGAGCGGTGACGCGCTCGGATGACTTATTCTGTGGTGGTGCAAACCCTACTTAGGGCTGGCCTTCGATTCAACCTTCAGGTCACCGGAGATGATCGATGCCTTCAGTGCGTCCAGTTCGGACTTGGTCTCATCGGAGATCTTGGAGTCAAAATCGTGGAATGGGGCCAGTGCCACACCCTCGTTCTCCAGGGTTCCCACGTAAGGGGTTGCGTCGAAATTGCCGTCAGCGTCGGTGACGATGACTTCTTCGACTGCCTTGTCCATGGTCTTGACCACGGAAGTCAGCATGACTGCCTTGTAGTCTGGAGCGGTTTCGTAACCGTCGGAGTCAACCCAAATCAGTTTGACGTCCTTGCCGCCCTTGTTTGCGTCAACCACTGCAGCGCCGGCGCCCTTGCCTACGGGGCCTGCAACCGGCATGACCACGTCTGCACCGTTGTCGATGAAGTTCTTGGTCACCTGCTTGCCCTTATCCTGCTTTTCGAAGTCGCCGGTGAAGGTACCATCCTGCTTCTTCTTATCCCAGCCAAGGAGCTTGACGTTTTCGCCCTTGTCTTCGTTGAACTTTGCGACGCCGTCGGCGAAGCCGTCCATGAAGATGGTCACGGTAGGGATCTTGACGCCGCCGAAGGTGGCTACTGTGCCGGTCTCGGAGGCTGCTGCAGCTGCGTAGCCTGCCAAGAAGGCAGCCTGAGCCGTGTCATAGATGATCGGCTTGACGTTTTCGATCGGCTTCTCGTACTGGAAGTCGACGATCGCGAAGTGCTTTTCAGGGTTAGCGGCAGCGGCCTGCGCAGTCGCATCGCCAAGCAGGAAGCCAACGGTGACGGTCAGATTACAACCGGCATTCATCATGCCAGTGAGGTTAGTGGCGAAGTCCGAGTTGGACTTCGACTCTGCCTCGCGTGGCTTAAAACCAATATCATCGGCAGCGGCCATCAGGCCACGGTGCGATGACTCGTTGAAGGACTGGTCATCAAATCCGCCGGAGTCGGAAACGATGCAGCCAATGTAGTCAGAGTTTCCGGCGGCTTTGTCGGAATCTTCTGGGGCAGCGCCACAGGCGCTTAATGCCAAAGCTGAAATGCCGAGCATGGCCGCGGCCACACCGGTCTTGCGCGATAAGAAGCGCATCTAAACCTCCATGAGTGAAGTGCGAGATTACCGGGAGGCGAGGAACCTTTAGATTCGTGAAGTTGACCTTCGCGAGTGGCAAAAAAGTACTAGCTTTCCCATCGTTTCCATAGCCTATCGGAGATACGCCTTAGGTAAAGACGTTGAAGATTACAAACCGGTAACTTCCAGACCACAAGACGGCAAGCGCTTAACGCCAACACCCAAGTCAGATGACAGTTTGTTAAAGCGTCAAACAAGTGTTAAAAATTTTCGGGTTTCCCCTAGTTGGCCAGCGCTTCGTCGATGGCTTGAATGGCCGCCGCTGCCATCAGCCGGACGCCAACAGAAATACTGCGCTCGTCCGGGTTGTAGTCCCCCCGATGCAGGTCAAAGGTTTTGCCACCCGGGGTACGGGTACCCAAGCGCAACATCGCCCCAGAAACCTTCTGCGTCATCCACGCAAAGTCTTCCCCGCCCATGGACTGCGGAGTCAGCTCAATAGCGGCAGCACCGAATTCACGACGCGCCGCGTCTTCGATCAAGGCCGTCTCCGCCGGGGCATTAATTACCGGCGGAACCCCGCGGGTATGCTGCATTTTAATTTCAACGCCATAGGGCGCGGCCACCTGACGAACGGTCGCATCCAGTAGCTCTCCGGCGGCGTACCAAACCTCACCGTCGAGGCAACGCATGGTGCCAGCAAGGTAGCCGGTGGCCGGAATCGCGTTCGGCGCGCTCCCGGCGTGAATTTGCCCCCACACCACCGATACCGCTGAACGTACATCAAGCTTGCGTCCGAGCACCGCCGGGACCTGGGTGGCGATCTGGCTCATCGCAAAGACAATATCTTCGGTCAGATGTGGCCGTGAGGTATGCCCTCCCCGACCATTAACCTCGATGCGGATGGTGTCGCTGGCAGAGGTGATCGCTCCGATACGAGTACCGATCTTTCCCACGTCGATGCGCGGATCACAGTGCAATGCGAGCACGCGGGGAACCTCGTCCAAAATCCCCTGTTCGATCACCGAGAGCGCACCGCCAGGTAGCTTTTCTTCGGCAGGCTGGAAGATCACCCGGATTTTGCCGTGCAGTGCACCGGCATCGTCCATGGATTTGAGCGCCAAGGCCACCCCGAGCATCACCGTCGCGTGAATGTCGTGGCCGCACGCGTGGGCTACCCCGTCGGTCATTGAGGCGAATTCCAACCCGGTTTCTTCGAGCACCGGCAAGGCATCAATGTCGGCGCGCAGCCCCAAACGAATCGGACCCTGCCCCACATCAACAAACGCTCCGGTTTGCTCCATCGGCACCGGGTCCAATCCGGCTTCACGCAACGTGTTAAGGATCCGTGCGGTGCTCTGGAACTCGGCGAAGGAAAGCTCCGGGTTGCGGTGTAGCTCGCGGCGGAACTCCAGCAGCGCAGGCAGTAACGGCTCGGTCCACTGCTGGACGGATGCTAACTTGCCATTTTCATTCATCGAAGACACCTTAACGAAGATACGCCCCGAGCCATGCGCTTCCTAGCCAGCACGTAACTTTTGGACACCCGATGAAATAGTCTTGCGCTCTGCCCGACCTAGAGGACCGAGGTATCCCCGCGCTCCTTGAGCTGTTCCACGGTCGCTTTGACCTTTTGCGCGTGCTCCTTGGTGGTCACCAACAACGCATCGGCGGTATCCACCACGATCACGTCATCGATGCCGATCAGTGCAACCACTCGTGGTCGATCGCTGTAGACCACGCCGGTGGCGTTGTCGGCGTACACCCGCACTGCCTCACCGAGGGTGATGACGCCCTCTTCGGCGTCTTCGCTGTTCAAACGGCCGATGGCGGCGAAGTCTCCGACATCATCCCAGTTGAAAATACCCGGGATCACCGCGACGTCACCGGCGGCCGCGGCCGGCTCGGCCACCGCGTAGTCAATCGCGGTCTTTGGCAGGTTTTCCCACACCTCGGTCATGACCTCGTCGCGCTGCTCGGTATCCCACGCGTCGGCGATGCGCATCAGTCCCGTATAGAGGTCCGGTTCATTAGCTTCGAGATGTTTGAGCATCAATCCCACCGGTGCGACAAACATTCCGGCGTTCCAGAGGAATCCGCCCCCGGCTAGATAACGCCGGGCGGTATCTTCGTCCGGCTTCTCCACGAACTCCACCACACCACGCGCACTGGGCGCGTTAACTACGTCCAGAGATTCACCGGCCTTGATGTAGCCAAAGGCGGTGGAGGCGTGGGTGGGGTGAATACCGATGGTGACGATCTTGCCGGTGGCCGCGGTATGGATCGCTTCGACCAGCGCCTGCTGGAAGATTTCTACCGGACCGATAACCTGGTCCGCCGCGAAAGAACCCATGATGATGTTGGGGTCGCGGCGGTAAAGAATTGCGGCAGCCAAACCGATAGCTGCGGCCGAATCGCGTGGTGCCGGTTCGAGCACCAGGTTTTCATCGGAGATTTCGGGCAGTTGGGCTACGACCGCTCCACGGTGCGCCTTGCCGGTGACGACCATAATCCGTTCGCCGGCCAGCGGGACCAGACGATCAAAGGTCGCACGAATCAGCGTCGAGCCCGATCCGGTGAGATCGTGCAGGAATTTGGGAGCCGAGGCTCGGGAGAGGGGCCACAATCGGGTTCCGACGCCACCGGCCGGGATGACGCCATGGAAGCGCGCTAAAAGGTCTGCATTCACACGGTCTACACTAATTCATTCGGTGGGCAAACCCCGTCATTGAGACACTTCGCCACCAATAAATACGCCATGCAACTATGCGTTATTACGCGCGTATTCCCGGCCGTTAAGCGCAAAAATGCCACTATTCGGTGAACATACTCACAAGCACAAGACTCAAGATAGAACCAAGGCTCATTTGTGGTTTAGACTCGCACAAGGAACGCTCGCACAAGTGCGTCAAATCTCATTGTGTGCAATATACACATGCGCCGTTGCGAGCCTTGGAGG
The DNA here is from genome assembly GCF_002332285.1 of Glutamicibacter sp. BW77. NCBI lineage: Bacteria > Bacillati > Actinomycetota > Actinomycetes > Micrococcales > Micrococcaceae > Glutamicibacter > Glutamicibacter sp. BW77. Next base: position 49,352 of record NZ_NRGT01000073.1, on the reverse strand, counting down.
TTTAGTTCAGTGTCGAAGACTTCGTCAGGCACCCTATACCGCGGCCGTGAAGGCATGTGGTCCTGGGTGGGACACCGGGTCACCGGTGTCGTTATTTTCCTTTTTCTTTTAGTGCACGTGCTTGATACAGCACTTGTACGCGTCGATGCCAGTGCATACGACGCAGTGATTGCCACGTACAAAAACCCCTTGATGGCATTGGGCGAAACCGCTTTGGTCGCTGCCATCCTTTTCCACGCGTTTAATGGTCTGCGTTTGATCTTGGTTGACTTCTGGAAACAGGGCACCAAGTACCAGCGTCAGCTGTTGTGGGGTGTCATCGGCGTTTGGGTAGTTGTATTCGCCGGCTTCGCAATCCGTCACCTCTCGCTTGCATTCGGAGGACACTAAACCATGAGCGCAGAAATTGCTGAACCACGTAGCCAGCGTCTAGATCCGAAGTATGTTCGCGGACCAAAGTCGCGCGGCAACTTCGAGATGCTTGCATGGCTGTTTATGCGCCTCTCGGGCGTAGTGCTGGTCATCCTGATTTTCGGGCACCTCATCGCTAACCTGCTCACCGGCGAGGGCGTAAACGGCCTCTCCTTCGGCTTTGTTGCCGGCAAGTGGGCAGATCCAGTATGGCAGTTCTGGGATTTGGCACTGCTGTGGTTGTCGATGCTGCACGGCACTAACGGTGTGCGTACCATCATCAACGATTACGCCGAGAAGCACGCAACCCGTGCGTGGCTAAAGGGTCTGCTCTACGTAGCAACGATCTTCATCATCGTGCTTGGCTCCCTGGTGATCTTCACCTTCGATCCATGCATCGTGAACAGCCCGTTGCTACAGTGCTAGAACCCGTTTTTTAGTCACAAAGATTTTTTAGAAAAGAGAGCATCAAGAATGCAGGTACACAAGTACGACGTAGTCATCGTCGGTGCCGGTGGTGCAGGTATGCGTGCGGCGATCGAATCCGGTCAGCGCGCACACACCGCAGTGCTAACCAAGCTTTACCCAACCCGTTCGCACACCGGTGCGGCCCAGGGCGGCATGTGTGCAGCACTTGCCAACGTCGAGGAAGACAACTGGGAGTGGCACACCTTCGACACCGTTAAGGGTGGCGACTACCTGGTTGACCAGGACGCAGCGGAGGTCATGGCAAAGGAAGCCATCGACGCCGTGCTCGACCTGGAAAAAATGGGTCTGCCATTCAACCGCACCCCAGAGGGCAAGATTGACCAGCGTCGCTTCGGCGGTCACACCCGTGACCACGGCAAGGCAGCGGTTCGCCGTGCTTGCTACGCAGCAGACCGCACCGGTCACATGATCTTGCAGACCCTCTACCAAAACTGCGTCAAGCACAACGTTGAGTTCTACAACGAGTACTACGTGCTGGACATGCTGATGGTTGAAGAAGATGCCTACCGCGAGGATGGCACCGCCTACAAGCAGAAGCGCGTTGCTGGCGTCGTATCTTACGATCTGGCTACCGGCGAGCTACACATCTTCCAGGCCAAGTCGGTTGTCTTCGCAACCGGTGGCGCCGGCAAGGTCTTCAAGACCACCTCCAACGCCCACACCCTCACCGGTGACGGCATGGGCATCGCCTTCCGCAAGGGCATCCCGCTGGAAGATATGGAATTTGTGCAGTTCCACCCGACCGGCTTGGCCGGCCTGGGCATCCTGCTTTCCGAGGCGGCTCGTGGCGAAGGCGCAATCCTGCGTAACTCCGAAGGTGAGCGCTTCATGGAGCGCTACGCACCAACCATTAAGGACCTCGCACCGCGTGACATTGTCGCGCGTTCGATGGCCAACGAGGTGCGCGAAGGCCGCGGCTGTGGTCCTAACAAGGATTACGTACTGCTTGACCTCACCCACCTGGAACCAGCGCACATCGATGCGAAGCTTCCGGACATCACCGAGTTCGCCCGTACCTACCTGGGTGTAGAGCCATACACCGAGCCGGTACCGGTCTTCCCGACCGCGCACTACGTGATGGGTGGCATCCCTACCAACATCGATGCCGAGGTCTTGCAGGACAACGAAACCGTGATCCCAGGGCTTTACGCGGCCGGCGAAGTCGCCTGCGTCTCGGTCCACGGATCAAACCGTCTGGGCACCAACTCGCTGTTGGACATCAATGTCTTCGGTAAGCGCGCCGGCCTCTCGGCAGCGAAGTACGCGGCTACCGCTGACTTCGTCGCACTTCCAGAAGATCCAGAGAAGTTCACCAGCACCCAGATCGATGCGATGCTGAACTCCACCGGTACCGAGCGTGTTGCGGTACTGCGTAAGGAACTTCAGGACATCATGGACGCTAACGTTCAGGTATTCCGCGATAAGGATTCGCTGGATCGCGCACTGGTTGTCATCGAAGAACTACGCGAGCGTTATAAGAACGTTTCGGTCCAGGATAAGGGCAAGCGCTTCAACCTTGACCTTCTGGAAGCCATCGAGCTTGGCTTCTTGCTGGACATGGCAGAGGTTATGACCGCTGCCGCCATGCACCGCAAGGAATCACGCGGTGGTCACTACCGCGAGGACTTCCCGAACCGCGACGACGAGAACTTCATGAAGCACTCGATGTCCTACCGCGACGCAACGGCTACCACCGAGGGCATTTCAGGCATTCGCATGGAAACCAAGCCCGTCATCTTTACCCGTTACCAGCCGATGGAGCGTAAGTACTAATGAGCACGGAACTTCCGGAACCAGCATCAAAGATCGAGCTGAAGCCAGGTGTCGGCGGTGGCGGAGAAATCCCTACCTTCAACATCACCCTGCGCGTTCGCCGTTACACCCCGGAGAGCACCGCTGACGCGTACTGGGAAGACTTCAAGCTGACCATGTACGGCACCGACCGCGTGCTGGACGCCCTGCACAAGGTCAAGTGGGAGCACGACGGTTCATTGTCCTTCCGCCGCTCTTGCGCACACGGCGTCTGCGGTTCGGATGCCATGCGCATCAACGGCCGCAACCGTCTTGCTTGCAAGACCCTACTCAAGGATCTAGACACTTCCAAGCCGATCACCGTTGAAGCCATCAAGGGCCTGCCCCTTGAAAAGGACCTCATCGTCGACATGGAACCGTTCTTCCAGTCCTACCGCGAGATCATGCCGTTCTTGATCAACGATGGCCACGAGCCATCGGGCGAGCGTTACCAGTCGGCAGCGGACCACGCTAAGTTCGAGGACACCACCAAGTGCATTCTTTGCGCTGCGTGCACCTCGTCTTGCCCGGTCTTCTGGACCGATGGCCAGTACTTCGGCCCGGCAGCAATCGTCAACGCTCACCGCTTCATCTTCGACTCGCGCGATGATGCAGGCGATATGCGTTTGGAGATCCTGAACGACAAGGAAGGTGTGTGGCGTTGCCGCACCACCTTCAACTGCACCGAAGCATGCCCACGTGGCATCCAGGTGACCCAGGCTATCGCCGAGGTCAAGCAGGCAATCTTGTCGCGCACCGTCTAAGGATTAGTCCTTAGTCCTCCCAAAGAGGCTCGAACCACTTGGTTCGAGCCTCTTTGTGCGTTAACCAGGCAATTAACGCCTAGCAACAATGCGGTAAATTCCACATTCCCTATTTGGATCCATTCAAATTTATGGCATGATAGGAGCTATGGGCTTCATCGGTTATTTGTACCAGTTTGCACACCGCGCCTCTGGGCGTAGGCAAACTCTGAGCCGTCCGGAACCCAAAAATTTCACAGACCTCTACGGTGCGTTCCGCGCCCGTGGATGAGGCCCTTGCCAGGGCGAAGCACAGCGGAGTCAATCCCCGCCACACTCTTCCTGACAAAAATGTAGGATCCATGCAAAGGAGAAACAATGGCTGAGAATAAGAACGTGAACCCTGGCGGTTCGACCACCCAGGCAGGTATCCCAGCGGTCAGTGACCGCAACTCCCTGACCGTAGGCGCAGATGGCCCGATCGTCCTGCACGACCACCACCTGGTCGAAACCCTGCAGCACTTCAACCGCATGAACGTGCCCGAACGCCGCCCGCACGCTAAGGGCGCCGGCGCATTCGGCGAATTCGAAACCACCGAAGACATTTCGCGGTACACCAAGGCTGCACTGTTCCAGCCAGGCGTGAAAACCGAAACCCTGATGCGCTTCTCCACCGTCGCCGGTGAGCTTGGCTCCCCCGACACCTGGCGCGACGTGCGTGGCTTCTCAATGAAGTTCTACACCACCGAAGGCAACTTTGACCTGGTCGGCAACAACACCCCGGTCTTCTTCCTGCGCGACCCAATGAAGTTCCCACACTTCATCCGCTCGCAGAAGCGCCTGCCAGATTCTGGCCTTCGCGACGGCACCATGCAGTGGGACTTCTGGACGCAGAACCCCGAATCAGCTCACCAGGTCACCTACATCATGGGCCAGCGCGGCCTACCTAAGACCTGGCGCGAAATGAACGGCTACGGCTCGCACACCTATATGTGGGTCAACGCTGCCGGTGAGAAGTTCTGGGTTAAGTACCACTTCCTGAACAAGCAGTCCGACAAGTTCGAGACCATGCCTGGCGCCGAGGCCGAGGCACTGGCTGGATCGGACGCCGAATTCCACCGCCGCGACTTGTTCGACAACATTAAGGCCGGCAATTTCCCCAAGTGGGACCTCTACGTACAGATCATGCCGTACGACGAGGCAAAGACCTACCGCTATAACCCGTTTGACCTGACCAAGGTCTGGTCCAAGAAGGATTACCCGCGTATCAAGGTCGGCACCCTGACCCTGAACCGTAACCCGGAGAACTTCTTCGCGCAGATCGAGCAGGCAGCCTTCTCGCCGGGCAACATGGTCCCAGGTATGGGCATGAGCCCGGACAAGATGTTGCTGGGCCGTAACTTCGCCTACGCCGACGCACAGCGCTACCGCATCGGCACCAACTTCCAGCAGCTGCCGGTCAACAAGCCAAAGTGCCCGGTCAACTCGTACAACTTCGAGGGCAATATGACCTTCGAGCACACCGGGGACCGCAGCGTCTACGCGCCAAACTCCTTCGGCGATTCCTACAGCGACCAGACCGGACCGGTGGATAACTCCTTCGAGTCCGATGGTGAGCTGGTCCGTGCGGCCTACACGCTGCGCGAGGATGACGGCGACTTCGTCCAGCCAGGCATCCTGGTCCGCGAGGTCATGGACGACGCCCAGCGCGCCGAACTGGTCAACACCGTCACCGGTGCCCTCGACGGGGTTGCCGAGCCGGTGCTGAGCAATGCGTTGGAGTACTGGAAGAACATCGACGCGGACACCGGCGCGAAGATCGAAGCCAACGTACGCGCCAAGTAGTTCAGATGCCGCTACGTTAGGGCAATAAAAATCCCGTGGAACATTTTTGTTCCACGGGATTTTTTGGCTTCTGCACTGAGGGATGCAGGTTCAGCGGCCCAACGCGATTTGTTCGCAGAAGTTCCACGCCCCATTCCGAGTATCGAACAGCTGCACGCTGTGCACCTCGAAGCGCAGATCCACCTCCTGCAACGCGGTGTACGCGGCAGCCAAATCGGCCTCCGCCACATTCTGTGCGATCGTCAGGTGCGGATGATAGTCGAACTTCGACTCGTGACGCAGCGGCCCGGCAAGTAGTGCCTCATGCAACGCCCAACAACGCTCTGCACCCGCAGCCAACGGCAGATACACTACGTCACTGGCGGGCTGGAAAGAACGCGCCGCGGCAAGCCGAACGGTAAAGCGCGAACTTTCCTGCGCCACTTCACGCACCCGTGCCGCGGCTTGCGCCCACGATTTAAGGTAGCCCCCGGAGATCAGCGTGATATGAGGGTCGATCGACTCGGTGTCCGCTCCCCCAAATTTCCTGCGCCATTCACGCAAGACGCTGCGCTGCGGTTCGGGCACGGGAATGACGACCCCCAAGGTGAACTGGGGGTCGCTAATTTCCGTGGCCTGGTCGCTCACGATTAGCTGTGGCTTCCCAATGGCGGCAGGAAGCCGACCTTCTGGTAGACATCGGCCACGGTGGCCGAGGCGACTTCGCGGGCCTTCGTCGCGCCGGCCAGCAGCAACCGGTCAAGCTCCGCCGGATCATCGAGCAGTTCCAGAGTGCGCGTGCGGATCGGGGTCAGGCGTTCGACCACCGCTTCGGCCACCGCAACCTTCAGGTGTCCGTACATCTTGCCTTCAAATTCGGTGACCAGTTCCGGGACGTGCCTGCCGGTCATCGCCGCGAGGATGTTCAGCAAGTTGGACACCCCAGGCTTTTCTTCCTTGTCGTAGGCCACGACGCTGCCCGCATCGGTGACCGCGGACTTGATGCGCTTGGCGATCAGCTTCGGCTCGTCGAGCACATTAATCAGGCCAGCAGGCGACTCGGAGGACTTGGACATCTTCGAGGTCGGGCTCTGCAGGTCGTAAATGCGTGCGCCCTCCTTGGGAATGAACGCCTCGGGCACCACAAAGGTCTCACCAAAGCGGTGGTTAAAACGCTTCGCCAGATCGCGGGCCAACTCCACATGCTGACGCTGGTCATCACCGACCGGCACACCCTGCGGCTGGTAGAGCAAGATGTCCGCTGCCATCAGCACCGGGTAGGTGAACAAGCCAACGCTGGCAGCATCGGCGCCACCCTTGGAGGACTTGTCCTTAAACTGGGTCATTCGGCTGGCTTCACCAAAACCGGTGATGCAGTTGAGCACCCAGGCCAGCTGCGCATGTTCGGGTACCTGGGACTGGACGAAGAGCGTGGACTTGTCCAGATCGATGCCCCCGGCGATAAACTGCGCCGCGGTTTTACGAGTACGTGCACGCAACTCGGCGGGGTCCTGCGAGACGGTGATCGCGTGCATATCTGGAATGAAGAAGAACGCGTCGTGGTCATCCTGAGTTTTGACCCAGTTGACCAAGGCGCCCAGATAGTTACCTAGGTGTAGCGAGTCACCAGAAGGCTGCATGCCGGACAGGACGCGGGGACGAAGTGTTTCCATGAATTGTGGTTCCTTCTAGAACTGGTAGTCGACAACCAACGGTGCGTGGTCGGAGAAGCGCAGATCGTAGGCCGAGGCGCGGTCTACGTGAGACTTGATCGCCTTCGCGGCAAGATCCGCGGTGGCCATCTGGTAGTCGATACGCCAACCGGCATCGTTATCGAAGGCCTGCCCGCGGAAGGACCACCAGGTGTATGGGCCCTGAGCTTCGGGACCGGCAAGCTGCCGGGCCACATCCGTGTAGCCGATCTGCGGACCGAAGAACCCGTCGAAGTAGGCGATCTCCTCATCCATCACACCGGCGCGCTTATTGTGGTTCGGCTTCCAGTTCTTAATGTCCTTATGTGTGTGCACGACGTTCAAATCGCCCACCACCAGCACATGGTCCTTCTCGTTTTTCAGCTCCACCAGGCGCACGTTCATGCGCTCTAGGAAACGGTACTTATCTTCTTGCTTTTGCGTGTTCAGCTCACCGGAGTGTACGTAGGCGGAGACCACGCACAGGGTGGATCCGTCGGACATGGTGAAATCGGCTTCCACCCAGCGACCTGATTGCGCGAAGTACTCCTCGCCAATATGTTCACGCACGGCGGTTGGTTCGGCACGCGAGAGCACGGCCACCCCGGCACGGCCCTTGTCCTTGGCTTCGGCGTGCAAAATGAACCAACCCTCACCGATCAGCTCGCGCAGGATCGCATCCGGTGCGCGCACCTCCTGCAGGCAGAGGATGTCCGCGTCACGCGCGTCGATCCAGTCGGGCATATTACGCTTGTAGGCCGCACGTATGCCGTTGACGTTGACCGAAGCCACACGCACGGCGCCGGCATTCTTGCTCAAAATTTCCACGCTGGTAGGTATCACAATTCCACCTTACAAAAAGACAGCGCAACGTTCTGCCTGAACGTTGCGCTGCGCGGTAACAAATTTATTTAGTTCACGATTTCGCCGTCGATAGCGTCCCCGGAAGGCTTCATCATGTCGCGGGCGTTTGTCGCGGTCATCTGAATAGTTTCCAAGGCGCGGTCGATCATCTCGGCGGAGCCGGCATCGTTCTTTGCGCGCTGCTCGTCGATCACCCGGGTCTGCACCTGAATGATCTTGAAGGAGTGGTCCAGCTTCATATCGCGCTGGCTGGTGCCCTCGTCGACGACGACGGTGGAGGCGCCCTGTGCGCGGCCAGTGGCCGCCGCGGTCGCTTCACGCAACGAATTGTTGATCTTATCCGCGCCGCGCTTGAGGCCGAACATCATAAATGCTGCCAGCAGCAGCCAACCGGCAGAGATCGCGACGATGAACCAGCCGACGACCTGATTGGAGTTAGCGGCGAAGACTACCGCCACCAAAAGGACGACAACCATCACGGCCATGGCCAAAGTTGATGCGTTCAGGGTAACTTTTTTGCCCTGCTTCGCGGTGCTGCCTAGAGGTTCCATACTGACAATTATCTCACCTTGTCTCACCGGTGACCAATTAGATGAGCCCGGTTCGCCCACAGCGTGCCCCCGCTCGCTAAGAGTTAAACGCCCGTTCAAACAAGGACTGCAGATCCGTCCCGCTCAGCGCGCTGCGGATCAGCAGATAACCGGCGATCCCCACCACCCAACCCAGCGTTTCCTGCGCATAACGACCAAGCTTGACCCCGACCCGTTGCAGCCAGCCATCAAGCCGTTCCCCGGCCAGCGCACGAACCCCCACCAACAGCAGCGCCGGCAGGATCATCACCAGGCAGTACAGTCCCAGCGCGATGAGCTGCGTCGGCTCCGCCCAGCCGGAGTTTTTCAGCACCGTCATTGCCCCAAGGTAGGGAAGCATCGTGGGAAGTTCAAGCAACCCCGCCACCAACGCCAACACCAGCACCCCGAATTTAGTGTCCAACGCACCGGCCAACAGCCCGCGAAGGTTCTTCGGCACATCGGGTTGAACCGTTGTTGTGGGGTCGGCCTGGGTTCGCGGCACCCCGGTATCTGCGGCGGCACCAGTTTTTGCACCGGTTTTTGCTCGGGCCGCTTCCTTCTGCGCATCGGTTTTGTAGGTCAGCGCCCAAATAATCATGCCAGCCCCGAGCACCAAGCCCAGCAGCCTCAGCGCCGGTTGCTGGAAGAACCCTTCGGGAATCAGGGCCGCACCAAGATCCCAGCCGGAGCGAAGCAACAATCCAACGACCGCATAGAAAAACGCCAAAATCGCCAAATAGGCGATCACTCGGGGGATCGCGCGCCGATACTCGCTGCGTAGCAGCAACCAGATCGGGATGATCAGCGTACCGATGGAGGTCGCATCGATCAACGCCAAAATGAAAAGTGTCAGGCCCGGAGCCTGTGTCATGAGGTCCATAGTTCCAGTGTGATGCCCGCTGACGTGAGGGAACATCGGGCAACGGGCCACCGGTTCTCCTACTAAAGGAGGACGCGCCGGGACTAAGTTTCTGCGCATAATTAATTGGTGAGAAAAAATCTAGCCACGTTGCTTCGGCGTTTGAGCCGCGGTGATCAGGAACCCGAAACTGCCGGTATGTACGTGGTGCTCACGCTCGTGCTTCATCTTTCCCAACTGGTCAACCCACCCTGGCCGATGTTCCAGCCGCTGGCCGGCTGGTGGTTCCCGGTGCTGCTGCTTGGTGTCGCGGCGATGTTCACCCGGCGCAAGGCACCGACGCTCAGCGCACTGTGGATGACGGCGTTCGCCCTACTGCTGTTGGGGCAGGGCAGCATCGGCGGCTACTTTTTGCTCTTCGAAGCGGTGTTCACCATCTACCTGCTTGCCGCAGAGCCGGTGCGGCGTTGGACGCTGATCATCCTATGCCTGCTCACCCTGCTTGCCGCCGGATATGTGTGGTCGCGTACCGGTTCGTCCAGCGAGGCGGTACTGGTGGTGTTTGTTGCCGGTTTCATCCTCTTTACCCCGATGCTGTGGGCGCAGAATGTGCGCACCGCCAAGGAGCTGGCCAGTAGCGAATCGGCGCGCGCCACCGCGGTCAGTGCCGCCGCCGCGAACCGCGAAGAGCTGCTGGTCGCCGAACATCGTGCGCAGAGCATCGAGGAACGCACGGCCCTCGCCCGGGAGATGCATGATGTGCTCTCCGCCCGGTTATCCTCGATCGCACTGCTCAGCGGGGCGTTGCTGGAACGTGAACCGGTGATCGCGCAGGGAAGCTTGCGGGCCCCGCTGGAAAGTATTCGCAGCGAATCGGTGGCCGGATTGGAAGAAATGACCGCGATGGTGCGCATGCTGCATGCCGGCCAAAGCTCCATGCTGCGCGCCGATCTGAGTGGACTACCCGAACTGGTCCAATCTTTCCAAGCGGCCGGCCAACATATTAACTTCACCATCACGCCGGGTTTTGGTCTGTCGCAGGTGCCCGAGCAAACCCAGACGGCGATCTACCGTACGGTGCGTGAGCTGCTCGTTAACCACGCAAAACATGCGCCGGGCACGCCGCTGACGCTCGAACTTTTCCGCCAGGCAGAGGTCCTGGTGGTCCGCGCGCACAATCCGCTGCCCACAAGGCCGCAACACACAACGTCGGTGACCGGGGCCGGTAGCGGGCTGAAGAACATTCGGGCGCGCGCCGAGATGCTCGACGGGCACTTCGATTGTGACGGCGACACCGACTTTTGGGTGCGTTGCGAATTCCCGCTCACGGCCACCACGGCACCGACCACAGTCATTTTGCAGGAAGACGACGGACAACCATGAGTTTGAAGGTTTTGATAGTGGATGACCACTCGACGGTGCGCATGGGGATCCGCATGATTCTCGAGGCGGACCCGGAATTAGAGGTGGTCGGCGAGGCCGCCGATGGGCGCCAGGCGGTGAGCATGACCCGCGCGCTGCGACCGGATGTGGTGCTGATGGATCTGCGCATGCCGGTTCTCGACGGGGTGGCTGCCACCGGGCAAATCACCGACGCGCAGCTGTCTCGCGTGCTGGTATTGACCACCTTCGACGATGACGACTACCTCTTCGGTGCGCTGCAGGCCGGGGCGCACGGTTTCCTGCTCAAAAGCTCCACGCCGACGCAGATTCTCGCCGGCGTCAAAACCGCTGCCAGTGGGAATTCGGTACTCGATCCGGCGGTGACGGCCCGGGTTGTCGCGCAGGCGATGAGCGCGCTGAGCGAAGCGACACCGCCGGCCAGCGCACTATCTGAGACGCTCACCGGTCGCGAAATTCAGGTGCTTCAAGGTCTGGGCCAGGGGCTGAGCAATCCGCAGATCGCCCAAGATTTAGGTATTGGGGAGACCACCGTCAAAACGCATGTGTCCCGGGTGATGGCCAAATTAGGTGTCGTCTCACGGTTGCAGGCGGCGAAGATCGCCTTCACGCACTGGGGTTAGGCGCATACCTCTGGCAGTTGGCTACCAACTGACCAGGCAGAAGGGATGCTGCTGCGGGTCATGGTACACACGAAAGGTTTCCGAGCCCTCCCCCGTCACCGTCGCCCCGAGTGCGAGCACCTGCTCCTCGGCCAGATCCAGGTCTTTAACCTTCACGTCCACGTGGGCTTGCGCCGGGGAAATATGCCCCGGCCATGCTGGGGCGACATACGGAGTGACGGCCGCAAACGCGAGCCCCGGACGATCTGGCGCATCGCCAATACTCACCCAGTCGGGCTGATCGTCCAGTCGAATCATGCCGAGCAGTTGCTCGTAAAATGTTGCCAACGCGCTGGGATCTTCACAGTCGATGACCATCGCCTGCCATGTGCCAATCATGTCCTTAGCCCCTTCGGTATGTAGCTCCTACGGCGTGCTTCGGTTCACCTCCCATTATGCCCAGCACGGTGTCTGGGCGATAGCCCCGAAATCTCATCGTGCTGCGCCCGACGAGGTGAGCCGGGGTATCGGCTGGCCAGCTAGGTCTAATTACCCGGTGAGCTCTCACGCCACGAATCGTTCATCGCGATGATGGCGTAGTCGATCAGCGCCAGCACGCGGGCCGGAAGCTGCGCCGTGCCCGGCCAGATGGCCACCACGGCGCTGGGGTAATTGGGCGCACGCAGCGGGCGGAAGGCGAGTTTGCGTCCTTCCAGGGAAAGTTCGGCATTGTTCGGACGCGACATCAGCAGGCCGTAGCCCAGCCCCCGGCCGACCATCGCGTTGACCAGGATCATCTGCGGCACCGAGGCGGTGATCTTCGGAACCAGCCCCTGCGCGGCAAAAAGCTGCATCACATAACCGGTGCTGGGCGTGGAGTCATACATGATCAGCGGTTCGTCCACCAGGTCGCTCAGCTCCAAGGGCCGCTGCAGCTGCGCCAGCCGATGGCCGGGGTGCAGCACTACCTGCATTTCGGTTTCGTAGATCACCTGCTTGCCCAGCTGCGCGGGCAGCAGCAGGTCGTAAACGAAGGCCACGTCCAGCTCCCCGGAGTTCAGCGCCGGAATCAGCTCGTCGTGGGTGCCTACGCGGACGCTGACATCCAGATCCGGGTGCAGCGGCGGGAAGCCCTCAAGCAGTGCGGGAATCACATGCGGGGACAGTGAGGCAAAGCAGCCAAAGCGGACCGGGCCGCGCAGCTGGCCATCCTGGTGCGGGAAGGTGGCCTGCAGTTCGTCGACCTGGGCAATAATTTTGCGTGCCATCAACGCGAAGTACTCCCCCGAGGCGGTCATTGTGATGCCATGGGCCTTGCGGCGCAGGCACAGCGGTTCCCGAGCGATTTTTTCGATTGCGGTAATGGACTGAGACAGGGCCGATTCCGAAATTCTCAGTTCGCTGGCCGCCGAGCCCAGGGTCGTGTGCTCGGGCAGCTCGGCCATGATTTCCAGATGCCGTAGGGAGAACTTCGACATACTCTTAAGCTCACCTTCACTTGTTCTGCAGATCTTTGAAGTTTACCTTAGGTTTGTGCGGTGCAACACTTGGTAGTGACTTACAACTCACGCAGTAACGGCCATGGGGTCCGCTACGGCTCAGCGAGGAGCATCATGGGTACCACCGCAGCATCAGCAGGACGGAGCGCCAAGTCCAATCAACGGCGCGTCGCCTTCGCCACCATCATCGGCACCACCGTTGAATGGTACGACTTCTTCATCTACGCGACCGCCGCCGGCCTGGTCTTCAGCCACCTGTTCTTTGAACCGGCAGGCAAGGACATCGCGCTACTGATCTCCTTCGCTTCGGTGGGCTTGTCCTTCCTCTTCCGCCCGCTGGGCGCGTTCCTCGCCGGGCACTATGGCGACAAGATCGGCCGCCGCGCCATGCTGGTCCTGACACTGAGCCTGATGGGAGCGGCCACGATGCTCATCGGCGTGCTGCCAACCTATGAGACCGCCGGCATCTGGGCGCCAATCCTGTTGTTGCTGCTGCGCATCGTGCAGGGCATCTCCGCGGGCGGCGAATGGGGCGGCGCGGTACTGATGGCCGTGGAACACGCGCCGGATACGCATCGCGGACGTGCCGGCTCCTACCCGCAGATCGGTGTGCCGCTGGGCATGCTGCTCGCCTCGGGCACCATGGCGCTGATGACCGGCGTCATCTCCCCGGGCGAAGAATTTGTGCAGTGGGGCTGGCGCGTACCGTTCCTGGCCTCGATCGTACTGATCGCTATTGGCTACTTTGTGCGCCGTGCCGTTGATGAGTCCCCGGTCTTTGAGGAAATCGCCGAGCAGAAGGCACAGACCAAGGTCCCGGTCGTGGAACTGTTCCGCAAGCACTGGCGTCTGGTTCTGGTGGCCGCGCTGGTCTTCGCTGGCAACAACGCTGCCGGCTACATGACTACCGGTGGGTTCTTCCAGTCCTACACCACCGACCCCGACGGCCCGATCGGGCTGGAGCGTACCGACGTGCTGCTCGCGGTGGTCTTCGGCGCAACGATCTGGTTAATCTTCACGATGGTCGCCGGCGTGCTGGCGGACCTACTGGGCCGCGTGCGTACCTACCAGTTAGGGTTCGTGATCCTCGGGCTCTCGCTCTTCCCAGTCTTTGCGCTGGTCAACTCCGGTTCACTGGGTCTGCTCTATCTGGCCTTCGGAATCTTCGGCATCGGATTAGGCCTGACCTACGGCGCACAGTCCGCGCTCTACTCCGAGATGTTCCCCGCCTCGGTGCGCTTCTCCGGGGTGTCGATCTCCTACGCGATCGGCGCAATCGTCGGCGGTGCCTTCGCCCCAACCATCGCTCAGGCGCTGGTTCAGGCCACCGGCGGCACCAATGCGGTGGCCGTGTACCTGCTGATCGTCGTGGTCATCTCGCTGACCGCGGTCAGCCTGATCCGCGATCGCCAGGGCATCGATCTGTCCTTCCGCAACCAGGCAGAGCAGGAAGTTGGTGCGCTGATCTTTGACAAGCGCACCGCGGAACCAGCGAAGAAGCTGGCCAATCACTAGGCAGCACCGCTAACAACGCCCCGGCAAGAACTTTCGGTTCTTGCCGGGGCTTCGCTGTGCCCGGAGCACGAATAGGGATCTGCGCATTCCTCTTGGATCCGCGTCAGCTAGCCGGTGCACTTGAGGTTAAGCGAGCGGCCCGTGGGGCCATCTTCGCCGCGGCGCAGATGGCCCCACGGGCCGCTTGGTTGTGCTGTGCGTTGAACCTAGTTGGAGGTTTTGACGGCGTTGGCGGCGTTGCGTTCGGCGGCTTCAACCACGTTGTTCAGCAGCATCGCGCGGGTCATCGGACCCACGCCGCCCGGGTTCGGCGAAATCCAGCTGGCGACCTCGGCAACCGCCGGATCCACGTCGCCGGTGACCTTGCCATCCACGCGGGAGACTCCCACGTCGAGCACGATCGCCCCGGCCTTGACGTCCTGCGGCTTGATGATGTGCGGCACCCCGGCGGCGGCGATGATCACGTCGGCCCGGGCCAGCAGCTCGGGCAGGTTGGTGGTTCCGGTGTGCGCCAAGGTGACCGTCGCGTTGATCTCGCGGCGGGTGAGCAACAACCCGACCGGACGGCCGATGGTCACGCCGCGGCCGAGCACCAAAACGTGCTTGCCGGCCAGTTCGATGCCGTGGCGTTCGAGCAGCTCCACGCAGCCCAGCGGGGTGCAGGGAAGCGGTGAGGTCATCGGGCGGTTCACGTTCGCGACCAGGCGGCCCAGGTTCATCGGGTGCAGCCCGTCCGCGTCCTTGGCCGGGTCCATCGCCTCCAGGATGACGTCCTGGTCGATGTGCTTGGGCAGCGGCAGCTGCACGATGTAGCCGGTGCAGTCAGGGTTTTCGTTGAGCTGGCGCACCTGGGCGAGCAGCTCATCCTGGGTGGTATCTTCGGGCAGATCCACGCGGATCGACTCGATGCCGACCTGCGCGCAGTCCTTGTGCTTGCCGCCGACGTACCACTTCGATCCCGGGTCCTCGCCCACCAGAATGGTGCCCAATCCGGTGGTGTGGCCCTGCTCCTTGAGCTTGGCCACGCGCTGGGTCAACTCGGCCTTGATGGTTGCCGCGGTGGCCTTGCCATCGAGAATACGTGCGCTCATGCTGTTCCTTCCGGTGGCGTCCCGCGGTGACTGCGGGACTCACGATGCTGATCGGTACAAGACCCAGGCGCGCGGTCCGTATTCACAATGGTTGATCGCTCCCCGGTGGTATTCCACCCAACGCCAGTCACGATACTTACGCGCTTAAGTCTAACGAACTTCACCGGCCGCGCGCAGGTGGATGACGGAGGAAAAATGTGATCTGCCCGGTGCCGCGCGGGTGAGCCAAACCCGTGGTGTTTCCGCTCACCCGCGGAATGCCCGGCGCGCTGAGCGTGTTGCACCAGATAACAGGACAGCGAGTACCCCGCGAAGAGAGAAGACCGCGTGATCTACCAGAGCATCGTGATCGGCGCAGGTCAAGCAGGTCTTTCAGCCGCCTACCAGTTGCAACGGCGCGATCTGGTGTCCGGAAAAGATTTTTTGGTGCTCGACGCGAACGCGCACCCCGGCGGCGCCTGGCAGCACCGTTGGGACAGCCTCACGCTCGGCGCGGCACACCATATCCACCCGCTGCCAGATTTCCCCTTCGAGCATCAAGACCCCACTCGTCCTGCCTCCGAAGTGGTGTCCGCCTACTATGCGGACTTTGAAAAGCAGATGGGTCTGGCCGTACGGCACGGCGCGGCGGTGCGATCGCTGAGCCACGACGGTTCGGTCTTCACCGTGGAGCTCACCACCGGGGAAACCCTTGACGCGCTCACCATCATCAATGCGACCGGCACCTGGACCAACCCGTTCTGGCCCGTCTACCCCGGGATACAAAATTTCGCCGGCCCCCAGGTACACACCGCAACCTATGCCGCGCCGGAACAATTTGCCGGCCAACGTGTGCTGGTGGTCGGCGGCGGCGCGAGCGCCACCCAGTTCATCGTGCAACTTCGAGCCGCCGGAATCGACACGCTGTGGTCCACCCGGCGCGCCCCAGATTGGCGCGAGGTGGGCAATGACCCCGAATGGGGTGTGGCGGTGGAACGCGAAGTTAACGAACGCACCCGCGCCGGGCTGCCACCCAAATCGGTGGTCGGCACCACCGGGCTGATCCTGTCCGATTCGATGAAGACCGGCATCAACTCCGGAGCGTTGGTTTCGCGCGGGCAAATCAGCTGCCTCGGTGCCCAGTCGGTGCGTTTTGCCGACGGCACGCAGGAAAAAATCGACGCGATCCTCTGGGCCACCGGCTTCCGGCACGCCCACCGGCACCTGCGCGGGCTGAAACTACACACCAAAGACGGCGGAATCCGGGTGCTGGAAGACTCGGTCAGCGCCGCCGACGTGCCGGGATTGTATTTTGTCGGCTACGGGGCCTCGGCCTCCACCATTGGCGCCACCCGCGCGGGGCGCAAGGCAGCCCTCGCGGCGGTGCGCCGGTTACGCACCGTAGCCGCCACCGCGCACTCATCGGGCCCGGAATCCACGGACCGGCGCGAGACGGCGAGCGCGTAAGGAAAGTTAAGGATTCGGTGCTGGGGCCTTGCGGAGGTTAACCTCGAACCATGAGCAACCAGTACATCGTGACCCTATCCTGCCTCGACCAACCGGGCATCGTGCATGCAATTTCCGGCGGATTGCTGGGCGCTGGTTGCAATATCACCGAATCCCAGCAGTATGAATCCCCCGATTCGCGCACCTTTTTCATGCGCATCGAGGTGGCCACCGAACAGTCACTCATGCAGGTGCGTGCCGCGCTAGCGCCCATCCGTGAACAATTTGTGATGTCGCTGCGGGTGGACGACGCCGCCAAACGCACCCGCACCATGATCATGTGCTCCAAGGCCGGGCATGCGCTCAACGATCTGCTCTTCGCCCAGCGTGCCGGGAATCTGGCCATCGAGGTGCCGGTGATCGTCTCCAACCACCTGGATCTGAAGCCGATGGCCGACTTCTACGGGGTGGACTTTGTGCACCTGCCGGTGACCGCGGCGAATAAGTCGCAGGCCGAGGCGGAGCTGCTGGCCCTGGCCGATGAGTACAACATCGAACTGGTGGTGCTCGCACGCTACATGCAGATCCTCTCCGACGCGTTGTGCGAGCGGATGAGTGGGCGAGTGATCAACATCCACCACTCCTTCCTGCCCTCCTTCAAAGGGGCGAAGCCGTACCACCAGGCTCATGCCCGCGGGGTGAAGCTGATCGGCGCGACCGCGCACTATGTGACCGCGGATCTCGACGAGGGCCCGATCATCGATCAGGAGGTCACCTCCGTCACCCACGCACGCACACCGGCGCAGCTGGTGAACTTGGGGCGCAGCGTCGAGGGGCGCACGCTGACCCGAGCGGTGCAGTGGCATGCCGAGCACCGGGTGATGCTTGACGGGCAGCGCACCATCGTCTTTTCCTAGGCTTTACGGTGGCACGCGGTATTGCACACCGGGCCGGATCAATTCGCTGCAGTGCACACTGGCGATAGGATGGGTGCCATGGCTCACATAATTACCATTGACGGCGCCACCCCTACCGTGGGCGCCGAAGTTTTCCTTGCCCCTACCGCGACGCTCAGCGCCGACGTAACATTTGGCGACCGCGCCAGCGCCTTCTACGGCGTCTCGGTGCGCGGTGATTCGGCGCCGATCCGGGTGGGCTCGGGCACAAACCTTCAAGACAACGTGGTGCTGCACGCGGACAAGGGATTTCCCTGCACCATCGGCACCGGGGTCTCCGTCGGGCACAGCGCGGTGGTTCACGGGGCTACCGTGGGCGATGGCTGCCTGGTCGGAATGAGCGCCACCATCATGAACGGTGCGGTCATCGGCGAAAAGTCGCTGGTAGCGGCCGGGGCGCTGGTGCTCGAAGGCACCCAGGTGCCGCCACGCTCGCTGGTGGCCGGTGTGCCGGCGAAGGTCCGCCGCGAACTGAGCGATGAGGAAGTTCGCAGCCTCAACGTCAACGCCGAGCACTACCTGGTGCTCGCCGCCAAGCATTTGGCCGCGAACGCCTCCTAGCCCATCCCGGCCTCTTCCCCGCTAGCCAAAGGATCGTATCCTCCCGTGAAGTCCCATATCCTTACCCCGCCCGTCGCCCAGCCGGGCGCAGCACCATCGCAGGCCGCGACCGGACGAACGCTGAATTGGGGCGTGGTGGCCACCGGGCGGATCGTCGCCAAGGTCCTGGGCGACCTGCAAGCCCTGGAGGATGCAAACGTGTGCGCGGTATCCTCCCGCGACGTGGTTAAGGCACGCGCCTTCGCCGACGAGCACGGCATCGAACGCGCCTACGGTTCCTACCAGGAGCTTTTGGCCGATGCCCAGCTGGACGCCGTTTACATTGCGACCCCGCATGGGCAGCACTTCGAGATCGCGATGGCCGCGTTGGCCGCCGGCAAGCATGTGGTCTGCGAGAAGTCGCTGACCATCAACGCCGCCGAGGCGCGCACCCTTGTTAACTTCGCCGGCGAACGCTCGCTGTTCCTCATGGAGGCACTCTGGGCGCGGTTCACCCCCGCTTTCGCCCGGGCACTGGCGATTATCGAATCCGGGGAACTGGGCGAGATCAGCTGGGTACAAGCGGACCTCGGATTCCTTGCTCAATACGATCCGGCCTGGCGTCTCTTTGACCCGAAGGCCGGCGGAGGGGCGCTATTGGATTTAGCGGTGTACCCGTTGACTTGGGCCGTCGGTGCGCTAGGATTCCCGGATTCGGTGCAGGCGGTAGCGCAGCTCAACGCAGACGGGGTGGATACTCAAACCGCGATCAACCTGGGGTACGCAGCCGGTGGGCACGCGCAACTCATGGTGACGCTGACCGGCAATGCACCCCAGCAGGCGCGGGTGGTCGGTTCGGCCGGATGGCTGGCGACCAACACGCCGCTGCATAACGCCAGTCAACTGATCGTTCACCCCACCGACGGGCCGGCACGCGTGGAAGAGTTCGAGGCGGTAGGCGAGAACTACGGGTACGAGTTCCGTGAGGCGACCCGCTGCATTCAGCAGGGACTCACCGCGTCCCCCACCATGCCGTGGGAGCACTCGGTGAAAACCATGGAACTCTTCGATACGATCCGCGCATCGGTGGGGGTCCGCTACCCGAACGATCTGCTCACCCACTAAACCACCACGTTTTAAACCGCGCAGCGCCGGCCCCAGAATTTCTGGGGCCGGCGCTGCGTGCATGGTGCGCAGGGGCTTGGTTACTTCACCGTTTGCGCCTCCGCGGCCGCACGTTGAGCATTCTTTGCGCTGCTGCGACGCCAGTACGCTGCGATCAGCGCGCCGGACAGGTTGTGCCAGACGGAGAACACGGCGCCGGGAAGGGCAGCCTCGGGGGTGAAGAACTGCTTGGCCAGACCGGAGGCCAGACCAGAATTCTGCATCCCCACCTCGACGGCCATGGTGCGGCGGCTGGCGATCGGCTGCTTGAAGAGTTTTGCGGTGCCGTAGCCCAGCGCGATGCCGCCGGCGTTGTGCAGGATGACCGCCAGCAGGATCAGCAGGCCGGCACTGAAAATCGCCGCCGAGCTGCCGGCGACCACGATGACCACCACAAACGTGATCGCGATGACCGAAACCCATGGAAGGGCCGGCAGCACCGCGTTGACCAGACGCGGAATGATCGCACGCAGCACCAGTCCGAGCACTACCGGGATCAGGACGATCTGCACGATGGACAGTGCCATGGTGCCGGCGTCCACCGGCAGGTACTGTCCGGCCAGCCACAAGGTGAGCAGCGGGGTGAAGATCGGGGCGAGCAGGGTGGAGATCGAGGTCATCGTTACCGACAGTGCGACGTCGCCCTTGGCGAGGTAGGTGACGACGTTTGATGCCGTGCCGCCCGGGGCGCAGCCGACCAGGATCACGCCGGCGGCCAGTGCTGGTGGCAATTGCAGCAACATCGCGATGCCCAGGCCCAGCAGCGGCATGATGACGTACTGGGCGATGACGCCCAGGACCACCGGCAGCGGCTTGCGCACTACCAGGGCGAAGTCCGGCCAGGTCAGCGTGAGTCCCATGCCGAACATGATGACCATCAGCAACGGATTGATCAGCTTGGAGAAGCCGGTGAAGGTTTCGGGGGTGAGTAGTGCGATGGCTCCGCCGGCGAGAACCAGCAGCGGGAAGAGGGTGACGGCAACCTTGGCGTTGCGTTCCTCGCCGGCCGACTCGGGTGCGGAGTGAACAGGAAGATCAGAAGACATGAACTCATCTTGGCAAAACGATCACCCTCGCGCCAATTATGACGACAAAACGATCAAGATTCGCACGCTCAACATGATTACGCCGCATGATTTTCCGGACGCGGCCACCGGGCATTGTCTGGAGGCCGGGAGCGCCGGGTGGCAAGGGCCGCGCAGCTTTGGCGGTTCGAGGCGATTCGTTGCTTAGGGGTCGACTATTTCTACATCGAGCTTCCCTGCACGCCACAACCTGGTCATGGAATCGGCCAATGCGTTAGCCTCCAGCGCCTCATCGGGTGTCAGGAAAAACGTGTTCACCCGCAAGCGCTGCTCCGGATCCAGCTCCTTAGACAGCAACACCATCGGACGGCATCCTGGAATTTTTACCGCGTGGAACAAGCCACAGTGCCGTTCAATATGATGCACCGGACAGCCCAGATCCGAGGAGCAGATGTCGGTATTGCCGCCTTTCTCCCACGCATCCAAATGATCCAGCTCGCACCGTTCGGCAGGCATACTGCACCCCGGATATGAACAACCCCGATAGGCGGCACGGATCGCACGACCCTGCGCCTTGGAATATAACCGTTGTGTCCGGCCCAAATCCAAGGGAAGACTCTTGCCGTTGAGCACCACTGGATACACTCCGGCGTTGCATAACGCCGCGCGCGTCTCGCCCACCGATAAGGCAAAGCCGGAGGAAGTCACCGCGAAATCCTTGCCGCGTTCGAGCATCTTCTCGTAGTCAATGATGATGCTCACCTGCGGGGTGGCCAACCCGGGTTGTTTACCTGGCGAACCCCCTGAACCTGTGCGATCGATCATCAGCAGCGCCATGAACCCGATCAGATGTCTCCGCTCGGGGCTCAGATTTTCCCATGGTGCGTCCATTTGCTCAGGGCGCGGTGTGCGGGCCGCCGGTTCTGCGGTCGGTTCGTTGTTGACCTGCCCTGCGGGCTGCTCGTCAGGTTCCTCGGCGGTGGATGAAAGAAGTTCCCCGTCGCCGGCTTCCTCCGACTGTGTGGCGTCGGCTCGCGCCCAGTCGGGCATGGAACTGACATCGTCCCATTGACTGGCTGGTTCTCCGGTTAGCTCAGAATCCAGCTCCCGGAGCGCGTCGCGATTCCCCGCGATCGTCTTCGGGTTGTTTAGCTGCTGCCGGAACGCCTCGATGACCGCGGCCTGCGCGGGCAGTACGCGAAGTAGATATTCCACTAGTCCGTTGCGGGTGCCGACTTTGAAAAAACCGATTTCCGCAAGCAGCGCCTCCATTTCACGGGTTCCAGACTTGACCTCCGCCACCAGATCCGACAGATGCTTCCGCGCGGTCTCCGGCTCGTTTTTGATGAAGTGAACCGCGTCGGCCTGTAATTTTGTCTTCGCCGCTTCGCGCACGTGGTCCTGGCCTAAGTCATTACGCACGGCATGGATCTTCTTTGAGGCGGCCACGACCAGCCGCGGGTCCGTGTTCGCGTCGGTAAACTGCTTGGCGAGTTCAGGCAGCCATGGTGCGGTGAGTTGGCCGGCATCGTTGACCCCGGCGATCAGGCAATCGGCCTGCACCAAGCGATCCCGTGCGGTAGACAACGGGATACCCAACCAGCCATGCAAGAGGTCCGCGGTGTGCCTAAAGTGTGTGCGTCCGCTGGTGGTGCGCCCCACGGTGGCGTCCACATCCTGCGCGGTGGGTTTCGGGCCCGCGTCGCTGATCGTTTGGAGAGACTCTTGGTCGAGTTTGTGTGCACCGGTGCGGCGTGCCGCTTCGGCGGCGTGAATCTGTGCGCGGGTGAGCTGTTGCCCGAGGTGTTCGGTGAGCATCGCAAAGTAGGCGGCGTGCCCAGCGGGAAGATCTGGCTGGGCGAGCGCTGCCGTGGCGGAGGCGACCAAGCTGGCTGCCTCCGCCAGCTGCCTCAAGGCTGCGTTCATGGATGCTGTCATGAACACAGCATGGTGCCTTCGCGCAATGTTGGGGTTGTGCTGCTGACGAATGTGGATAACTAGGCGGAAGCCATGGCGGGGCGTGGGACGTTCATGACAGCGGAGCGTGCGGCGGCCAGCCCGGCGGTGAGATCGTTGATGAGGTCCTCCGGTTCCTCGATGCCCACCGAAAGGCGGACCAGGTTGGCCGGGATTTCCAGCTCGGTGCCGATCAGTGAGGCGTGGGTCATTTCGCGCGGGTAGCAGACCAGGGATTCGACGCCGCCCAGAGAGACCGAGAGCTGGAAGTACTCCATGGATTCGGCGAAGGCGCGGGCCGCTGCTTCATTGGTGAGTTGCAGCGAGACGATGCCTCCAAAACCACGCTGCTGGCGCTTGGCCAGCTCGTGGCCGGGGTGGCTTTCCAGCCCCGGGTAGTAGACCCGGGTGACCTCGGGCTGCGCATCGAGCCAGCGGGCCAGCTTGTCCGCCGAAGCGCAGTGGCGTTCCATGCGCAGGCCCAAGGTCTTCAAGCCGCGGGCTGCCAGGTAGGAATCCTGCGGTCCGGCCACCGCGCCGCCGGCGAACTGCTGGTAGCCGACGGCTTCGGACAGCGTTTGGCCACGGAAATGGTGATCGGCCACGATGACGGCCCCGCCGAGCACATCGGAGTGCCCGCCGATGTACTTGGTGGTGGAATGGACCACCGCGTGGGCGCCGAAATCCAGCGGCCGCTGCAGGTACGGGGTGGCGAAGGTGTTGTCCACCACCAGCAGGGCGCCGTGCTCGCGGGCGATGGCTGCCCAGCCGGCCAGGTCGGCGATGCCCAGCAGCGGGTTGGACGGGGTCTCCACCCAGAGCAGCGCGGTGTTCGGGCGCACCGCGGCGCGCACCGAATCCAGGCTGGTGATGTCCACCGCGGAAGAGGTGATCCCCCATTTGCCGTGCAGCTTGGAGATCAGCCGGTTGGTGCCGCCGTAGCCGTCGGCGCCCAGGATGATGTGGTCGCCCGGTTCCAGCACTGCGCGCAGCAGCGCGTCTTCGGCGGCGATGCCCGAGGCGAAGGCGAATCCGGCGGTCCCGCCTTCCAGTGCGGTGAGCTGCTCTTGGAATCCGTCGCGGGTGGGGTTCGAGCCGCGGGAGTATTCATGCCCGGAACGCAGCACGTTGATGCCGTCCTGGATGAAGGTGCTGGTCTGGTAGATCGGGGGCACGACCGCCCCGGTGTGCGGATCCTTGTGCTGGCCGGCGTGCACGGCGAGGGTGTTGAAGCCAGTCATCATGCTCCTTGGGTTTGTGGGGCCAGGGCCTGGTCCAATGCCAGATCCAGTGCCTGGGTGAGGTCGGCGAGCAGGTCGGCGGGGTCTTCCAGACCGACCGACAGGCGCAGGGTGGAGGTGTTCAGGCCGGCGTCGGCCAGCTGCTGCTCCGAGAGCCGGCAGTGCGTCATGGTCGCCGGGTGGGAGACCATGGTGCGGGTGTCCCCCACATTCGCGGCCAGGGAAATCAGCTTGAGCCCATCGATTACCGGGGAAACCAGGGCCGGGTGGGCCAGCTCGATGGCCAGCACGCAGCCGGTGCCCTTGGGCGTGATCTTCTTGGCCAGCTCGTGGCTCGGGTGGCCGGGCAGCGCAGGGTGGTGGATGGCGGCAATGCCCGGATACTCGGCAAGCGCGTCGATCAGCCTGGTGACGCTGCGCTGCACGTGGGCGGCGCGCACCGGCAGCGTCTCGATGCCTGCAAGGATGCCCTGGGCGCTGGCCGGGGCCAGGGTCGGGCCCAGATCGTGCAGGAACTTGGAACGCACCAGCATTGCGTAGGCGGCCGGTCCGTGGCGCTCAAGCAGCGAGGTGTTGTTCAGCCGCACCCGCGGGGCGGCGATCTGCGGCCAGCGGGCGGCATCGGAGAAGTCGAATTTCCCCGAGTCCACCACTACCCCGCCGAGCACCGAGCCGTGACCGGCCAGGCCCTTGGTGGCCGAGTGCACCACGATGTCGGCACCGAGTTCCAGAGGCCGAATATTCAGCGGGGTGGCCAGGGTGTTGTCGACCACCACCGGGATGTTGTGCTCGTGGGCGATCGCCGCGATGGCGGGCAGATCGGCCACGGTGCACAGCGGGTTGGAGACGGACTCCAAGAAGAACGCCCGGGTGTCCGACTCAATGGCAGCGGCCCAGGCGGACGGGTCGGCCTGGTCGACAAAGCTGATGCGGATGCCGAAGTCGGCGAAGGTGTCGGTGAACAGGTCCACGGTGCCGCCGTACAGCGAGGAAGAGGCCACAATGTGCTTGGGTCCCTGGGTCAGGGCCAGCAGGGACAAGGCCACGGCTGCCTGCCCGGTGGCGGTGGCCACCGCGTGGGCCCCGCCTTCCAGGGCGGCCACGCGCTGTTCGAGAATCGAAACGGTGGGGTTGCCGGTGCGCGAGTAGGTGAAGCCGGCCTGGCGCAGGGCGAACTTCTCGATCGCTTCGGCATGCGATGCGAATTGGTAGGCTGCGGAATTGTGCAGCGGCGGCAGCATCGGGCGGAAGTCTCCGCTCGGGCGGTACCCTGCGTGCACCGCGTCGGTTTCCTGGCTCATGGCTCCTCCTCGATTATCTGCGAGGGAGTGCACCGATTGGCATCGTGCGGCGGCACGAAGCACAGTACGCAAAAACGCGTTCGGAACTGCTCCATCGTTCCTGGCATTAGCACCTTTCGGTTTCCCGATGGTTGCTGCGACGTCAACGAGCCAGATCTCTTAGTCGCTCTTGATGGTTTGTTGTTCCTCCATGGTTGGCCATGGGACGCAAACGGTGCAAGCGGTATCGGGCGGCCGGCTTCATACAAGGCCGCCAGGCTTCATATGACTTCTCGTTGTCATGATGACGAGGTGGCCGGCAGCACTTTATGACGCGACCTTTTGAGATGAATCGGCGTGATGTAGAGGTTTTGTTGGAAGTTTGTGACGATGTGCCGGTGCTCGATGACCGGGGGTTACGCTGCTGGCGGCTCAGCCAAGCACTTCTACCCCGAAGCTGGCGACCACCGTTCGCACTTCTTGCAGGTAGCGCTGGGCCTGGTCGGTGAGCGGAATGGCAGCGTGATCAATCCAGCCGATCTCGATGCGCTCCTCGATCGCTAGCGGGATGGCCACGATGGAGGGGTCCAGCTCGTCGCTGATGATGCCGGTGGAGATCGTGTACCCGCCCAAGCCGATCATGAGGTTGAAGATGGTGGCGCGGTCCGAGACCTGGATTTCGCGTTGGCTGGAGCGCGTGGAGAGCACCTCCTCGGCGAAGTAGAAGGAATTATTCGCGCCCTGGTCGAAGGTCAGCCGGGGCAGGTCTTCGAGGTCTTCGAGCGTGACCTGGGTTCGGGTGGCCAGCGGGTTGCTGCGCGAGATGAAAATGTGCGGATCGGCCAGGAACAGCGGGTGGAATACCAGCCGGGACTCGCGCAGCAGCTTGTCGATGACCTTCCGGTTGAAGTCGTTGCGGTACAGGATCCCGATGTCGCTGCGCAGGGTGCGCACGTCCTCGATGATCTGTTCGGTGCGCGTCTCGCGGAGCGAAAACTGGTATTCCTCGGCCCCGCTGGCCTGCACCATCCGAACAAAAGCATCCACCGAAAAGGAGTAGTGCTGGGTGGAGACGCCCAGCAGCCGCCGGGCCGAGGGGCGACCGAGATAGCGATGCTCGAGAAGCTCCACTTGCTCGAGCACCTGCCGGGCGTAGCCGAGGAATTCTGCGCCTTCGGCGGTGAGCGTTACTCCCCTGGCCGAGCGCATCAGCAAGGTGCGCCCGACTCGTGATTCAAGCTCTTTCATCGCTGAGGACATGCTGGGCTGTGCGACGTAAATGAGGTCGGCCGCCGCGGAGATGGACCCCTCGGAGGCGACCGCCACGAAATAACGAAGTTGCTGCAGCGTCAATCCATTTGTTCCCTGAACCATAGCCAGAGTCTATATCAATCCATAGTTATATCGAGTTACCCGATATCAAGAATCACCCTGCATGATTGACGCAACGACTTCCCCTCGGCCTGCCCAGGCCTCCCAAATACAGATTGGCCATCATGGCAGACGCATTAAATTTCAGCATTAACACCACTAAATTCGACGAGAATTACTCCCCTTCGACAAATTCGCGCACCACCACGAACTTCGCCAATTTGGCGCGTGGAGAGCGCCGCGAAGAGAACCTGCGCAATGCCCTGACGATGATCAACCGCCGGTTCAATTCCTTGGCTCACTGGGACAATCCCCAGGGCGACCGCTATTCTCTTGAACTGGAAATCATTTCCGCAAATGTGCATTTTTCTGCCGATAATACCGACCAGCAATTTCCTCTTTTAGAAGTGCTTGAAACCACGATCGTGGATAAACTCACCGGCACTCGAACCCAGGGAATAGTCGGCAATAATTTTTCTTCTTATGTCCGCGATTACGACTTCAGCGTGGTGCTTCCAGCTTCGTGTAATGACAGCGGAGCCCCGGTGCTTCCGGAAGATTTTGGCGATCTCCATGGGCAGCTCTTCCAGCATTTCTTGAACTCACAGGCGTACCGTGAGCGTTTTGCCCAGTTGCCGGTGGTCTGCATCAGCGTCTCGACTTCCAAAACCTATTTCCGCACCGGCAACAGCCATCCAGTGCTCGGTTTGGAATACCAACAGGATGAGAATTCATTGACCGACGCCTACTTCGGAAAAATGGGCTTGAGCGTGCGCTACTTCATGCCACCAGGTGCCGTGGCACCGCTGGCGTTCTACTTCCGTGGCGACCTGCTCAACGACTACACCAATCTGCAGCTGATCAGCCTGATCAGCACCATGGAGACATTCCAGAAGATCTACCGCCCCGAGATCTACAACGCCAATTCGGCAGCGCCTGCTGTGTACCACCCGAGTCTCGGCGCCCAGGACTTCTCCCCTACCCGCGTTTTTTATGACCGCGAAGAGCGAACCCAATTGGGCAAGATCCAAGGCAAGTTCACCGAAGAGCATTTCATCACCCCGAATCGCCAATTGCTCGAATCCTGGGCTGCCAACTGCGCAGTCCCCACCGCCTAATCAATTATCTTAGGAATCCGAAGGACCAATTATGACCAATTCCCTGCTTCCCACCTCTATCGTCGGCTCCCTGCCCAAGCCTTCATGGCTTTCTGAAACCGAGACCCTCTGGTCCCCGTGGAAGCTCGAAGGCGCAGAACTCATCGAGGGCAAGCAGGACGCGATGCGCGCCGCGGTCCTGGAGCAGACCCGCCGCGGCATCGACATCATTTCCGATGGCGAGCAGACCCGCCAGCACTTCGTCACCACCTTCATCGAGCACCTCTCAGGCGTTGATTTCGAAAACAACCAGACCGTGCTGATCCGTGACCGCTATGAGGCAAATGTGCCCAGCGTGGTCGGCGCAGTGGAGCGCAAGGCTCCGGTGTTCGTAGAGGATGCGAAGTTCCTGCGCACGCTAACCGACCGCCAGATCAAGTGGACCCTGCCCGGTCCGATGACCATGGTGGACACCTTGCATGACGGCTACTACGGCAGCCGCGAGAAGCTGGCCTGGGAGTTCGCTGCCATCCTGAACCAGGAAGCCAAGGAGTTGGAAGCCGCTGGGGTGAATGTCATCCAGTTTGACGAGCCGGCGTTCAATGTCTTCTTCGACGAGGTAGCCGACTGGGGCGTGGCCGCTCTGGAACGCGCCTGCGAAGGATTGAAGGCTGAGACCGTGGCGCATATTTGTTTTGGCTACGGCATCAAGGCGAACAATGATTGGAAAGCAACCCTGGGCACCCAGTGGCGTCACTACGAGAAGTCATTCCCGCTGCTGCAGCGCTCGTCCATTGACACCATTTCGTTGGAATCCCACCACTCGAATGTCCCGCTGGAGGTCGTGGAGCTGGTGCGCGGCAAGCGGGTTATGCTCGGCGCAATCGATGTGGCAAACCAGCATGTTGAAACCCCTGAAGAAGTGGCTGAGACACTGCGTAAGGCACTGGAATATGTGGATGCAGACAAGCTGATCCCGAGTACCAACTGCGGCATGGCACCGTTCCCCCGCGATGTTGCACTGTCCAAGCTCAGCGCGCTGAGTACCGGGGCCGCGGTACTGCGAGAGGAGCTCGTCGGCGCTCGCGTTTAATACCGCAGTGGCGGCGCCGCCACTGCCCGCGGAAGACTTCAAGGCGCTCTTCCGCGGGCACCCGGCGACATCGCACTGACTACCGCTGATGCAGGCCAGGGCCCGGTGACACTAACCGGGTCATCGGTGGCATCGGTGAGCGCGCAGCTTCCGCTGCTGTTGTTCTCTGTTTCCGCGTAGTCCTCGGCCGCCGGGGTACTTGCCCAGGCGGCGACGGTGGTTGCACATTTTCTGGATGCCCAGGACGGAGTGGCGAAGCTCGGCGCAACCAGCGTCATCGACCGCTTTGTTCAGGACCAGACCTGGACCCGATTGAGCGCGAACGAATCGGTGTTCGACCACGTGCACGCGTGGCTGCGCTGACAGATCGTCGAACGGATTCAGGCTGGAGACTCCACGGTGATCATCGCCCGCGCCTTGCAGTCGCGCATCCAACGCGATGCGCAGCTAGGCGAACACAGAGACGCGCTGGTCCTCCTCAACCGAACCTGACACCACGTGGGCCCATGCCGTGCGCTGGTGGGTTTCCGAACCATCATGAAAAACTGGCCTAATAGTCATTGGCAGCTCCGGTACCGACTTGCACGATTGATGGTTGGCCTCTCATCACCAAGATCATGACCCATCACACTGCTGACCCGCATCGTGTCATCATTCGGAATTGCCTGCTCCCGGTGGTACGGAAATTTTCAAGTCAAGTTAGACTATGGCGCAATTTCTAAAAGTATTTAGCAATCTATGAAGTCCGAGAAAATACGGTTTAAGTTGGACATGTCTTTTGGCTCTATTTCGATCAGGCGGATGCCATGCTTCATGGCAAGCTGTCTCTTCCGATTGATTTTCTGGTCGTATTGTTCCTGACCTTTCAGGCCCCAAGCTTCGACGAAAACATTGTTGGCAATTAACCAGTCTCCGCGGAGGCCTGTCGTATTTAATGCTTCATCAAATGGATAAAATGGCTCGACCGTGTGGCTGATACCGTTTAGGTATAGGAAGTTGTCGATTTTTCGTTCAATGTCTGAGCGGCAGGCGTGTCCGTCTACGGCTAAGCCGAAGTTGCCAAAGTTGTTTTTAGACTTGCTCATCTGATCCATAGGAGCGTCAGCCAGGCGTAGCCATTCATCCCAGCCTCGCCAGACATTTCCAGTATCACTTATAAGACCGTTTCTGGGAATCATAAATCGCAGAAGCATCTGTCGGTCAACGATTTTCGGCTCGGTGGCGGTAATTGTGCTTAGATCATTTTGTGTGGGTAGCCGGCCAGAGAACTCTTCGCTGATTAAGGACATCAAAGCGAAGGCGGCTCTTTGCGTGTTTCGCCCTTGCAATCCGTCGTCTACCCATATGCCACGAGAGGCCCTTGTACAGCACAGCGAACAGTATGAAAGCTCTCCAATGCTCAACGCAGAATTTGAACAGATGCGGCATTGGCCTTGACCGTCGGGGATTCGTAGGAAGAGATTTTGGAATCGCGCATAGCCCCACTCGTCGATTTCCACACCATTTTCGCCTGTAAACATCTCGAGCTGCTGATGGTCACATGGCATTTGAGACTCTGCAGAGGAATAGAGCCCGAGGAGCTTTTGTTCGACATCGTCAAAGGTATGTAGCACCAACGGTGTAACCCCAACAACTCGGAATGAGTTCCAACTGTTATTTTGCTCCTGGGAAGCAGGAACCATAATTGTGGTGACACCATTTGGGAATTCATAACTAACGTCGACGGACACGACTTTGAGCCCATGTCTTGCAACTACTTCAATCACCCACGCTTCGTACGTCAACGACGCAAGCCTCAAATGTTGAATCGTTGAGTCATACTCACCGATTAGACGGATTTCAGATCGTGATGAATTGACGACTGCAAAGACCTCATACAGCCCTCCACCCTCAGCAGTGATGCGTATGTCTGCGTATTGAGGAACTCGTAAATCGCACGCTGGTTTATTGAGATCGATTCCCTGCCTGTTGGCAGCTTCCGAAACGGCAAGCCTCGTTCGTTCGTCTTTAAGACAGAGCACTTTATCGCTACTGACCATTCCAATTTCACTTCGTCCGCTCTTGACACGGATTTTAAAGCGTCGTGAATTATGTACAGGAACGAAAGTGATGTTCTCAGGATTTATTGGCTCAGAATTCCTTCCCAACCAATACTCAGTTATCGAGGCCGCTGCAGAGCTATGTTGTCGCAGGCGTTCGTTAGCTGGCGAACCAGGGTCTTCAATAGCTCGCTGTATTCGAAGCGCATGGTACTGGCGCAGTGCCTCCCCAAGATCACAATTTTCAGCAGCTCCCCTGAAAATCTCTTCTACCGAAAAAGCCAGTTCCTCCCCACTAGGCAACGCTATATAACTAGACATATATTCGGCGCCTATTTCTAAGCAATGCTTTTCAGAAATTGGTGATTCGATCCATTTCTTTCGTAGTTCATGGCTCGAAAGGAAATCACTATAATTCCTGACCTGCTTCTGATCGTACCTGCTGAATGTGTGCACCAACTTCACCTCAATGTAGAAAAAAACGTCCAGAAGTCGTTTGAGGGAATCTCGGTATTTCCAAAGGTCGCGTTCGAAAAGATACCCAATATGTCGACTGGAATCTGGACCACCAAATTCAAGAGGTAGCAGAACTTCGATCGCCTCGTTATTGAAATCGTTGTCAATCCGACGGGAGAGTAATGCTCTTGACTCGAGCTTGTAAGGTACCTTCATTTTTCCCTTGATGCCTTGGATGGCTCGTTGAACTTCTGGTTTCAATCGGTCACCATCGCCATGCCATCCAGCAAAATTTAGTGTTCCATTGTCGAACTTCTTCAAATCGACTAACTCAAACATGGCGGCACCTATTTTCTATCGCTTTGCTCGGATCGACACTCATCTATAGTAATTCCCAACAATTATAGTGAACTTCCCGAGCGATACCGGCTCTTAAAACTTAAGCGTGGTGCAGAATGCTCAACAGGGCCGTAGCCCCGCCGTATATAACTGTGAGCATCGAGGTGGCTGGTCTGGGACTAGCTGGCAGGATAGGAACCAGCCGCC
The DNA here is from genome assembly GCF_002332285.1 of Glutamicibacter sp. BW77. NCBI lineage: Bacteria > Bacillati > Actinomycetota > Actinomycetes > Micrococcales > Micrococcaceae > Glutamicibacter > Glutamicibacter sp. BW77. The sequence continues at coordinate 17,811 of NZ_NRGT01000073.1, read as the reverse complement.
CCACCCCTGGATGTGGCTCAGCCTGTTGCATCATGTCAATACCTCCGGGAACTCTGATACGTTGCGTCAGATGAAAACCTCCGGGAAACAGGATTCTCATTGTGAGGCCTTTCTCGCCTGCCGGGCCGAGGACCCGGACTTGGATATCGACAATCGCTCCAGGTTGCCGGTCAGCCCCAAGATCTGCTGCGACAACGCCATGACCCGGATCTTCTTGAACTGAAATGGCTTAATTCTCAGCCGAAGTGGCCTACTTTTAAGCGCTTTAATGGTCTACAAAAACTTGACGAAACACACTTGTGACTGTTAGCTTGATTTGGCGGTTTTCGCGCAGATACTCATGGCGGTTCAACTGATTCCGATAACGAGCGTGGAACGCGCAGCTTCAACAACGTCATCGGTAATAGTGTCCAGCTCATTGATCTTCAGGACCCGCTGCATCTGTGTGAAGAGCCGATCAATCAGCCGGAAATTACCGCGCGTGATGCGCGCGATCGCCGCGACAGCTTGCGTATCGGTGAAGTCCTCCAAATCCATGGTTTTGCCGAGGGCACGCCACTTTCGTTGCAGGACGAAATGCAGTTCATCCTGCGCAAGCGGACGGTATTCGTGGGCGAAGCCGACACGGCTATAGAGCTGAGGATATCGGCTGAACTGCTTTTCTATGCCGGGCATCCCAATCAGCATCAGAGCGATATTGTTCCTGTCATACCTATCTCGCAGCACTTCCAAGGCAGTGGCGTTGAGTCGTTCCGACTCGTCGACGATGATCAGCTCCACATGCTTGTCTTGATTCATCGGACCGTTCGTGACGCCTAGGGTATCAAGATGTTGGTGAATGCAGATCGAGGTCCGATTAGTGATCAGTGAGAGCTCTTCTTTGATTTGCTTAGGAGTTGTCAGAACCCCTGGGGTGAAGAAGACGGTTCGCGTTTTGGCTAGATCCTTATAGATTTGGAGGTCGCTGTCCTCCCGGCGACCCCATTCCTCTACTAACGCCGCGGCTTTCGGGCTCCAGTTGGCATAGCGTTTAGCCGAGAGGGTTTTGCCGATTCCAGCTTGTCCGTAGCAGATCCCGATGGTCCGCTGCCTGCGCACCGCATTGGCGAACTCAGTGAAGCGGCGGTGCTCCTTTGTTGCGATAAATGTTGAGGGTGCCATTATTCGTCCTCTGCGTAGGTGCGCAACTTCGTTTTCTTAGTTGGGTGGGCCGCCGGATCAGGTTGGGTTGGCTCCGTTGGTGGTTGTCCGGCCGGTAGAAATTCTGCGACGGTGGCTATTCGTTCTTTGATTTGTCCGCGCAACTGACGCTTGCGTGCGGAGCGTGCCTTCTGGATGTCCTTGAACGTCACGGTGGCTCGTTCATGCGTGGGATCCACGGCTTTGCAGATGTGCTGGCCCCGGTGAAAGACCTGGATCTCGGCAACGTCCCGAGGGTCGTAGCGAAGAATGACGGATTCTCCGACGTAGGCGGCCAGCAACGGGGAAATGTAGCGTAGGCCTTGGAAGTGCACGCCATCGCGGTGGACGATTCTTGGTTTGGCGACCGTGAGCAGCAGCAGGTTCAGTTCATCGATGGTTTCAGGCAGACGCGGTAACCAGCCGTTGCCCTGCCACGCTTTTTGAGGCGTTTCCTTGATCTCTTGATGCTCACGCTGGTGATAGTTCTGCCCAATGAACTCTTCTAGCGCCGTGTCCAGTTCACCGATGGACAGCCCCGGCTTAGGATTGGGCACGCTGTGCAGGTAGCCAGGCAACCGGGCTAAGAGCTCGGTATTGAGGGTGCCGAAGAATCGCTCAATCTTTCCTCTGCCCTGCGGCCGGGCCACCGTGGAGAAAATGATTTCGAAGTGCAGGTCTCTGGCGGCCTGCGCTAAGTGGTGGCTCGTGAAATCGGTTCCGTGGTCTACATAGAGCACATCAGGGATTCCGCACATCGGCCAATAAGCTGTCTTTTTGGGCCAGATCGCCTCACGCAACGCCAATGCCGTATTCAAGGATGAGGGGGCGCCGGTGAAGATCATGTACCCGCAGAGGGCTCGCGAGTAATCATCCATGATCGTGGTGAGCCACGGGCGGACCGGCTGGTGGCTAGCGTCAAAAACCAGGATGTCGAGCTCGGTATGATCGGCCTGCCACACCGCGTTCGGGCGTTCGGCGCGGCGGCGCCAGACCAGTTCATATTTATCTCGGTACGCCGCCGTACCTTGCTGCGCCAGCGTCATCATCCCCGGATCTATCTCGCCGACAATCGAGCGGATGGTGGAGTAGGAAACCGGTGCCCACCCTTGGTGGAGCGCTACCTTGTTGACTTGTTCGTGGATGGCTGCCGTGGTCCTGGGCGGTTTAGCTAAGGCGAGGCCTTCGACCAGGTTCACGAATTCGCTGGGCATCCGGCGTCCACGTTTGCCAGGTGCCACCGGTTCCAGACCAGGCTTCCCGTGGAGCTTGAAGCTCTGGTGCCATCGTTGCAGTGTCCTCAGGCCGATATGGTGTTCCCCTGCCAGAACCGTCAGCGGCACTCCGTCTTCGACGTGTTGCCGCAGCATTTCCCAACGTGCTGTTGCCTTAGCCAGGTAGTCACGAGGAGTTCCTGCTTTCTCGGTACTGCTGTCATTCTGGTCTCGCCCCAGCGGTGCGTCCCTGCGCGTTTCGCTTCGCCGGGACATGGCCGATCACAAGCTCTTGGAAGAGGCGGGCTCTTGGCCCAAGTGGCGGTAGAACGTTGCGCGGCTCCAGCCAACCAGGCGTGCTGCGTCTTCGGCGGTGCGTCCCCTGGCGCGGGCATCTTTGGCGATCGCGAGCTTGTCGGCAATCACTGCCGGGTCAGAGGCCGGCCGGCCGAAACGGGTTCCGGATTGCCGGGCGGCGGCAATGCCGGCGTTGACTCGTTCCACGATCAATTCGCGCTCGTATTCGGCCAACGAGGCAAGCATGTTCAGCATCATCCGACCGGTCGAGGTGGCCGGGTCGATGCCATCGGAAATGGAGCGGACATTAATCCCGCGCTCCCGCAAAAGGTTCACGGTATTCAAGACATCGATCAGGGAGCGGCCCAGCCGGTCAACCCGCCACACCACGACGGTGTCGCCGGCTTCGGCATAGTCCAGCAGATTCTTCATTCCGGGCCGCTCGATCGCGCTGCGGCTGCCGGAAGTCACGTCGGCGAACACGTCGCGCTTCTGCACCCCTGAAGCAACCAGGGCATCGAGCTGCAAGGCCGCGTCTTGGCTCAAAGTGCTCACGCGCGTGTATCCCAAATGTCTCACCTGCCCAGTGTGGCTCAAAAACCCCTGCACGGCAAGCAGGTAAGACGTTTTACGTTGGGACGACTTTATAAGACGGTTGGACTCCTTGCCGTTCCGGAATATTGAGACGGCATGGCCGGGCTGAGGAGAGTGTCTCAATAATCTTTAGTTTGTTGAGACAACGCGGATAGGGTCAAGCAGGCATCTAAACCGATACCATCTCCTGCAACGTGGCAAGCAACATGAAGAGGGGCCGCACCTGGTAGGTGCGGCCCCGTCATGTCTGGCAACTTCAGGTATTGGCGTAGGGTGCTGGACACTTATTCCAAAAGCTCTCCGACGCCACGAAGGTTTATTTCACCGAGGGTAACGATGTGCAGGTATTGATCCGGTGCTTGCTGTTCAGCGGCGCCCCGACTGCAATATAGAGCCGTGGGCTGTGGATTCTCCATGATCCCGAAGATTGGATTCCCATCGGCGTCCTCATCGTACGATGACAAAGTAGTATGCGTCAGATACAAAACGCAGCCATCTACCAGGTCTATGCTTTCGGCACCCTGCACCTTACGAGCTTCCCAGCTGACTTTAGTGTCTAGATACTTTTCCTGAATCGCAAAGCATTCACGTTCACTGGCCACGATCGCAATTATTGGCTCTATGTATTCAAGATCTGGAAATGGGCTGGGTTGTTTCCCATAGACGACGTAGACCATCTGATCTTCTGAATATTTCGAGCCCAGGCGAATCTTGATTTTTGTCAGGATACTGCTTAGAGACGGCATGGAACCCCCTTCTGTACAGGAGCGTAGGCATCAGCATAGTAAGTCTTGCCTTTGTAGACAATAGATCCGAGAGTACGGCCTGACCATGTGGTTTTTTTCGCAGATTTGCATGACAGTGCGTGATTTGTCTGCGTGAAGACAACAGGATAGTAAGTGCCGTTATATTTATCGCCCTTTATCTTTTGGGCTGGCTGGCTAATATCCGGGCCACCTCGAACATGACAATCCCATTGCTGCGCCATGGTTGCTTTAGCCTCAACAGACGTGTTCAGCACGTCAACATTCGTATCGGAAGAAACTTTCGACAAATTTAAGAGCGCTTTGTGGGAAGAATCAGGAGCTTCTAAGGCCACAGCAGCATTTGCGTTGCCAATCAGCAGGGCGGCTATCGATAAAGCCGCGAGACCTTTTAGACTTTTCTTTGACAAGATTTCACCAGAACCAAAATAGGCAATTTTATGGACAAAATAATGAAACCAGAAGACAAGCGATTTTTCATAGTTGTGTCGCTCATCGTTGCGGGCTTAGTTTTACTTGCCTTCATCATTGGAGCGTCCGGAATTCTCTCGTACATTTTTGACCCCGAACCAGAAACTGACCTTCTGTTCATGCTGGTTCGGTAGGAATTGAAGGCCTACTAGCACTCAGTGCTTCTGTGCGACACGCTCAAACAGAAATCGAATTTTCTTCGGTGCGAGTTCGACCCTTCCCCAATAGATCCGGGGATGTCTGCTAGGGAACTAGTCAAGGCGCTTAAAAAGGTGATGCCCAACCCCGGCAAGGGTCAGGCATCATTATTTTTGAACAAAAAATTCAATTTAAGAGTACCTTGAGACCGGCAAGACTGCGAAGGTACACGCTCCAGCATGTCGAAGCTTAACATGAGCGTCAAGGCCACCGGCTAG